>JAEWEO010000284.1 GCA_023389295.1 Bacillota bacterium
TCTATTTTTGTTGACTTTAATATATCTGATAATGACAGGAATGAGAGTAGACGATTGTTAGTAAATGAGTGGATATAACTCAAATGTTGATAAAATAAGAGGAAGAATATGAAGTAAAATCATATTCTTCCTCCCGGCATACAGTTATAATATATTCAGATCAATAAATCTTACATAGGACATTTTATCATTGCATGCTATAAGATTAAATAGTGGAAGCTGCGATTTCTCAGCTAGGGTTCTAATTTCATTGGCTACTACTGAAAAGCCTTTTCCGAATTCTCCGGCTCTTGCGGCTTCAATCGATGCGTTCAAAAATAACAGGTTTGTCTGGTTAGCTATATCATTAATAACGTTAGTTATAGTTGTAATGGTTTGCGATTTTTGAGCTAAAATTTCAATTGCATTAATAATGTCCGTGGTTATTTCAGCGGTAGAGTTGGTTTGTTGATTAAGATACTGAGTACAGTAAGTTCCTTCATTGATACAGACCTTAGTATTATCCGCAATCTGACTAATCTCCTTCGTATTATCACTAACTAAAGCAATCTTTTTTGATAAATTATCTATATGGGTTAAGCATTTTTCTGCTGCATAATACTTTGTTCAATTTCCTTAATAGCATTCGAGATCTTTTCCGTTGTTTTGAGGAAAGATAATGATGTGTCATTTACTTCAGTTGTGGATGCCGATACTTGTCCGCTTGTTTGTTTGTAATACGCTTTGCCATAAGTTGATTCTCGATAATACTAACTACAGATATTTTATCAAAGGTATCAGTATATTGATTATATAAATATTTTTTTATGTTTTTATCACTACTATATTCCACAGACACATCATCTACTGACTTTAAGCCAAAATTATGTATTCGCTTGTCATATATATCATTTGTAATGCAGTAGCTTCATAATTACTCTAATACCAATAGCTGCTCTTTGAAAAATATACTATGCCTAAGAAGATAATGCATATAATTGGAACTAAAAATTATGTCATTAGTTTGAAACGCAATGAAAAAACCATGCATGAACGACTTGCATTTTACCATGATTGAATTATTTTCCCTTTTTTGAGTTCTCTCCCTAATGTTCCATGCTTTATTAGGCTTCTTAACGGATTCTTCATCTTCTGCGCTCCTCCAGTATTATTAAGCAACCCCCCAATAATAAATGTCATATACTTTTTACTTAATTGGTATGAAATGAATATATATAAGAACTGAGAGGGAGATTATGAAGAAAAATCATATTCTCCCTCTCAGTATGGCTTATACTACATTCAGATCAATAAATTCTTACTGAGGACATTTTATCATTGCATGCTGCGCCTACATTATGAGTTCCGTAGTTAAAGAGCCATGATTGACCATCGAAAAGCATATTTTCGTAAATAATAATAGAATGATTCTTAGGAATTGCTAGTGAACTTACAGAGTCATTCGGAATACCAAGCTGTATTAATTCATTCAGCGAGTAGGCTCCCTTGGTAAGTGTTACAGCACTGCCTTGAAACAGATCTCCAGAGTAAAATGTGACACCTCCATCATA
The DNA here is from genome assembly GCA_023389295.1 of Bacillota bacterium. Taxonomy (GTDB): domain Bacteria; phylum Bacillota; class Clostridia; order Lachnospirales; family Lachnospiraceae; genus Mobilitalea. The sequence goes on from JAEWEO010000284.1 coordinate 1,551, forward strand.
ATAAATAATGCAAGAAGTCATTTGATCGTTGGCCGCCGGTCCTATATTAGGAGAATTACTTGTAATTTCCCACATGGTACCGGCAAAATTATCTTCACTGTAAATTTCAACAGTACATCCATTAGGAACTTTTAGTGATGTCATCCAGTTATCCGGAACACCGGCCCTTGTGAGTGCTTCTTTTGTATATCGTCCGGGCCGCAAAATGTAAGATGCACCGCCATACTGATCATTCTCATAAACAGTTATCTGAGGAGTTGGTATAGACTGCTTATTCTCAGACTGATCAGGAGAAATAACCTGCAGAAAGGCAACCGCACTGCTGGCTTCATAAGTCTGGATCATACCGCTTGAGCAGGGAACAGTATAATCTCGGTACATCAGATTTCGCAGAGTATCCCTATTTGACCAAGCCAGGTTAATATTATCCTGAATCCACGGAAGCCATTGTGTTTGTCCACAGTCATTGATCAGAATAGAAATATAGTGTGCAAAAATTGCTTTCATAGTACCCTGCTCATTCCAATCGCCTTCTGCTGGTAAGATACCGTCATTATTACACATGACTTCCTTAGTATAATTGGCTGCTAAATTTACATCATTTAAATAACTTGTGTTGCCGGTGGCAAGATAGAGCATAGAGGCGGCTCCAATCATTGTCCCCTGATTATAAGTATAATTGGTCCAATCTACAATTCCCTGATCGGATATCAAATCGGGTACGCTGCCGGTGGAGGTGTTAAAAAGGTTCGTTCGTGCCCAACTGTAGATATCAATTGCTTTATTCAGATAATCCACATTTCCGGTTATATCATAGAATTTCAGGGCTGCTATGACGGTCGGATAGTTGATGCATGAATTTTTATGACCCTTTCCCATACCATTTGGTCCAAATCCCCAAAAAACGCCGCCATTCACAGGATCATAGGCTCTGGAGTATACATTATCAAAGCCGTCGGAGGCTACGTTAAGGTATTCTGCATTTCCCGTTATTTCGTAAGCGCGAGCCATTGAAATAATCCACCACATCAAATCATCAAAAACAAACCATACATCCTGATTATTCCAATTATAACCGTCATATTGTGCATATCCGCCCTCGTAAATATCATTGGTTAGGGTCAGATATTTATTGTCACCGGTTCTTTCGTATGCGTCCATCACCATATTCCAGAAAATTGCGTGAGTCCATATGGCAGCAATGCCGTTCTTATCAGTATTCCCGTAATATAATTTGGTGTTCGGGTTATAGCAATAGTTCTGAAATGCGTCCATAGCAACATCAGCAGCGGTAGAAGTATAGGCTTTAACAGTTACTGGGTCTGATAAAAATGTTGAAACAAATAATAATGCCGTTAAGAGTAGTACAAGAACATTTTTGGACTTGCTTTTAAAGATTTTCATTAAAAAACCCTCCTTAATTTAATAAATAAACCCTCAATAATAAAAGTTACATAATAAAAGTAATATTTACTTGATTGGTATGTAATGGATAAAAGTAAGAAGATGATTGGAAATTAATTTTGCTTTATACTGGTAGTGTCCGGATATAGGACAGATATACCTAAAATTATGATAAAAGTCCACTGATAAACTAACATTAGTCTACTTCGGTTTCAGAAAGAAATTGATATGATAACTAAATATCATGGAAGGAGGGCAAATGAATTGCTTAAAATTGTTTTTGACGGAGAGAAAAGAGAGGAAATAGATCATTTGGTTGAGCTTTTGTTTGAGGAAGCTTACAGCAAGCTATGCAAATTGAAATGTGTCGCCTATGTATCAAAGGAGCCCTTGGCATTTGAACACCGGTTTCAGGGCAGGAAAACATCCCTTACCATAGGAGACAGATGGGCAGAAGATGTTTTTGACTGTGCATGGCTGCATATTACAGGGGATAAACCAAAAGATTATCAAAATAATGAATTAGTGTTTTTACTGGACTGTGGCGGGGAAGGTCTTGTTTATACCGGAAATGGGACAATAAAACAGGCTATCACCTGTTATGCGTCTGATTTTGAGGAACAGCTTGGATCACCGGTGAAAAAAGTTGTCTTAGCAGACAATGATCTGTATTTGGATGGTAAGATAGACTTTTGGATTGACTGCGGTGCCAATGATCTTTTCGGTAAGATGAAAGAGGAATCCCGTATTCATAATCTATTTGTTGCCAAAACCAATAGTGAGATCAGAGAATTGGCATATGATCTGCAGGTATTGCTTACCATAGTTGATTATAGCGAGGACGAAGACTTTAAAAATGAAATAATAAAAGAATTGATGGAAATTGGCCCTGTAAACAGGATAGATAATAGTCTTGCATTAGAAATCAGAAGAAAAATTGAACATCTGATGAACAGGAAAAATGAGGAGGAAGTCTTCGCGTATTCAGCGATAGGACATGGACATCTTGATTTGGCATGGCTATGGCCGATAAGAGAAAGTATCAGAAAAGGAGCCAGAACCTTTGCCACTCAGATTAAAAATATAGAAAGATATCCGGAGTATGTATTTGGTGCATCGCAAGCCCAGTTGTATCAATGGATCAAAGAAAGCTATCCACAACTGTATAAAAAGATAAAAGTTCTGGCGAAAAAACCCAACTGGGATTTGCAGGGTGCAACCTGGGTGGAGATGGATAGTAATCTTATTAGTACAGAGAGCATGATCAGGCAATTTTATTATGGGAAGAAATTTTTTAGGCAGGAATTTTGTGAAGATATGAAAATTTTTTGGGTACCGGACAGCTTCGGATATTCAGCGTGTATACCACAAATTATGAAATTAGCAAAGGTGCCTTATTTTTTAACACAAAAGATGAGCTGGAATACAGTAAATAAGTTCCCGTACCATTCTTTCTATTGGGAAGGTTTGGATGGCTCAAGGGTTCTTGCACATATGCTTCCGGAAAGCACTTACAATTCACCCATGCGGGGAGATTTTCTGAAGAAAGGTGAGAAAAACTACATGGAGCGTGACATCTCCAATCATGCCATGATTTTATTTGGTATCGGAGATGGAGGAGCAGGTCCGGGCTATGAACATATTGAGAGAGCGATACGATATCAGGATATAAAAGGTATGCCCCTGGTTAAAATAGAAAAGAGCATGGTTTTTTTTGAAAAGCTTGACAATTGTGTAACTGATTATCCGGTGTATCAAGGAGAGTTATATCTGGAGAAACATCAGGGAACTTACACAACCCAGTCAAAAAACAAAAATTATAATAGAAAGTGTGAATTTGCATTGCGAAATTATGAGATGCTTATACCTTTGGCCAGAGAACGTAATATTGATTTACCAATTGATAAGGAAAAGATGGAAACGCTTTGGAAGGAAATCTTACTTTATCAGTTTCATGACATATTGCCGGGCTCATCAATTAACCGCGTTTACTTGGAAAGTATAGAAAGATATGAGTTGATATACTCTGAACTGACCAATGCAATTGATTTTATTCTGGCTTATCTGTTTCCGAAAAGGTCAGTAATAAATTTTAATGCGTTTAATTATGAAAAAAACCTTAAGATGGATAAGGATTGGTACCGGGTCAAAGTACCCGCACTCGGTGGGGTAACGGTGGGTAAGAAAGACAAGGTCGTCGATTTTAAAGCTGTTTGCGGTATCAATCATATTGAAAATGACAGAATGATAGTTTCTTTTGAAAAGGGATATATCTCATCCTTATATGATAAACAGCTAGATAAGGAATTTGTTATGGATGGGAAGCAAATGGCGGTATTATCAAAATACACGGATGAAGGAGACTGCTGGGATATTGCACCAGTTGCCTATCAGCAAACAAGAGAGGACGCCAGATGCGTTTCTTTTAGAACAGGAGTTGACGGACCGAAAGCCTATGCCATATGTGAATATATAGTAGAGAAAAGCCTGTTCAGACAGGAGTTTTCAATTCTGGATGGAGAAAATATGGTATCCACTGATCTGGAAATAGACTGGCATCAGGAAAGTTCCATGCTAAGAGTATCATTTCCTGTTAATATTAATACCAATGAGTGCAATTTTAACCTTTCATACGGCCACCTTGCCAGAAAAACAACAGAGGATAATAGTGTGGAACTGGCACAGTTTGAAGTCTCTGGACATAAATTCGTTGATATGTCGGAAGATTTATATGGCATTTCTCTTATCAATGACAGTAAATACGGTTATCGTTGTAAACATGGTATCATGGACCTGAATCTGGTAAGGAGTCCTAAACATGGACCGGGTACTAATGTTGACCAGGGAAAGCAGAAGATACGTTATGCATTGCTGACGCATTCGGGTAAATTAGGTGTGGATACCTATAAGCAGGCTTATTATATAAATAATCCATTTGTCATAACAGGTAGCGATTTTGAGAAAGTAAATTCATATAGGATTTATAAGACGACAAATGAAAATATTATATTAGAGACAGTAAAAATTCCAGAGGATGATAATGGAATAATTGTCAGGTATTATAATTGCAGTAACACAAGGCAATCGGCAATCATTACGATAGAAGGTTATAGTGCCAATGAGCTTGTTGATATTACGGAGGATAAAATAAGTGTTATTGATGACAATAGGATCACTTTGAATGCTTTTGAACTTGTTAATATAAGATATGTAAGGAAAGGGTAGCAT
>JAEWEO010000295.1 GCA_023389295.1 Bacillota bacterium
TTAAGTTCCTTAAGCTCCAGCGATTATTCCCATTTGCAGGAACTGGTATATTTTTTAATAGACGAATTTGGCTCCAAGGGTGTGAATATATCACTACCTTCTTTGCGTATCGATGCCTTTGCTCTGGATGTAATGAGTAAAGTTCAAGATATCAGAAAGAGTAGTCTGACCTTTGCGCCGGAGGCAGGAACACAGAGACTTCGTGACGTAATTAATAAAGGATTGACTGAGGAAGCTATTCTTGGCGGAGCTATGAAGGCCTTCCAAAGTGGTTGGAATCAGGTAAAACTATACTTTATGCTTGGACTTCCTACAGAGACGGACGAAGACATCGAGGGTATTGCAATCTTATCGGATCAAATTGCAAGAGAGTATTATACTATTCCTAAGGAGCAAAGAAATGGTAAGGTAAGCATTACCTCTAGTACCTCCTTCTTTGTACCAAAGCCTTTTACACCGTTCCAGTGGTGTAAAATGGATACCGGAGAAGAATTTATGCGTAAAGCAAAATTCTTAAAGGAAAAGGTAAGAGAGCAGTTAAATCAAAAGAGTATCAAATACCGTTGGCATGAAGCAAAACTTACGGAACTGGAGGGTGTATTTGCCAGAGGCGATCGCCGTATCAGTAAGGTTATTTATGATGCTTATAAAGCCGGCTGTCTTTATGATTCTTGGGGTGAATATTTTGACTATGACAAATGGTTGAAAGCATTTGCTGATAATGGTATAAATATAGAATTCTACAATTGTAGAGATCGTGCAGAGGATGAAATCTTTCCTTGGGATTTCATTGATGTAGGTGTAACGAAGGCCTTTCTTCTACGTGAATACAAAAGAGCTAAGGGTGAAAAAGTAACTCCCAACTGTAGACAGACTTGCTTTAACTGCGGTGCTAAAGTTTTTGGCGGTGGAGTATGCCTAGAGCATTGCGTAGAGACTGGGAAGGAGGTACAGTAACATGAAGGCACGAATTAAATTTCAAAAATATGGTGCAATGAAATTCATTGGTCATTTGGATGTCATGAGATATTTTCAAAAGGCATTCCGTAGAGCCGATATTGATAGCGAATACTCGAAGGGTTATAGCCCTCATCAAATTATGTCATTTGCGGCACCCCTTGGTGTAGGATTAACTAGTGATGCGGAATACTTAGATGTTTCGCTGTTATCAAGTGATGAACCACAAGTAATGGTAGAACGAATCAATGCGGTACTAACCGATGGTTTTAGAGTGGTTGATTTTCATCCACTTTTAGAGCCAGAAGTTAATCAGAGAGTAGTGACTGCGATGTCTCTTGTAGAATCCGCAGATTATATGGTTTCTCTAAAGGATGGTTATTCTATTTCTGAGGATATTGTTAATGAGGAAGATCTGAAAAATGCATTTACAAACTTCTACCAGAAGCCGGAAATTGTCATTGAAAAGAAAACAAAGAACTCCGAAAAAGAAGTAGATATTAAACCAATGATTCGTTTTGTAGCTTTTGATGAGGAAGAATATCAAGCGAAACGTTTGGCGAATATGAGTGAAACTGCCATAGAGCTGCTCAAAAAAGCAGAGAAAGAGCAATATAACAGTATGGCAGATAGTTATGAAAATGGAATAAAGATATATTTACAGATTGATACCGGAAGTAGTGCCAACTTAAAGCCTGAGCTTGTGCTGGAGGCCTTCTATGCATACCTTGGTGTTCCATTTGAAAAATTTGCATGGCAGGTACATCGTCTGGAGGTATACACGAAGAACCAAGAGACAGGAAAATTGTCAGCATTAAATCAAGTGGAAAGATAACATAAATTATGTTATGGAGGAACAGGAATGGAGAATAAGTTAGTTATCACAAAGAAAAATAACATAATTATTTCTGCGTTCTTTGAAGGTAAAGATATGGTACAGGTATCCTTGAATGCCTCAGAAGAGGAAGGTATTCTTGGTAATATCTATCTTGGTAAAGTGAAAAATATCATTAAAAATATAAATGCAGCCTTTATCGAGATAGAAGATGGCAGAATGTGTTACTATTCCTTGGGAGAAAATCGATATCCGATTATGGCTCAGGGCCAGGAATACGATGAGCATGATGTGAATTTAACGGAAACCAAGATAAAAATGGGTGATGAGCTCATTGTTCAGGTGATGAAAGAAGATATTAAGACAAAAGCACCGGTTGTGAGTGCTAACCTTAATTTCACCGGGAAATATGTTGCCTTAACCTATGGAAAACCTGCCTTCGGTGTCTCCTCTAAGATTACGGATGAGAAGGAACGCAAGCGTTTAAAAGAGATTGCTAAAAGATATCAGCATAAAGAATATGGGTTCATTATTCGTACCAATGCAGCTTATATACCGGAGGAAAAGATAGCAGCGGAGATGCAGAAACTAATCGATGCTTATGTTAATATCCGTAAATATGGTGTTCATAGGAATCGCTTTTCTCTTCTATATAAAACACCTCCAAATTATATCTGTGATATTCGTGATAGCTATACGGATCATGTGGAAGAGTTTATTACCGATGATGAAGGTTTATATTCCAATATGAAGGAGTATCTTGAAACCTCACAGCCGGAAGATCTAAGCAAACTAAGACTATACGAGGATTCGTTACTTAGTTTGCCAAATTTATATGGTGTTAACGATAAATTAAATGATGCTCTTCGCCCCCTAGTATGGCTCAAATCAGGAGGAAGTCTAGTAATCCAACCAACAGAAGCATTGACGGTAATCGATGTAAATACCGGTAAGGCCATTGCAGGCAAGAAGAAGGTACAGGAGACTTTCCTTAAAGTAAACAGAGAAGCGGCCAAAGAAATAGCCAAGCAAATTCGTCTTCGTAATTTATCTGGTATTATTATTATTGACTTCATTGATATGGAACTTAAGAAGGACCAAGATCAGTTGATGGAGGAGTTGGAGGGGTATTTTAAGAAGGATCCAGTAAAAACGACATTGGTTGATATGACTGCATTAGGTCTTGTAGAGGTAACCCGTAAGAAAGTACGCAAACCGTTGCATCAACAGGTGGCTGAATTAAAAGGGCTAACAATTCAATAACTAGACCAAATCCAATGAACTGCCTAAGTTAATGAATAGAATATTTTAACTGTTTAGAATATAGTCAATTAGCTGATAATACAGTTGACTGGCTGTATTCTATGTAGTTTTATTAAGTAATTTATTCTCTAAAAAAAGGAATAGCAGCTATTATATGGCTAATTTCGGAATATATATTTATTGAGTGTAAATTATGGGTGATAACTATGAAAAATCCGAAGTTAAAGTATATTGTCTGTATTGTTATTTTATTAATCATACTAATAATGGAGATTGTGAACTTAATATATCCCAGACTCTCCAATTCAGTTTTCCGATATAGTTCAAGTTCGGAGGCTGAACTTAAGGATGAATTAATTATTGCACTTTTACGCAAAAATATCGTGGAGGCTACAAACGCATTTTATAGTAATTATTTTACGGAAGAGTTAGAATTATTTAATTATGAAATGCGAATTGTTGAGTTGAACAAAGAGTCCGGACCTCCCTATGTTACGATCAAATTAGGTATTACTCCAATGATTGGAGCCCATAATCCTGTAGGCTATGATGAGGCGGTTTTTAAGATAGACCCAACTGGTAATGTTGCTTTGAGTGAATTTGTTCATATGAAAACCTATGAGATACCGGAGCGGTTCCGGGGTAGCATAAAGCAACCGTTACCTAGGACAAATTAATGTATCAAGTAGTACAAAAGATTTTATTGTGATAAGAATATAGATATTGAACTCTTTGTATTCATGAGAAAGAACGGATGAAAGATGAATAAAACGAATGCAATGCGCCTATTAGAACAGGCAGGCGTACCTTATAGGGCAATTGAATATGAAGTAGATGAAAACAATCTTGGTGGAAAGCATGTTGCAGAGATTACTAATATGCCCGCAGATCAGGTCTTTAAGACCTTGGTTGCTAGGGGTGAGAAGAAGGGGTATGCGGTATTTTGTATACCGGTTAATACAGAATTAAACTTAAAAAAAGCGGCAGCAATCCTTGGTGATAAGAAAGTGGAGATGATACATGTCAAGGATTTGCTTGGTGTTACCGGCTATATTCGCGGTGGATGTTCCCCTATCGGGATGAAGAAAAAGTTTCCTACCTTTATGGATGAAACAGCAATCCTTTTTGATGAAATCACCGTAAGTGCAGGGGTAAGAGGTTGTCAATTATGTATTCCAACAGAGAAGTTAGTTGAATATATTGATGCAACACTTTGTGATATTGCAGAGTAGGATCATAGGGTAATGTATTAAGTAATGTTGCAGATTGATATGATGGAGTTATATTATAGAGAATGTTGCAAAGTAATGTTATAAAGCAAAGTTATAAAGCAAAGTGTAGATATTAGTATAGGCTATGGTGCTAGAGTACTAATATAGAATGATAGAGTAGGGAGATTTTTTATGTTTACCATGGTAAATGATATTACGCTATCTTATGAAAAAGTAGGACAAGGTCAACCCATCCTTTTACTTCATGGGAATGGAGAAAGTCGTAAGATCTTTGATCAAGTAATTCCCTTACTTAAGAAGCATAATACGGTCTATGCAATTGATAGCAGAGGGCATGGTGAAAGTGGTACCTCAGAGAACCTGGATTATCTGGAGATGGCTAAGGATATCGTAGCATTTATACAAAAATTTCAGATTGAAAAGCCGATTCTCTATGGATTTAGTGATGGTGGTATCATTGGTCTATTGATCGCGTCTCAGTATCCACAACTTCTATCCAAACTAATCATTAGCGGAGCAAATGTTAATCCAAATGGTTTAAAGACTGCATATCTTATTTGGTATCGATTCCTTTATACGATTACAAGAAACACCAAATATCATTTAATGCTGACGCAACCAAATATCAGTGAGAAAGAGCTTGGTAGAATAACCGCTGAAACTTTGGTTCTGGCTGGAAGTAAGGATGTAATAAAAGAAAGCCATACCAAATATATTGCAGAGTCTATTCCCAATCATACATTAAGAATTCTGCCGAATGAAACACACTATAGTTATGTCGTTCACAGCTCAAAATTATATGATATTATAACGTCATTTTTATAGAAATATATTACATATTTTATTCTTTATTTTCAAAGCCAAATAATTTGCGTAAATATGGGGCAAGGAAGGCCATTAAGCACAGAACTATAAAGTAGCTAAATGTAGTTATGATAAGTTCTTTTATTTTAATTTCTTTATTTGCCCAATAGTTTATTAATCCATACAATACACCGAATGCAATCGACATAATTAGATATTTTAAAAATTTTATTTTCAAGATGCAAATCTCCCATAAATTTAATAACTTTAAAAGTAATACTACATCAAATAACTTAATTTTACAATATGATTTTTATGAAAAATCAAAACTCTGGAACGCTGTATAATTGTGTATTCCAGAGCTTTTTTGATTGAAAATGAGTTATGTTTTTTCTAGAATAAATAGAAAAGCAGTAAGTCATATTTATGTTGAAACTTATCAAATATTAATAAGATATTAAATATATTACATAAATATTAAAATTCTAGTTGATATTATTCCTTTATTTGGTATAATAGATATAACAAAGAATAAATAGATTTTCGGAACTATTAACCATGTTGATTTGATTTGAGGAGAGTTCAATGAAGCTCAAATATAAAAAGGCTATTTTGCTAACAACGATGTTTACTATGGGGATAGGATTGCTTACATTTTCGCTTAGTAAGGAGAAATCAAATA
>JAEWEO010000006.1 GCA_023389295.1 Bacillota bacterium
GAACATGAAATATGCGGCATTGCTTCAGACGGATTGGAAGGATTTCAAGTGATTAAAGAGGTGAAACCGGATTTAATTATATCGGATATACAAATGCCCGAAATGGATGGTTTGACAATGCTTCGGAGGTTAGAGAAGGAAGGAATTCTTAACCATGCTTTGATTCTTACCGGTCATTCTTCTTTTGAATATGCCAGAGAGGCACTCCATCTAGGGGTGGTAGATTATGTGTTAAAGCCTGTTGATATTGAGAATTTTATATCGGTATTAAGAAAAACTGATGAGAAAATATTAAAGGAGAAGTTCGAGAAAATTAGTTTATCTCAGTTAATCTTGAGCTTAATGACTTGCGAGGCGGATAAGAAAGCGGAAATAACTTGCCAGCTTGCAAAACTATTACAGATCAATGACAGGACAAAAATTACTTTATTTTTGGTAAAGCCGGAAAGCCTTGATCAGGAAACAATAGGTGAAATGATTCATTGCATAAAGGATAAGATTAATTCCATATGCATATTTAATTTCCATGTGATACATTTATCATTTTCCTATGGAATACTGGTACTTATCATGGATACGGAGAAAAACAAGTCTTTAAATAAGATGTTTTCCATACATATATTACCTCAGCTTAACCAAATAGGAAGCTGTCATTGTAGTTATGATTCCATCATAGGACCGGCAACGCTTGAGAATGCTATAGTGGAGCTAAAAGACCTTTTGTCTTACGCTTTTATTTATGGAAGTGAAGTAATTCTGGATAAACAGATGGTAGAGAAGCTGGTATTTATACCACTTAGCTATCCTGTGGATTTAGAAAACCGTATTCGTAAAGAAATTATGAATGGAAATTATGAGAAAGCATTAAAAACAAGTGACAAATTTAAAGAAATGATTATAGAAAGCAAAGGTAGGCCGGAGTTAATCAGGGAGTATACAGCAAGATTTTCTTCCAGTATTTATAGCGTAGCAAAAGAGTACAATACTCAACCTGAGCCTTTATTAATCTTCCATTATTTTATTAATAACATCATTGAGAGTAAAACAAAAACAGATTTAATTTTAAATTATGAAAAAATAGTTAATACCATCCTTACCGGTACCGATGTGGAGATGGATATTGATAATTTAACGATATTGAAAGTCATAAATTATATTAGGGACAATTATAGCAAGAATATCACGTTATCAGAGGCTGCTAATCTGGTAGGGGTAACTCCGGAATACTTAAGCAAGCTATTTAACCAGAAAATTAATGTTAATTTTGTTGTATTCTTAAGGAATTTTAGAATCAGCATTGCAAAGCGTATGATCCTTTCCGGAAAATACCAGATTCAGGAGGTGGCAGAGCAGGTTGGATTTAAAGACCCTAAGTATTTCAATAAAGTATTTAAATCTGTCTTAGGCATATCACCATCCGAGTACAAGAAGGTGATATAAATGAAGATATTTCGGATAACTGCATTTTTGTCATTTGGGATTATATTTATTATTTTCATGATTGCCGGTGATTATTACCTGGATAGTAAAAAGGATATCCAAGCAGTTAATTTAACAACGGAAAGAAAGGTATTACGGATATTGGCTCCATATGAATCTATGGTAAGTAGTAATATGCTTTTGGATATTGCGGCTCAGTTTTCAAAGAATGAAGATAATCCCACGGTGGAAATCGATTTTATATCCAAAAATGACTTTAAAAAAGAAATCTGTATGAACTTGGACGGGGATCAGTTGGCAGATTTGATTATTTGCGACAATTCCATCATGCCTGCGCTGATTAATCTTAATGTACTTAGAGATATCAGCGATTATATTGCTGAGACTACGAAAGTACCTCATTATTTTTTGGGGCAGTGGAATAATACCAGAAGTGATGGTAAATATTATGGAATTCCATATACCTGTGACCCATATGTGCTGATATGGAATAAGAACTTATTTGAAAAACATAATGTTCCCGTACCGGAGAACTGGGAGGATTTAAAAGTAGCGGCCAGAAATGTTCAGGAAGTCGGAATTAACGGAATCGGAATCGGAGCAAAACAACCAGAAGAAATAACAGCCCTTTTCATACAAATGCTCTATTCAACCGGAGGATCTATACGTGAAATTAACGGGGAAGGGGGCATGAAAGTATTTAAACTACTGAATGATCTGAAAAATAATAAGCTGATTCCAACAAAATGCATTAATTGGAATCAACTAGATTTAACCAATAAGTTTATAGACGGAGAAATTGCAATGATGATTAATAATCTTAGTGCCTTATCCGTAATAAAAACCAGTAGCATTGATTTTGAAGTAGGTGTTGCAGCAGTACCTTTTGAGAAAAAAGAAAATTATATGTTTCATGGGAAGAACATTGGTATCTCCATAACCGCGGATTATGAAGCTTCTATAAAGTTTCTTGACTATATCTCGCAGAAAAGTATAGTACGACAGATTGCATATGAAACGGAGAGCATACCTGTACAAGTGGACGTGGAATATAATTTTGAAAATGACGGATATGTGATCAGCAAAGAATTTATTCAAAAGCAGAAAGAGCATGGAATAGCAAAAAGCTCACTAAATTCCTGGTTTGATATTTCAGCCGCCATATCAGATGGAGTATATCAATTATTAACAGAAGTTAATCCGTCCCTTCAGGATATAGCAAATACCATGCAGGATAAAGTGAGAATAGCAATTATTGAAAACTAAAAAATTATCAAAAAATATCCGTAGTAGAATAATCCGCTTAAGTAAGATTAATATTTTACTCCTTTATTAAAAACTTGGAATTGTCTGGAAAAGTCATTCGGCTTTATGATGAGAATGTAACCGATTGATAATTTCTAGTAGAGGAGGATTTCTATGAAAAAGATAATGCGCCGGATACTGGCATGTACTGTAGCCTTTGTTCTTGTGGTTACAATGCTTGCAGCATGTAAAAGTCCAAAGGATACGACAACTGAGAATGGGACTACAGATGAAACGGGAAAAACTGAGACAGATACAGGAAAAACCGAGACTGAAACTGGATCTGTGACAGAAGCTGCACCAAAGGGAGAAATGACGGAGGTTGGAACTCCGAGAAATGAAACTCTTATCGTGGAGTGTCAATCACCTACGGACACACCTGGACAGTTCAATTCCTATATGCAAGGAACTACGATGGGTTTTGGTATTCATCAGCTTATGTCAGCAATGATGTGGGAAATCGATACGGTAAAGGGTGAGCAGTTTGGTGAAGTAGCAGATGGAATGCCCGTATCAAATGATGACTTTACCGAGCATACGGTTAAGATTCGCCAAGGCATTAAATGGTCGGATGGCGAGGATTTAACTGCTGACGACGTTGTATTCACCTTTAACATGATCATGACCAACCCTGGTATCAACCAGAATGCATACTACAATCAGATATTTAAATCCGTTGAGAAACAAGACGATTATACTGTTAAAATTGTTACGAAAGAGTCTTTCCCTCGTTTAGCACAGAGATTCGGTGTTACCATCTGGGGTAATGATTTAAGAATTGTTCCGGAACATATCTACTCGAAACAGGCAGATGTAACATTATTCAAGGATTCCGAACCTGTCGTTGCCGGTCCATATACAGTAAAGGCTTATGACGAATTAGGAAAATGGATTCTCTATGAACGCCGTGAAGACTGGCAGGCAAGCACGGTAGGAGTTGTGACGGGAAAGCAGCCTCAGGCTAAATATGTATGGTTTAGAAATCTTGGCGATGATACCACTCGTCAGATGAGCCTTATTAATAATGAAGTTGATATCCTTTGCGAGGTTACACCGGAAATGTTGGAGGTTATGACCGCACAGAACCCGAACATTGCATGCTGGTACAAAGATTTTCCTTATGCTACGAGTGATGATCCTTGCTCGAAAGGCTTATCTTTCTCCATCGGCAAGGGTGCTCCTTATGACAGCAAAGATTTTCGTTGGGGTATAGCACTAGCTATGAATTTTGATGAAATATCACAAAACATATTTGATGGTGTAGGCCGTTCTTCACCGTTCCCTATCATTACCAACACAAGCGCCGCTCAAGAGCTTTATGTTAAGCCTATTCTTTCTTGGTTGGAAGCTTTTGAACTGGATCTGGGTGATGGTACTAAAGTAAAGCCTTTTGATTCTGGCTACGCAGAGAGAATTGCTGGTGTTCTAAGAGACAAGGGTTATGATATCACCACAGATCATGAGGCTCTTATTGATATGTTTGGTGTGGGTTGCTGGAAATACGATCCTGCAGCAGCAGAGAAACTGTTTATCAAAGCCGGACTTGAGAAAAAAGATGACGGCTGGTATTTTAACGGTAAACCATTTACATTTAACATGACGTATTTAGCAGATACGGAAGCTCAAGCAGGTCGTGGTACTCAGGCAGCATATGATCAGCTTACTAAATTCGGTTTCAAGATCAACCTTGTAAGTGAATCCAGTGCTACATGGGATACCAATAGTTTCACAGGACAGTATGATATCGGTGGATACTGGCCTACCGGTTTCATAACCAAAGATATCTATTCACAGATCAATGGTTGGGATGCTGATCTTATCCTTCCTCTTGGAGAAAGAGGTTCAGGCCAAGGTACTCGTTGGAATAATGCAAAAGCGACTGAGATTATTCATGAGCTTGCAAAGCTTTCACCCGATGATCCCAAATCATATGAGCTGGGGCTAGACTTCTTCAAGATAGCGATAGAAGACCTTCCTTTTATTGGTTTCCATTCAGGTGTTAAGTTCGTACCCACGAATAGCACGTATTGGAATAACTATCCAAGTGCTGATAATCCCTATAATGGACCTTGGTGGTGGTGGAGCTGCTTTAAATACATCACGACTGAAATTTCACCGGTTAAGTAAAACTAGCAAAATAAATTATTATTGGCTTTTAGAAGGTTTGAGCATGCGTATATCTGAGTATAAACTAGTGAAAGGCTTGGAATGTTAAGCTATTACAAAAAGTAAAATGGGTATTCTGTTTACTGCCTGGTGGCACCCACCGGGCAGTAACAGTATTTAGTGCGTAAGCCAAGTAAGCAAAGGAAACAACAAAACTGTTCACAATGCAAACGTGCAAGCGAACTGAAGAAACTCACGTAGGGTGTTTCTTACGGTTAAGAAATGTTACCGAGAATTTATAAAAAAAGGGAGTGAAGCCGATGAAATTTCGTACCTATTTCGGTCTACGGTTTTTAACTTATTTACTGACTATGTGGATAGGTATTACTTTTATATTTTTTATACCCCGAATGTTTCCTTCTGATCCTGTTGATAACATGATCGGACAGATGCAGTCTCGTTCCGGTCAGATGGATCCTGTGCAAATGGAGGCACTTCGTTCACAGCTCAGGGTTCAGTTTGGCCTAGAAGGGACTTTGATAGAGCAATATGGCACTTTCCTGTGGAAGGGATTATTACACTTTAATTTTGGCCCTTCACTGATGAATTATCCCACTCCCGTAGGTGAGATAATCGGCATGTATTTGCCATATACACTTTTTCTTTCTCTGACGACCACCGTAGTTGCCTGGATCATAGGCAATGTAATAGGACTTCTAGCCGGTTTTAGAAAAAACAAACTTTCATCCAAGGTTCTGGAAGGAATAGCAATATGCATTTATCCTGTTCCGTATTTTATTATTGCCTTGGTATTACTGATTGTATTTGCATTTGTTTTGGGATGGTTTCCTATTCAGACGACGATAAATACACAGGGAGGTTTTGGTGTTTGGTTCGCTTCACTTCTTAAGGCATCGATTCTCCCGGCTTTGTCCATGCTGTTGGTAGGAACAGGCTGGTGGATTATATCCATGAAATCCCTTGCGGGTACAACATCAGAGGAGGATTTTGTCCTCTTCGCTCGTTACAGAGGGCTCTCAGAGAGCAAAATCGGAAAAAGCTACGTATTTAGAAATTCGATTCTGACCCAGATTACAGCTTTGGCAATGAGTCTTGGCGTTGTATTCGGAGGTTCTATCATGACGGAGATTGTATTCGGTTATCCGGGAGTAGGTAGCCTGGTTCAAAAGGCTATCTTAATGTCGGACTATAACATGATACTCGGATGTATTACCATTTCTATCGTAGCAATATCGACAGCAACATTGATTGTGGATTTGATCTACCCGTTTATTGACCCACGCATTCGTTACAATTAAGTGTAGAGAGGTATAAAGTTTGTGATTGCGCTGCATCCACAGACTTAATAAGCATTATTCGCTTGCGAGACAATCAGCAGCGCAGAAATGAGGAGACTTGTGAAGAAATTTTGGAGAAATGCAAATTTCCGTTTAAAGGCAGGGCTATTTATAACAATATTTTTTGTTATTATAGGATTTGTCATCTATTTTTTACCGCATATCGATCCGTTTACATATAATTCTTATCCGGGTAAGTTAAAACCATCTTCACAGAATTGGCTGGGAACTACAAGTATGGGGCAGGACATTCTGTGGCTACTCATTGAGGCAATCCACAATTCACTTCTTATCGGTCTTATTGTAGCAACGATAGGTACCATTGCAGGTGTGTTTATTGGGCTTTTGGCAGGCTTCACAGGCGGATGGCTTGATCGGGTACTTACTGTTTTGACCGATACATTTATTGTAATACCTTCGCTTCCGATTCTTATATTGATGACGTCATTTATGAAGGGATCTTCTACGGTATTTATAATGGCCCTGGTACTTGCGATGTTCGCCTGGGCCTGGCCGAGCCGCCAGATTCGTTCAATGGCCCTATCCATGCGTGAGCGGGATTTTATCCATACGGCATGGTTTTCAGGTGAAGGTACTGTACAAGTTGTCATAACAGAGATACTTCCTTATGCTTTTACGTGGTCGCTCTCTAATTTTATGAATGCGACTCTAGCTGCCATTGCTTCTGAATCGAGTCTCGCAGTTCTGGGATTGTCACCCGGTAATCTAATCTCCCTGGGAAATATGATCCAGTGGGCAAGGGATCGCAATGCGATCTTTGCGAAGCAGTGGTTCTGGATTGGCTCCCCGATTATAGCTACAGCTGTATTATTTATCGGACTGTTTCTTTTGATAACAGGCTATAATGATTATTTATCAATGAAGAGAGGGAGGTAGGATATGATAAAAATAGACCATTTATCCACCTCGTATTCAACCATAAACGGACCTGTTCACGTTATTAATGATGTGGATTTTGAAATATATGATAATGAAATTTTTGGAATAGCCGGCGAATCCGGCTGTGGTAAGACGACTTTATTAAAAGCCTTGTATGATATCATTGAGTTTCCTTTGGTTTTAGACTCGGGTAAACTGCTTTTTACGGGTGAGAAAAACGGAACTTCTTTTTCCTACGAAACAGGTCAAATCAGAAAAACCTGGTGGAAAAATATTTCTTATGTTCCTCAGGCAGCACAGAGTGTACTAAATCCGATTGTTCCCTTAAAGAATCAGTTTTTGGATTCTATTCCGAAGGCAGATAAAAAGAAAGAAACGAAAGAGCAAACATTAAAGAGGATTGCTGGTTATCTGGAAGAACTCAGTCTTTCCCCTGATTTACTTGAGGCATATCCTTTCCAGCTCTCCGGAGGGATGAGGCAACGTGTGATTATAGCACTAGCTACGTTTATGGCCCCAAATGTTGTTCTGGCAGATGAACCGACGACGGCTCTTGACGTAGTAGTACAGAGGGGAATACTCATGATGCTTATGCGACTGCAAAAGCAGCTTAAGAACACCATGGTAATCGTAAGCCATGATATGGGGGTACATTACCAGATAACAGATCGTATGGGAATTATGTATTCCGGAAGTATGATTGAGCTGGGTAAAACAGGAGATATTTTTGAGAAACCGATACATCCGTATAC
>JAEWEO010000028.1 GCA_023389295.1 Bacillota bacterium
CAACTACACCAATCTTGCCACTATCCAATAAATAACACTGGTTGCATCCGCCCCATTCGTCATCCTCGAATAGTCCCTCGATCTTTGTTGCATTTTCAATAATCTCAGCGTTCAAATCCTCGATATGATCAATGATCTCAAACCCAATAATCGATTCGCTGCCATGCAGTGTTCTGACTTCTTCACTTCTTGGTCTGGAAAAGACTCCAATCCTATGGTCTTTCAATTCAACAAGGCGAATGTCCTTCATATAGTCCGGCCCCGTGGTGAAGTACATCATGTCTTGTAAATCCTTTCCTCTATAAAAGTATCCGTAGTAGGTATCAATATTACCCTGCTTCTTTCTTACATGCGTGCCGCCAAGGATAACCTCATCATTGATGATTGTGATATAGGGATCCTCTAATTGGTAAATCATATCATTTTGAACCAAAGTCCATTCATCCTTGCCTGTCTCCTCAAAAAGCCGCGCCCATGATCTGGCCCACTCATCCCGTTTCTCAACTCTACCATAGATATATCTTTTACCCCGCCAGTAAAAGGGTATGGATGTATTATATACATCAAATCCTTCTACTCCCAGAAATACAACTTTACAGCTTTCGTATATTCTTTTATTTTGATTAAAGATTTCTCTTTGCTCAGCCAGTCCCATGGCGACCTCCCCAGTATGTATTGTGATGAAAAGATTTGGATGGGGAAGCTTTCCGCTTCTCCATCCAAATTACTCTTAATGTATTCTTTATTGCCCCTCATAAGGATGTGTTTTTAAAAACTCATTAAATTGTCTTTCAAATTCCTGTGCATAAGCTTCCCAACCAGCCTTCTTAAGCTTCTCATCCAGTTTAGTTATTTCTGCCTCGAAATCAGCAATCATACCGTTTCCTAAAGCAGATTTAATTGATGCGATATCGCTTATTAATGCCACCTCTGTTTTTACAGGTTCACTATCAAAGGTAAAACCGGAAGCTACATCTTTATAAAAATAATCCTGCTCAGAGAATTTCTTTATATAAGAAAGTACATCATCCGGGATTGTGGAAGATACTCGATAAATAGTAGGATTCCAAGTCATTAAATAGCCTCCGAAGTTATAGTTATTACCGGTATCCGGATTTACAGTAACTTCATATTTATCCTCACCAACTGCATTCCAGTGTTTCCCTTCAACCCCAAGTTCAAATAGATCATGATTCTCTTTTGATGAGAAAATCCAGTCATAGAATTTCATTACACGATCAGGATCCTTACATGTAACAGGAATAGTTGCAAAGTTCCACGCTTGGAAGGTAGTGACTTGCTGACCCATCGGCTCTCCTGTCATATAGGTGTCTAATGGTAGGTAACCAAGCTCGGCTTCCGGAAGCGACTGCGCAAATTGTGAAGCTATTGTTGTAAATACGTCTGCTCCACGAATAACACTTCCCGCTCTACCAGCTAAGAATTCAGCCTGAGCATCTTGTACATTAAGTACATCCTTACTAACATATCCTTTTTCATAAAATCTTGTGGCTACCTCATACCCCCAATAAGGATTGGTTAATGATTTATCATTAGCATCCATGTATTTTACATACTCAGGATCAAGAGCCGGAAGATAGCTTCGCGAAACATATGCAGTACCATCATCCTTAATAATTAAACCGCCAGCAAGAAGTCCTGACGATGTAGTATTATGTTTTGCAAGCACGTTGTTTTTATAGATAGAACCCATCAATTGATCCTGTGAACCTAAGAAGGCAAGCGGAGTCATTCCTGTCTCATTAGCCAGAATCGCGTCATAATAAGTCTCAAGATCCTCCGGACTATTAATGGTGATGCCGTATTTATCTGCTAAATCCTTTCTATAATACATGTACGATCCTGCGGAATAAGAATTTGAGAAGGGAATACCATAAATATGATATTCACCATCTGACCCCAGGAATTTATTAGTGCTTAAATATTCCTCAGAGAAAGCAGCTTTTAACCCGGGATAATCATCATTATTAAAGTACTTATCCAGATTAAGAAGTTGTTCATCGATTGCAGCATCCTGAATGCTAGGAGATGTCCATTGTGCTAAAAATGCTGAATCAAGTTTTTCACCACCGGATATCTTTAAGGATACCTTCTGTCCAATATCATCCCATCCTGCATAGATAAATTTTAATGTAACATTCAATGAATCTTTTGTTCTTGCATAGAATTCATTCAGTACAACATCCATATCCGTTGCTGGATCACCTGGATGTACAAAGGTTATTTCATATGGAGTTATTTCTGTCTCTATTGGCGTATCATTCGATGCCACATTGTTTGTTTCACTTGTTTTCCCAGTATTGTTGGATCCGGTACTCTTACTGCCACACCCAGCCAGCAAGGACATTACCAAAATTACGGATAATAATAATGCCATAATTCTTTTCATTTCTTTTCCCTCCTAATTAAGCTTCGTTTCTTTTTAATGAGTCCTTTTTCGTCTTGTCAATAGCTCGCTATTTAAACAATTATCAACTTGCGCGCAAATCATTAATAATTGCATTAAATACATCTGTTTATTCCTTAACAGAACCAATCATAATACCCTTCATAAAATACTTTTGCAAAAAGGGATATACCAAAACAATAGGGCCTATGCTAAGAATAGCCGTTGCCATTCTAATTCCTAGTGAGGGGATGCTGACGTTCCCCATAGCCTCCATGGCTTTCGCACCAAGCTCTGAATTTAGGAAGTCCAGTTGCCTTTGCATTTTCATAACCAGATATTGTAGTGTGTATAATTCAGGCTTTTCGATGTAAAGCAATACCTTATACCATTCATTCCAATATCCCATAGCTGAGAATAATGCGATCGTTGCTATGATGGGCTTCGATAAAGGCAAAATTATCCGAATAAATATCTTAAAGTCGGTGGCTCCGTCTATTTTTGCCGATTCCGCCAGAGATCCAGGTAAGGTTTTAAAATAATTTGTCATTAAGAATATGTTATAAGCATTTAACATACCTGGAATTACAAGCACCCAGAAGCTGTCTTTTAGGCTTAGTACTCTTGATATAAGAATATAATTAGGTACAAGTCCTCCATTTAACAACATGGTCAAATATATGTAGAAGGAAATTTTTCCTCTATACTTTAATCCACTTACAGATAAAGGATAAGCGGTTAAAGCTGTAAAGAATACTGTTAATCCTGTGCCAATTGCTGTCATACCTATCGTAACCGCATAAGCTCTATAGATTGCATCCGTACCTGTAAATATTAGTTTATAGGAGGATAAGTCAAAATTCTTAATCCACAGAGAATATCCTTCCTTTATTAGTGTTGTTTCATTTGTTAATGATGCACACAGGGCCATTAATAGCGGTATCAAACATATTACAGCGAAAACACCGGTTAATACATATGCAATAGTTATTACTAGTCGATCATAGAATTTATCTTTCAATTTGCCCACCTCCTTAAAATACTCTGCTATCTTCATCAATCTTTTTTGCAATATAGTTCGTGCTGACTGCAAAGATAATCCCTAGAATTGACTGTAGTAAACCAACTGAGGTAGACATACCAATATCATTCTGGGTTCTTAAGGCTCTGTATACAAAAGTATCAATAACATCAGTTGTATCCCTAAGCAGAGGATTATCACCCAGTAGTGCAAATATCATACCAAAATCCCCTACAAAGATACTTCCGACCGATAAGATAAGAAGTACAACTGTGGTAGTTCTAAGTAGTGGTATGGTAAGATACCACATCTGCTGCAGTCTGTTAGCACCATCCACCCGTGCTGCTTCATACATTTCCTGACCAATACCTGAAATGGCAGCAAGAAATACAACAGTACCAAAGCCTACTCCTTTCCATAATTTAAGTACAACCAAAAGAAATGGCCATACTCCGGGAGTTTGATAAAAAGGTATTTTCTCATAGCCAAATACTGAAATAATCTTGTTAATCAAACCATCATCCGTTCCAAATAAGGCTAACGCAAATAAGGAAACAACCGTCCATGATAAAAAGTTAGGTAGGAACATAAAAGACTGAGTAACTTTTTTAAACCATTTGTGTGATACCTCATTAATCAGTACAGCCATGATAAGCTGAAGCAAGAGCCCAGTCGAGATAAATAGGAAATTCAGAAACAAAGTATTGAACGTTATCTTCATCCAGATTCCAGAAGCAAAAAAATATTTAAAATTCTCAAGTCCAATAAACTTACTCTGGAGTCCGAATAACCCAGCCATTGGTTTATAATCAACAAATGCATAGTAAATACCTACCAAGGGTAAATAATTAAATATGAAAAAGTACAATACACCGGGTAATGCCATCAAATATAGCCCCTTATTTTTTACTAACTCAAACAGGATTGATTTCTTATTCTTAATATTTCGTTGTGTTGTTGTCTTCATAGCATTATCTCCGTTCTATGCTCCCATTCAAAAAAAGGATCATCTATTATGGCACTACCTATTTGCGCATCACTTAATCCTGTGTATACTACGGCGGTATTATCTTTACCTCTAACAATACCAGCCGTAAAGGTTATATCTGATAATCTTGGTGCTTTTGCCGGTCCAGCAGGGAAACAATCACGTGAGATAATGATGCTTGGCTCGCTCATTTTTCTCGTATAAGGATCGATTATAAAAGCTATTCCATAATAATGAAGAATTTTATTGTTGTCATCGCCCTCTCCATAAGCCTTATGACCAATAACTCCTAGAGTGCCGTCTTTTAGTAGGTGTACCTGATTGCAGCCACCCCATTCCTCAGGTAAAAACAATTCTTCTAAAAAAGGGGCTTCTTCAATATTCTCAGGTGTAACATCTCTTAGGCTATCAACTACTGTAAAGCCAACTTTAGCAATACAACCATATTTCTTAAGCACTTCAATCCCTTGTGGACGAGAAAAGATACCAATACGTCTATCCTTAAGCTGTATCAAACGGACGTCTTTCATATGTTTTGGCCCGGATGCAAAATACTTTAGATTATTAAGATTGGTTCCTCTATAAAAATCCGTATACCAAGCCTTAGCCATCCCAGTTTCCTCATCCCAGTCAACTCTGACTCCTCCTAGAATGATTTCATCATCAATCCATGTAATAAAAGGATCCTGTAGATCAAACACCATGGCATCTTGGCATAATAGCCAGTTTCCATTTTCTTCTCTAAAAAACATTACTTTCGACTTCTCGCTACCACGGTCTTCAACACGACCAGCCATATATGTAATTCCATTAAGTTCAAAAGGAATCGATGGATTATAAACATCACAGCCATCAACACCTTCAAACTTATGAATAATTGCAGATTTCACACTTTCCAAACTTTTAAACTTATCATATTGAACTATGGTACTGACGGGTGCTAACTGTTGATGTAATTTCATTCGTATTCTCCTTAAGCCATTACTAAATTTTATTTTTTTGTTTCCTATTTTGTTATCTATATTTTGATATTTGTTGGCTAACATCTAAGTTGATTTCATTATACAAAAGCACAGTTTTAATGTCAAGATAAATTTATTATTAGTCATATTGCATAATTTGAAAGCTATCATTACCTTTCTAGATTTAAATTTCTAGTAAAGGTTTATAGCAAATATTTATTGCATTATTGTTAGCTAACGTTTATAATGTAATTAGTTATATTTTCTGAAATATAAGGAGGAATACATGAAGAACAAGAGAGTATCCATGCAGACAATTGCTGATTATCTTAATATCTCGAAGGTAACAGTCTATAAAGCTCTTAATAATCAACAATATGTAAGTGATGAACTACGTGAGCAAATAATCCAAGTCGCAAAAGATTTAGGTTATATAAAGCCTACAAATAAGAATCCAGTTCTAAACAATCGTCTGGCATTTATTGTACCCAAACGCTACTTTCTAGAAAGCGATAGCTTCTATACAACTATATTTTATTACCTGAACAACTTCTGTAATACGGATAAGATCACCTTAACTCTTTACGTTATCAACAGTTCAGATGAAAGCAACGGTATAATTCCTGCTGCTCTTTGCTCTAGTAATTGCGATGGGATATTTATTGCCGGTGAAATGACGGATAAGTATGTTCACGATATTGGTGAGCTCGGATTACCTGTTATACTTATAGACTTTTATAAACCACATTTGAATTATGATTGTATCATTGCTGACAATTTTTTCAACGGATTTACCGCTACAAATTATTTGATTGAAAAAGGCCATACCAATATCGGTTTTGTTGGAATACCAAGCCAAACCTCAAGTATCTCTGATCGTTTCTATGGATATCAGAAAGCGCTCGTTTCCCA
>JAEWEO010000084.1 GCA_023389295.1 Bacillota bacterium
AAGAAAATCATGAATATTTTTTGTATCAGCTAAAGCGCTTAGAAGTTCTTGTGTTTGAAGATTTTTTTGATTCTTGTTCATCCAATCATTTAGCCCCTTATCTGGTTTATTCTGGTTCCTATTATAACTATATTTAAATTTTTGTTAAATTAAATAGTCCCGGATATTATTTACATAAAGTAATTAGCGATAACATGATCTTGCAACACAAAGTCAGACATTATAGGGTAGTGCTCTTTCTCCTTCATGAATTATTATGCATGCTTTTTAAGCATTATAATTTCTATCAAGATATAAATAATAGCAACAATTGATGCAATTGCATCCGATAACGCATTACTTATATAAATTCCATTGACACCAAAATTGGGAGCTAATACTAATATAGCTGGAATGATAATAATACCATATCTTAAAAATGCTAAAGCACTACTACGCTTGGCTTTTCCAACAGCTTGAAAATACTGTGAACTAACTGTTTGCAGGCCAATTAGTGGAAGCATACCAAGATAAAATTTCATACCTGTAGAAGTTGCTTGAATCAGCGACTTATCATCCGTAAACAGGCTTACCAATAATTGTGGGTATAGTAAAATCACTAAGAACAAAAGAAAAGATAATAAAAACGAATAGAGAAGTGCTAATTCTAGTGATCTTCCAACCCTAGCATATTGTTTTGCTCCCCAATTATAACCACAGATAGAATTGTTACCCTGTACAATACCAAAGATTATCATATGGTAAAAACTATATATACTTGACATAATAGTTACAGCAGCAACATCTAGGTCAGTACCATATTTAAGTAAGCTATTGTTCATATAAATGCTTACTACGGCTGCTAAAATCTGTACATAAAAAGAAGGCAACCCTATCTTTAAACTTTCTCTAATCAAGTTAGCTTCATTTTTCACTTTTCTCTTTTTAAGGCGAATGATAAAATCCGTTCTTTTAGCAAATGCATAGATTACATACACGGTCAATGTTGTTTGTGATATCACCGTTGCTATTGCTGCTCCTGCGATTCCTAATTTTAAACCAAAGATAAAGATCGGATCTAATATAATATTAAGGATTGATGTTATCACAATAATATTCATAGACGTTTTGGCTTGGCCGATCGAACGCAAGGAGTTATTTAAGCAATATCCAGGAATTCCAATGATTGAACCAACTATAATGATAACAATATATTCTTTAGCATATGGCAATACTTGCTCGGAAATAGCTAACGAACGTAAAATAGGACTTAAAAAGATCATAAATACAACTGCAAAAGCAATTAAAAACAAAATAATATATTTTAAGGCTAAATATAAAATATCTTCCGCCTCTTCCTTCTTCCCCTCCCCTAATTTTATGGATATCAAAGAGGACGTTCCAATTCCAATCAACAATATAAATGCCATCTGAATGATCTGTACAGGCATTGTAATCCCTACTGCTGTTAATGCATATGAACTTAACTTACCAACATAAATACGATCTACTATATTAAAGATTGCACTACTTAGCATTCCAAGTATTGCTGGAATACTTAGTTGCCATAACAATCTAGATATCTTTTCATTTCCAAGGCTCAGATTCATTTCTACTCTCCAGTCTATCGTATGAAAACAAACGCTTCCAATATTTGCTTATTTTCATTTCTATTCAGTTCTTATTGCTACGTACCCAATTGCAGATAAATTCCACAAAGGGCCTACTTTCCATATCAAAGGCTTCTAAGGTATGCACAAACTGTAGTTTTTGTCCATAATAAACATTAGAGCCACCTTCCATGGCATTATAAAAGGAAAATACATCTTTTAATACATATTTGTGAGTAACCCCAATTTTAAATTCAACTTGCATTCTATTTGCATCACAGGTCAGAAATGGTTCTAGACGAACTGTTCCTTGAAGAGACTCTTCCTCAATGAGTAGCGTTTTTTTTGTCATTTGTTTTAACAGTAATTGCTTCATTGCAGGAGTTGTCTGAGGACTTTTTTGCACAATGGAAGCCTTAATCGATTTGAATCCCTTCATGGTCTCTAGCTTCGCTAAACTAGCCTTCTGCTTTATGGTATCTTCTTCCATTGTCCTCTTTCTCTCCATATAATCCACATACTCAAGAAGTACTGCCACACAATGCTTACAATGCCTTTCACCAAGGCAGTAATATAATCAATCTCTTCTTCCTCATCTACCTGAAAGTCTATAACCTCATTGCGAGCATAAATCTCTACTCCCCTTGCATAGGAGGTAGGATTGGCTCTTTTACTAATCATTTTTTTTGTTAACATTGCATACTCCTTTATTGCGAAACTACTAGTTCCGGAACAGTATCTATTTGTGTATTCAATACCTAAAGTTTACGAGTTTCGCAATCGCCCTATTTTAATGATTCAATAATTATGTATATTATAGCACTACAGATATTAATTTTATATGTCTTTCATAAAAAAGCAGGTATTTTCTTTTATGAAACACACATAGCGCAGATCATGTTAAAAAACATGTTCTGCGCTATGATTCAACTAAATTGATAATTTATGGTCATAATTTCGTTAATTATCAATTTCAGTTATTTCTGCTTATCCTTGATTTGCCCAGTCTGCCGGGTAAGTGACATAGAGAAATCTAGCATAACCTGGTACGGAGAATTGAATGGAGGATCCCTTTGGTATGAGTATTAATTCACCCGCATCCGCTGTGACACTCTTTCCATTAATAATTATTTTTAGCGTACCTTCTATTACATAATCTATTTCATCATAGTTTAGCGTCCAGTTAAACGTGGTATCCTTCATCTCCATAACTCCGCAACCAAGTCTTTTACTTTCCTCTAAAGTAAATAAATCTTTGGTATATACAATATCTCCCGGTTTTCCTGTATTCATTAAGTCTTCGTCCGATACTCTTATCTGAGGTACCTTTACAGAGATGATTCCTTCTTTTAACTTAGTTTTACATAAGTCGTTACAAGTAGCCCCGCCTAATTTCTCAAGTAAGACTTCACGTATGATAGCTTCAATTGTTGATCGATTTACTTCCATTGTCTATTTCCTACCTTCGTGTTTTACTGTTTTGTTCGCAATGAACATTGCCACAAATATTGCTGTGATACCACCCACTAATTTACCTACAATCATAGGAACGATCATCGTAGAATTAAATCCGGCGGTAAAACCTAAGTGATCACCAAATACAAATGCTGCAGATACAGCAAATGCTACGTTTAGGATCTTTCCGCGGTTGTCCATGTCCTTCATCATACCGAACATTGGTATACTGTTTGCTAAAGATGCTACTAGTCCTGCTGCTGCCACATCGTTCATCCCAAGTAATTTTCCAAGCCTCAGAAGTGGCTTACGAAATACTTTTGTAATGACATAAACTAATGGAAATGCACCGGCAAGTACAATACTAATGTCAGCAACTATGGTAAAACCCTCACTAATTGGGGCCATTCCTGGTATAAGAACTATACCGGTTAATTGTTCCACAATACCGACTGCTAAGCCAAAGGTAATTACAGCAACAACAATTTTTCCAAAGATAGTAAAGCCTTTGATCATTCCATTTTCAAACTTCCATAGTCCAAGTGCAATCAATATAGCAAAGATAAATATCGGAATTAAGTTACGTATTACCATACCAACCGGAAACCCTGCTACGATACCACCAACGAAGGAACCAATTGGTATCGTGATTACACCCGCTAGGACACCAGTTGCCAGGTATCTTCTATCTTCTTCTTTAATTATTCCAAGACCAACCGGAATAGTAAACACGATGGTAGGTCCAAGCATCGCACCAACAATGAGACCACCAAATAATCCTGCTTCTTCTGTTTGTGCAAGTGCCTGTGCTAAGGGTGCTCCACCCATATCATTCGCAAGTATGCTTCCTGCAAACATTGCTGGATCTGCACCAAGTAAACTAAACACAGGGACAATGATTGGTTTAAGAATATTTGCTAATACCGGAGCAAGGGCAATGATTCCAACCATTGATATTGCTAAAGAACCAATGGCAAGAATACCTTCTTCAAATTTTTCTCCTATCCCAAACCTGCTTCCAAATATCCGGTCAATTGCGCCTAGTACAGCAAATACAACCATGATATATACAATAATTTCATTTATGCTCACAAAATCACCTCTTATCTTTTTAATAGATTATCCAGTATGTCCAAATTCGGAGATGGTATCACCGCAATGTTTTCACTTTCTGCTTTACTTAATAGCTTTTTACATTCACTAATTCCATGCTCGATACTGCTTACCGGTCCATTAACAACAAAAACCAGTTTGCCTCCAATCGTAAATGCCAGATAAATACGCACTAATGTAACATCAGCTGCTTTTAGCATAATATCAAGAACTCTAATTCCGGTACACACTTTTCTAGTCTCAACTACAGCGACTGCGTCCGGTCGTTCCACAGGATTATATTTGGATTTTATTCCGTTTATAATTGCTTTTGATACTGCATGGACCTTAAAGCTGTCAAATAATGCGCTTCCTGCAATACTTACCCCAAAGTCGATGGCTGTATCGATCTCACCCTCATCTCCACTAACGATGATAAGAAATTTACCCGGACAAATTGTTTTAAAATATATAATTTCAACATCAGCCTTTTTAACAATGGCATCAGCGATATACATACCACGACTGATACTGGTAAATTCTAATGCACCAATGCTTGTATTCATGCTATTATTCATGCTTTTCCATCTCCACCGAATCTATAATACCAACAATTGCAGCGTCAACTGGAGATCCTAGCTCTGATAGCGCATAGCGTGCGGAACCTCCTCGTACCATAAGTACCTGATCTCCCACACCAGCTCCTACCGTATCAACTGCTACTACCAGTTTTTTACCCGGCATATTATCTACATCGGTCTGTTGTACTAATAACAGCTTTTTACCGTTTAATTTTTCATCCTTCTTGGTAGCCCATACGCTCCCGATTACTCTGCCAAGTTCCAATTGTACGCTCCTTTGCTACTTCTTTATAATTTCTATATGATGTGCTCTTGCATAATCAAGTGCACTTGGAGAAACAATGCTGTTTTTTCTAATCCATACTTCTTTTTGTGTTCTCACATTTAGATTCATCAAATCCTTTTCTAAAATCAACTTTTTATCTATCGTATAATTATCATCCCTATTGGTTATCTCCTCTCCCGGATTAGAATGATGCATTACACCTTTTTGCATGCTCATCTTTTGCTCTAAGATTTCAATGCCATAGCTTTCTATACATTCTTCATATTCCAGTAATCTGCGATAGTAGGTTTTGTGGGCTGACTTTCGATAAGTACGATAACTAAGCCCCTCTTCAAGGGCAAAGATGGTCTTTCCAAGCAGTAATGCATAACGAATTCCTTCTAAAAACCTACTTTCTCCACAGCCAAGCGCGAGATTTGCTAATTGCGTGGCTGTAAGTGAAGTGATTAATATGCATTCTACAGAATCGATCATGGAATAAATCTTTGATAATTCCAAGGAGCTTACCGCGCCAGTCTCCATGATTTGATAATCTTTTCTAATACTTTCCGGTATCGGATCGTTCTCCTCTGATAATACAAGCATTGGTTTTTTGCTGTTTTGATTGTAAAACCTTACTGATTGCAAACGTCGCAATACCTCGTTTGTAATTGAATCAATTAACTGTTCATTCATAATCTACTCATTTCCTGATGTTAATAATCCATGCCTAATTTATTCCTTTAGAATGATTCCCTTGGTATTCTTATTATGCCCACAGGCATTTGCCTCATCGTAATCGATGTGCATTGCTGTTCTAAAGTTCTTATCTACGCGGATATCCACATCATCAAATATTACCGGTCGTTCTCCAAATACTTTCACTTTCACACGTTCACCATTTTGTATATTAAATTTAATTGCATCCTCTGGCGTCATATGAATGTGACGCTTTGCTACAATCAGACCTTCTTTTGGTTCAATAGTTGCTCCATTTTTTGCATTCGATATAACAATACCCGGAGTATTGCTAATATCACCACTAAGGCGTACGGGTGCCTTTACTCCCAGGGTTAATGCATCGGTTAAGGATATTTCTACCTGAGTCTTACTTCGCTCCGGTCCAAGTACCACTACATTCTTAATGGAGTTCTTTGGGCCTGTAATAGTAAGACGTTCCTCACAAGCATATTGTCCCGGTTGTGATAATTCCTTTACAGGTGTCAGTTGATATTTATATCCAAAAAGTGTATTGATATCTTCTCTGCACAGATGCACATGTCTGCCGGATGCCTCCACCATGATAAATAACTTGTTGCTCATTTCTTTCATTACTGCATCAACGATAACATCAATTTGTAAACTCGAATAATCTAACAAGGCTCCTCCTTTCTGGTCTATTCATCATATTTACCACTAAGATATTTAAACATCATGATCCAAAACAAAGAGGACAATCGATTAAATGCTTGGATAATATCGACTCTAGTAACGGTTTGATCCTCTTCTTTAAAGGCTTTAAATGCAATGATTTCAGTCTTTCTTGCAAGTGTCCTTAATTTATTCAGGTATGCAGTCATCTCACCATGCTGATACGTTGGCAAGAAATGTCTTATTCCAAAGTATTTGCTTGGGTGATAGGATTGTTCCCTGATTTCTTTTTCATCAAGTCCAGCTAATTTAAACTCACCAACTGGCTCACCTTTTAGCTCACATTGGAGCAGCTTACGAATAAAATTGATAATCTCCTGCAGCTCCTTGGTTAGTTTTGGCTTTTTTAGGCGTTCCGATACTATCTGAGCTAAGATGATCTCTGACTCTAAGGTATCGATGGCTCCACGAAGTATAATCCGTTTATGATCCTTAAACACTAAAATATTTCCTCTTAGGTGGGTCATATGCTCTGGTTTATAATCAAGATGTACTCCAAATACTGTTTCATAATTTGTAGGTGTCTTACTTACTTCTTTTGTATTGGAGCTATTATTTACCTGTTGTGTTTCATCATGACCGGATGCTTCCCTGCCCGTTAAGTTTATATTTTTTTCTAATAAATACGCTCTTGCAGAAGGGGTAAGTATTGTGTCCTTGCCTAGATGAAATTCACCCTTTTCTTTTAAAAGTCCATCATTCATCATCTTCCGAATGTCTTGTTCCGTAATTAATGCCATGCCATGCCCATCCTTACCATATAGATTGATTAAGGTGCTAAAATGGCTTAAAGCACCTTAATCATGTGAGATTCTCAAGTCTCTACCTTCGCATACTACGCTTGGGTATGATTGTGAGGAAGAATAACATCAACCTCGGAATGTGGTCTCGGAATAACATGGACAGAAATCAATTCACCCACACGTTCTGCTGCTGCAGCACCAGCATCTGTTGCAGCCTTCACCGCTCCAACATCACCACGTACCATAACCGTTACCAATCCGCCTCCTACCTGTTCTTTTCCTATCAAAGATACATTAGCAGCCTTCACCATTGCATCCGCTGCTTCAATTGCTCCCACCAAACCTTTTGTTTCAATCATTCCAAGTGCATTTGTATTAGACATATTAGATTCCTCCTATCATTTTTAGAACAATCAAGATTTCATACATTATTATTCTACGTTTTAATATTAATATCCTAATCAACTATGTTAGTTGTTTTAGGATTCTTTTTACAATTTCATCTACCAGCTGCATATTTACATTCATATCACAATTGCCGCTGAAACCTCCAAGACGTTTCTTCGCATCTTCTCTAATTTCTTCAAGTTCAATAACGCCTCCGGCAACACGCTTAATATTGATTAAATCCATGGGGCCGATGTTATTAGAAGATGAACTTCCTCCCACGGCACCACATCCTAATGTTAATGCCGGGAACAAGTTTGTGGTAGCACCAACGCCACCAAGAGAACCAGGTGTATTCACTAAAATTCGTGAAGCAGGGACATGAAGTGCAAAGCGTTTAATTAATTCATCATTGGTACTATGCATAGTGAAGGTATGTCCCATTCCTTCAAAACTTAAAATTTCGATAACTTTAGCCAAAACATCTTCTACCGAATTCTCTACAAAGAATGCTAAGATCGGAGCAAGTTTTTCTCTGGAATAAGGGGCATCATCTCCAACTCTACTCTCCTTTGCTATGATGACTCTGGCAGTAGACGGCACACTTATACCTGCAAGTTTGCTAATCTGGGCAACGGATTTTCCTACAATCTGGGGATTCATGGTACCGTTCGAACGCAAAATGAATTTGGCAAGTTTCATCGATTCTTCTTCATTTAAAAAATATCCACCCTGTGCTTTCAGTTCTTCTGCAACTGCCTGCTCCATGCATTTTTCTACTATAACGGACTGCTCAGAAGCACATATGGTACCATTATCAAAGGTTTTAGAGTCCATTATTCTCTTTACTGCTAATTTGACATTCGCAGTTTTATCAATAAAAGCCGGACCATTACCTGCACCTACACCGATGGCTGGTGTTCCTGATGAGTAAGCAGATTTCACCATTGCATAACCTCCGGTGGCTAAAATCAGGTTTGTATATTTGTGTTCCATTAGTTCCTTCGTCGCCTGCAATGTCGGCGTTGAGATACAGCCAATGGCACCCTTAGGACAGCCTGCTGCTTCTGCTGCCTCACTAAGGATTTTTACTGTTTCTAGAATACTATTTTTTGCACCAGGATGAGGGGAAAATACAATACAGTTTCCTGCCTTAATTGAAATTAATGTCTTATACATTACCGTGGAGGTTGGATTGGTTGAAGGTATAATTCCTGCTACAATACCAACGGGAATACCAACTTCCATTATCTGATTCTTCTTATCTTCTCTTAGTATTCCAATGGTCTTTTGATCCTTTATCGCATCATAGATTCCCATGGAGCCAAATACATTTTTTATCACCTTATCCTGCCAGATACCAAATCCGGTTTCCTCATGAGCCATCTTTGCGAGTCGTTCTGCATTACGTAACCCTGCCTCAGCAATTGCCTTTACAATACCATCGATTTTTTCCTGGTTAAAAGTCGCAAGTATTTTATGGGCATCCTTTGCCGCTTTTAATAGCAAACGAACTTCTTGCAAAGATTTTAGATCTTTATCTAATAACTCCATCCGCAATCTCCTTTTTTATCTATCATTCTGTAGCTTTACTATTAGTTAATTCGTCTTTTTGCTCTCCTATTTCTTTATTTCTTGTCTCGCACCTGTTATGATTTTATCTTTTGATCCTATATTTATCGGCTCTTTCAATCCGGTATTGATAAGTCCTTTCGTTTCTGCTTTATCTTTCTCTCTTGTTTTGACTTCTTCCATTTCTTTTATTTCTTGTCTCGCTCCCGTTATTATTTTATCCTTCGTTCCTGGTTTACTTTCTTCTATCATTTTATCTTACTCTCCTTTCCTTATTTCCTCTTTCGCTTCTGTTTCTTAACTTCTTCTTTTATTTCATTTTCCGTACTCTGTGCGTTCTTTTCCGGATCCTCTTGTGCACCCTCATCTGCACTTTCTACCGATCTCTTTTCCGGATCCTCTTGTGTGATCTCTTTTTCATTTTCCTCCGATTTATCTTGTGCGCTATCTTGTACACTTTTTACCGCGTTCTCTTCTGTTGTCTCTTTTTGCTTTATCTTTGTTTCCTCTTTCGGTTTCTTTCCCTCTACCTCTTGTAAGATTTCTTCCGCTTTTTCTTCTGCAATTTTTTCTATCTTCTCTTCTTTGCTTATTTCAGTATTCTCTGTATTTTGTTCTATTTCAACTTTCTTTTCTGTTTTTTCTTTTACTTTATCTTTTATCTTTTCCTCTATTACCTCTTGTTTCTTCTCTTTCGTATATGCTGCCGGCAAGACGGTAGCGATCTGATTCATCGTTTTCTTTTTCGTTTGAAATAGCTTATTTTCCTGCATAATCACTTTTCCCACCAGACTTTCGTCCACGCGTGGTATGATATGCTTTGCACGGAGAGTGCCTATGCGACCAGCCGCAGCCGCGCCTGCTTCTACTGCTGCCGTCACTGCACCCACTTCTCCTGTTATTTGAACCGTCAGGATTCCCGCATCTGCTTTTGCAATGGAGAGCAATGTAACATCCGCCGCCTTTAGCGCTACATCTGCAGCCTCAATTGCGGGTGGCAATCCTATGACCTCAATGAGTCCTAACGCTTTCATTTATTGATATTCCTTCGGACGCTCTGCTACACTTCGAACAGCTTCTGAAAATGCATTGCAGGCTGCATAGCAGGCAGATTGGGAGCCTGTAAGGAGGCCTCCACCAAAATTTGTTTCACTGGGAGGTCCAAAAAATACGCATAGTCTTACATCTGCTGCTTTCATTGCTGCATCAAGTGCATAAACCGACTCCAGAGGAGGAGCAATGACATAAGCTAGTGCTTCTCCCTCCTTAATGCCTGCTACTTGTGACAGATAAGAACCTGTTCTTGAAACAGTATGCGCATAATAAACAATAGAATCGTCATCGTTCGCACTAATAAAATACGCATCCGTTTCCATAAAGGTAATGCAGGCGTTTAACCCGCTTCGTACTTCTGCCGGACTAGGACCGGCTAAAATACCGATTACTTCACCTGCCAGCTTTGTATTTGCATTTGCTGCACCTCCATAGAAAGATTTAGCATACACTACTTCAACATCAGCAGACTTTGTAGCTTCATCAAGACCTGTATAGGTCACATCATCACTATCCGCCGTTATAATTCCAAGGCATTTATGACGTTCCGAAAGAGAAAGTTTTTCTGCCAGATCTGGACTGACATTTGAGATGATCCGAACTGCCAAAATATTCGGATGTAGTTTATCATTCTTCATATTAATAACCATGCCCTTTCCATAGCGTGTGAAAGATTCACGCTAACCTCTATTCCTGCGTAAGATTCTACGCAATAACTTTACTAATAGCTTAAATCATCTGATCCTTATTTCAACTCAATTCCTGATGCCTTCTTATCCAGCATTCTTTTTATTAATTCTGCTACATGGGCTCCAGCTTCTACCGGTGTTGTGCCACCTCGGTGAATATTAGAGATAACCGTTCTCTTTGATTCCGGAATACCGTGCTTTGGTTTGTAGCAGATATAGGCTGACATAGATTCTGCGGTTACAAGACCCGGTCTTTCCCCAACCAACATGCATATTACGTCTGCATCCGTCGCTTGTCCAATATCATCCATCGCACCCACTCTGGCATATTTGATAAATAGGATTGGTGGAACACTAATCTGATACATATTAAGGCCTTGCTTTAATGCAGGGATCATATCTTCTACATTCGCCTCAATCGCGGACGAGGATAATCCATCGCCAACGACGATTAACACCTTTGGATTTTGACCGACCGTCTTTTTTATCACTTCGAGTTCTTCCTTACCAAATCTTCTTCCACGATCTGGTCTCGTCAAATATTCGTCCTTATCCTTACAAAGGGTCTGAACAAAAACAAAATTATTTTTCTTAATAAAATCCTCGGATACATCTGAAAATACTGCATCTTGTGCTGCAGCATGGTCTGCTCTCACACGTAGCATAGTCATGGTCTTATATCTGGCTCCAGCCCTACCTACTCCAAGTCTTGCTGGTGTTTTGCTCTTCATGTGAAGATATTCTTCTTTGTTCTTTGCGTGATCTAATAAAAACCATGACTTTAAATCTATTTTTGTAATATCCGGCAGACACTCACTAGAGTTAACTGTAAACGAGTTAGCCGTTGGTTTTATAGAACTCGTAGTATTACCGGTCATTTCAGGTGTCAAGTTCGTACTCCCCGTAGATTGACCCACCATCTGTTCTACCAACTGCTCTACCATTTTTCTTAAATCTTTTTCATTCATATCGTTCCTCCTCGCTAGAATAAGACAGAAGCATCACCGGCTAATTTTGTCAGCTTGCCTGTTTCATCAATAAATCCCATCCGAAGCTGCCACTCATGAAATGGCTTTATTGCAGTTAATTTAAAAATTTCACGGAGTGCAGCTGTTTCATGATATCCTGTGGTCTGATAATTAAGCATTACATCATCTCCATGAGGAATACCCATAAAGTAGTTGCATCCTGCTGTGGTAAGCAATACGGAAAGATCCTCAATGGTATTCTGATCTGCCTTCATGTGATTGGTATAGCAAGCATCACATCCCATCGATATACCGGTCAATTTTCCCATAAAGTGGTCTTCTAGGCCTGCTCTATTCACCTGACGACCATCATATAAATACTCCGGACCAATAAAACCAACTACTGTATTAACAATGTATGGATGAAAATGTTTTGCAAAACCATAGCAGCGCGCTTCCATTGTAACCTGATCAACACCATGATGTGCTTCAGAGGATAATTCGGAACCTTGACCGGTTTCAAAATACATCACATTCGGACCCTCTGCGGTCCCTTCATGAAGGGCAAGCTGTCTTGCTTCTTCTAAGGTTGAAGCATTAAATCCAAAGGCCTCGTTTCCTTTTTGAGATCCTGCGATGGATTGAAAAATTAAATCCGATGGTGCTCCCTTTCGAATTGCTTCCATTTGTGTTGTAACATGAGCAAGAACACAGGTCTGGGTAGGTATTTTGAATTTCTGCTTAATTTCTTCAAATCGCTTTAACACACGAATTACACTTTCCGTTGAGTCATCCACCGGGTTTAGTCCAAGTAAAGCATCACCTGCTCCATAAGTTAATCCTTCCAAAAGAGAAGCCATAATACCATCCGGGTCATCGGTAGGATGATTCGGCTGTAATCGGCAGCTTAATGTGCCGGGTTCTCCAATCGTCGTGTTACAATGTGCGGTAACACGTATTTTACTAGCGCCGTAGATTAGGTCCATATTTGACATAAGCTTTGCGACTGCTGCTACTATTTCAGAAGTAATTCCACGGCTGATTCTGCGAATGTCTGCACCTGTGGTTTTTTCATCCAGAATCCATTCACGAAACTCTGCTACTGTCCAATGCTTGATTTCATCGTAGATTTTTTCATTTACGTCATCTTGAATAATTCTGGTTACCTCATCCACTTCATAAGGTACTGCGGGGTTATTTCTTAGCTGCTCTAGAGTAATATTGGCAAGTACCACCTTTGCTGCAACTCTCTCTTCTGCGGATTCTGCGCCAATACCAGCAAGGGTATCACCAGATTTCTCTTCATTCGCCTTTGCCATGACATCCATGAGTGACTTGAACTCATAGGTATGACCAAACAATTGTGCTTTTAATATCATATTTTTGTTCACTCCTATCTGCGTATTATCACAGTTTCTTTCATAACCTAATCTTCATTAAATCCTTCGTATTATTATTTTGTATCCATTCGTAGTTATTTTATTTATTAAATACCAAAGTTTTTACAACAACAGGCAGTACAGCACCATCCACTACCGGTTTTCCAATATCAATATAGTCTCCGTTCTCAACATGAACACTATCGAGGCATATTACATCTTTTTTATAGCCTAATTGAAAATACATGGACTGTCCCAGAACTTTCGCCATATCATGTTCAACCAGAATAATGAGTGGTAATTCTCGCTCGATTACTTCCTGCATTCCAGCAAGTACACCCTTTGCATAGTCTGATACCGTCGAAAAGGTAGGTGCTTTTTGCCCTTCAAAGGCTATGGCTATCCTCTGTAAGTCTCCATTTAGTTTGAACCAACCGATTTTTGTTTTTATAGCCCTTTCCATGCTTTCAATTGATTTTTCTTCCTCTTTGTTTAATTTAAGAATTGGTAGATTTTTAATTGGAAAAACGTCCTTGGTATATGTTATGGTACTTCCGCTGACTTCCATTGTGTGAGTACCTGCACCAACAACCGTAGCCCGAATGGTTTCCACACTTTGCAAAACGGTTAATTCTTTACAAAGTGGAGAACGTCGGATTGCTTGTCCAAGTAAAATTCCAATATCTCCATATTCAAACAGATCAGGTACCGTATCGTCACGGTAAATATAATCCGCGACACCTCCGGAAAAAGTAATGCAGGTGACGGGACACTTGTTCAAAATAGTTTCATGACAGGTAAACCGAACACCCTCTTCTCCCTCCTTATGTGTAATGAATAAGGAAAAAGCTTCATTCATTGGCCGGAGCCCGACACTCTGCATCAATGCCTCAACCATTGCATCAATCACAGGCTTTAAATTTTGCTCCGTAGCTACACTTCCAATTCCTATGGGTATATGATTACGTGCAATTAGCTCCTTCATTTTCTCCGATAGATAAGTTATCTTCCCAGAATGTGGTTCTATCTTAATTAACCTGCCACCAATGTCCAGACATCCTGTATCAACCACCTCATCATGGTCAAATATAGCTAAATTACTTGTTCCACCACCAATGTCTATATTTACAACTCCAGTATGCCTCTCCTTTGAGAAAATATGTGCACCTGCACCCTTTCCAGAAATAATACTTTCCAAATCTGGACCTGCCGTAGCCACCACAAAGTCCCCGGCAAAACCACTAAGGGTATCAAGTACCTGTTTTGCATTTTCCTTACGTGCTGTTTCACCGGTGATAATTACTGCTCCAGTATCAATCTGTGTCTTATCAATTCCAGCATTCTTATATTCCCCTTCAATTATCTCCCGAACTTTGTCTCCATTAATTTCGGTTGGAGAAAGAAGTGGAGTAAAGTAGATATTACTGCGATATATGATTTCCTTATCCACAATAACTACTTTAGGAACAGAAAAATTAGAGGCTATATTCTCTATAAGCAATTTAGAGAAAACCAGCTGTGTTGTGCTAGTTCCAATATCAATCCCTACACTTAACAGTTCTTCTCTCATAAGCTCTCCTGTCCGCGCACGATGTTGTACGCTGTTTCTTTCTAATCAATTCGTTCGTGAATGTAGTGAAATAATTCCAAGATTCCCTCTCCCTTCACTGTATCCACCAGGAAAATCTTTTGTGCGCCGGCTGCTCGCAGTTCCCTTTCCACCCGTAAAATATCTTTCGAATCTGCTAAGCTCATCTTAGTAACAATACCAATGATTTCCCTTGCAAAGGTTCCTGCAAATGCAGGTGGGATATAGTTATCATTCATAGTCGGGTCTGCCAGAATTGCAATTAGTTTTGCATCCACTGCTGTCATAATAAGCGCCCTGTAGAAATTTCGGTTTTCCATATATTCTCCAGGAGTATCAATGGCATTATCATATAACTCTACCGATTGTGTTTTTTTATATTTAATTTCAAGATTATTTAGCTTCTGACACAAGGTGGTTTTTCCACTGCCTGTCCTACCCATAAAAATTACTTTCCCTGCTATCATGATTCTTCAACCTTTCCATGAATAAACCTTATGTCCTTGTAATCTGAGCAGGTGTAAACTTAAGTTGACCTGATAGCACCGATACAATGTCTTTGATTGCAGCCTCTACAGAACTTACATCTCCGGTAATCACCAGAGCTCCACTAAAGCGATCAATAAAACCAAGCCGTATATCGGATGCCTTCGTTGCTACATCAGCGGCTATAATGGCTCCTTCACTAGGGGTAATTGTCATTATTCCAATTGCATTAATTTGCTCTGTTATAAGGCCTAGTTTTTGATAGATTTCTTCTGTTGGATTTGCTATGATATGCGCAAGCGTTATCTGCTTTCCCGGAACAAATTCTTGTACTATTCTCTGCTTTTCATCAATCTGAATGATACAATCTCACCACCTTTTTCGTTGATATGCTTTTTGTGTGAAATACTTTTTAGGTTACCTTATAAATTATTTCCATTACATCAGATACGGTTGCTTTTCTTGGATTTGTTAAGATACAGGCATCTAACAACGCCCCCTCTGCAATGGCCTTTTTTTCCCTAATAACATCTTCTGATGAAACCTTGCACTGGGTTAGCTTTGAAGGCATTTTCATTCGTTGCATTAGCTTTGTTATCTCATTTACCAGATTCTTCACACTTAGTCGAACTGTAGAACCGGAAATGCCAAGAAGTTTGGCGATTCTCGCATATGCAATTGCCGCGTCCGAATAATCTTTTGGAGAAAAGCCGTTAATGTTACTGTTAAACTCAATCACATAAGGTAACAATATTGCGTTCGTTCTGCCGTGAGGGATGTGGAGCTTTCCTCCGATATTGTGGGCAATTGCATGATTTAAGCCCAACGAGGCAAGATTAAAAGCAATTCCTGCAAGGCAGGAAGCATTATGCATTTTCTCCTTAGCTTCCATGTCTTCACTATTCTCATAGGAGCGGAGCAAATACTCGAAGACAAGTGCGATTGCTTTTTCTGCAAAGGAATCAGAAAAGTCGGTAGCTCTTGTCGAAACGTATGCCTCAAGGGCATGTGTTAAAACATCCATTCCGGTATCTGCTACAATTGATGGTGGAACTGATTTCACTAACGTCGGTTCTAAGATAGCAATATCAGGGATTAATGCCTCAGCTACCAACGGGTACTTTATACCTTTTTCTGTATCTGTAATTACAGCAAAGGAAGTAACCTCTGAACCAGTTCCGCTTGTCGTCGGAATAGCAATGAAATGCATTTTATCAAAATTTCCGATCTCTCTTGAAAAATGCATAATTGCTTTTGCGGCATCAATTGCCGATCCACCTCCTAAGGCCACTACAGCGTCTGGCTTATAAGAAACAACCTGTTCCACTCCTTTTACTACCAGTTCCATCGGAGGATCCGGAACGATATCACTAAAAATTTGATATGCTCCCTCGGATAAATGTTTTGTAACGGAATCAATCATTCCTGACTTCACCATAAACGGATCCGTTACAATAAATATTTTTTTCTGTGACAGTGATTGCAAATAGT
>JAEWEO010000097.1 GCA_023389295.1 Bacillota bacterium
GAAGAATCCTATGTAATGATGCGCAAATTTGGATTGATTCTTTTGCGAGATATTATGGAAGGTAGAGATAGTCTGGTTCGTCGAGAATTTTCGGACTTACTTACAACAGATGATGAAGAGAACATAAGACAAAAATTTGAAAAATCCCCTACACTACCAGATGATGATATAAACACCTCTGTTGACCAGACTAAAAAGTTAATAGTTGCTATCAAAGAAGGTTTGACTTACCCTCCTTGCCCAAATGGTAATTTTAATTATCCTGAAGTTATAAAATTCTTAAATAAGTTAGCTGAAATTTTCGATTGGGATATTTATGAAAAATCATCTCTCGGAAAAGAATCACTGCGTAAATGGTATGTTGTTATCCTGTGCCAGTGGATGGAGGGTACTGGTTTAAGTTATATTATGAAAAAAGCTATCGAATATCGAAGAGATCATCCTGATAATTTTCGAGTTTCTTCCTATCAACCTTTAACTACTTACAATGATAAGTCTAAAGAGCATAGAAATGTTGTATTTGCAGATACATTAGAAGTAATTGAAAACATAGTGTTATTTAGTATATCAAATTATTTCTTGCGCTTCTCAAATGAGTATAAGAGAATTCATAATGTAACAGAGTTTGAGAATAACTGGTATGAGTATGTGGAATTTGGAACAACCAATCCATTGACAATTTTGCTACAGAGAAATGGATTCTCACGCGAATCTGCAACATATATTCGTCATCACAAAGTGGATTATGTTGTGCACGACGGTATTACAGGCGAATTAAAATTAAAAGAATCACTCTTAACATGTGGAAATACAAGTGTTATGTCAGAAGCAGCAAGTATTAAGTTTAATGTTCCGGGACTGTTTCTAAAGGAGGATGACCAATGAAAAAAATAGAAGGTTCACCTAAGAACTTAAAACAGTTGCTACAGAATACAAAATATTCGATTCACTATTATCAGCGTGAGTATATGTGGCAACGAAAACATATAGAAGAATTAATTGATGATCTTACGTCTGAGTTTCTGGAGTATTATCAACCCGGTGATGCAAGACCCGCAGTTGCAGACTATGGTGCATATTTTATGGGTTCTATTGTACTCGCAGGAAGAGAGAATGCCATCATTGATGGACAGCAGAGATTCTCTTCCCTGACGCTGCTTTTCATGTATTTGAACAATAGACTGAAGACTAGCGGCCAGACCTATAATATGATTGAAACCATGATATTCTCTGAGTCCTTTGGTACGAAGTCATTCAACATCAATGTGGATGACCGCCAAGAGTGCATGGAGGCAATGTTCAATAACAAGGATTATGATACTACTGGAGCCGGAGAATCTGTCCGAAATCTTTATGACAGATATTTGGATATTCAGGATGTTTTCTCAGCAGATATTACCGATGATATGCTTTTACATTTCTGTGACTGGCTTGCGGAGAAAGTATTCTTTATTGAGATTGTTGCAACAACAGAGCAGGATGCGCATAAGGTTTTTGTTACCATGAATGACCGCGGTCTTAGCCTTACTTCTACAGAAATGTTAAAGGGCTATCTGCTTTCAGAAATTAAGTCAGATACAACGCGTGAAAAGATGAACAGTCTCTGGAAGGATAAAATTCTTACATTGAAGAAAGACGATGATAAGGGCGATGAAACTTTCATCAAGGCATGGTTAAGAGCTCATTATGCAGAAACTATTCGTGAGACAAAAGCTGGAGCTATAAATAAGGACTTTGATATAATTGGTGGTTCCTTTCATAAGTGGGTGCGTGATGAAAAGGCGAAGCTAGGCTTGGATAATTCTGATGATTTTGAATTATTTATTAAGAAGTTCGCTAAGTTTTCTGATGTCTATGAGCGCATACGTCAGGCAGAAACAACATTTTCAGAAGAGACCAAGTACGTTTATCACAATGCGCAGATTAATTTTACATTACAGCCTCAGTTGTTGCTGGCGCCTATTTGCTATGAGGATACGTGGCCAATTATTATTGAAAAGTTGAACTTGACTGCGAGATTTATCGACACCTTAATTGTTTCCAGAGTTACGAACTACCGCTCTGTTGACTACAGTACAATCAAAAATTTTGTGTTCAATGTTACTAAGGATATCCGTATGATTGATGTTCCGACATTGAAGCAAAAGCTACAACAGCAGTATATCAATCTCGATTTCGACCCTGCAGCAGCACTGGCAGATTTGAGACTGAACAGTTTTACAAAGAAGTACATTAAAAATATTCTTGCCCGTGTTACCGGCTTTATCGAGGAACAGATTAGTGTTGCTTCTAATTACTGCAACTACATGAATACCCAGACCAAGAATCCGTTTGAGGTAGAGCATATTATCACAGACCAT
This sequence comes from Bacillota bacterium, assembly GCA_023389295.1. GTDB lineage: Bacteria > Bacillota > Clostridia > Lachnospirales > Lachnospiraceae > Mobilitalea. The sequence continues at coordinate 2,361 of JAEWEO010000097.1, forward strand.
TATGAATGGTTTACCAGCGAATATGTTGATCAAGACGATTTTAGACGGTGGAGAAATAGTGTGGGTGCTTTGCTTTTGTTGCACAAGAGTATTAACGCCAGTTTGAATGATTCCAAGTATGATTATAAGCTTGGTAAATATTGTTCTAATGAAGGAAACATTTATACAGAGTCCCTTGGTGAACAGGCATATCAGAATAATCCTAAATTTAAAAAATTCATTGCGGAGAATAGGCTTAACTTCAAGGCATATGCACAGTTTGGTAAGGCTGAGATTGCGGAAAGAACGGAGCTGCTGGTGCAGCTGACTAAGTTGATATGGAATGATAAGATGTTTAAATAAATCTTTAAACAAGGAGGTGATATCTGTGCCAAGAGGAGATAAATTTTTAGAGCTTACCACATATTTAGAAAATACGGGAAAAGACGAAATTAAGATGACTTTTTCGGAAATAGAGCACATCATAGGGTTTAAACTGCATAAATCTGCTTATTCTTATCCGGCGCAATGGGCAAATACTGAATCGCAGTCTTTTCCATTTGCGTGGATGAATGCTGGATATTTGTCTGAACAGTTGGATTTAAATGCGCAATCTATTGTGTTCCGTAAGGCTGGGAGTATTCCTAATAAGGCAACGATAACTAAGGTAAGAGAAGAGAGTTTAGAAAAGACAAAAGCATATAAACTACCTATTGATATCGCTATACAAAATATAAAAGAATATTTCTACCAAACAGTGAAAGACCCAAATGGTCGTTATCTTTCTTGGTGTCATTGCTATAAGGCTTTTACTGATAATCGCAATAAGGTGAATGAGCAGACTCTAGATTATCTTTCTTTGCATTTGGCGTTTTATCTTGCCAGCTGGGGGATGCTCCGTGGTTCATCGTTTTTGTTACAAAAGGATTATAAGGTACATATTCCAGTAGTGAAAATTATAATGGAAGAACGTTATAATTCTCTGTGTGGAATTTCAGCAGAAGCTTTAATGGAAGATGGTAATCTGGCACTCCTTGATGAGATAAGTGAAAGAATTAAAAATACTTATGCAGAGCATTTACCGTCAAAAAATGATGTGATAAACAATGCTACAGACACACTGATAACTAAAATTTTACTGGGCACACTCGGTTGTGTTCCTGCATATGACCGTTATTATGTAAAGGCGGTAAAAGACTATAACATTTCAATTGGTAGTTATTGCAGAAAATCGGTCAGAAGTGTGGCTGGTTATTATGTTGCAAATAAAGCTGCTTTTGAAGAATTACGAGCTGAGCTAGGTGCTAGTGGTACAGATTATCCACCAATGAAATTGATGGATATGTGTATGTGGCAGGTAGCTTTTGCAGATGAATTGAATACTTAGCTGCTATAAGGAGGTGGCCAGTTATGATGATTAGCCCGGAAGGTTACTACGAAGAATACCTAAAAGGAAAAACGAAAGAACAAATAATGACTGCAATCCGTGGCCTAAAACAGGAAATTGGGCACCTTAAAAATGTCATGGAACATCCTGATTATGGAAGTGAAGCAGTTATACATCCAAGTGAATCAACAAGGCTATACTGGACACGAGAATATTTAAAACGTGCTAAAGTAGTTCTTGCTGAGGCTGGTGGAGAGTATAAAACTTCTATGGCGGAAAAGAAAGCTGAACACTTTAATGAGCACATAGATGACGTTCATAAAATAGTATTTGGAATTGGTGGATTTCATCAAGGATATAACAAATATATAATTGAATTTACTGACGATAGTTTTATATCAAGCATGGAGCGTTTTGGTAAAATTAGTGATTGGCAAATAATCAATATGGACGAAGAGCCTGCAAGTAAGCAAGATATTCTTGATACTATTAAAAGTATGTATATTGGTGAATGGCGCACAAGCTATACACTTGAAAGATTTGGCTATAATGTATGTGATGGTACACAATGGGAACTGGAGATTTATTTCTCGAACGAGCATAAGCCAGTAAAAATCTATGGAGATAATGCTTATCCATACAACTTTGATGTTCTCCAGGAGCTTGTTGATAAACAGCGTGTAGAAGATATTTTAAAATAATAATTTGGTTTGTAATTAGGTCGAGACGATGGCAAACTGACCCGCCAGATGTTAGCCCTATTATCGTCTCCACCCTATGCCCGGGGTCGAGTGGATGGCAACAAAATAATGCTGCTATATTATAGTAGCAGGCCCACATGTTGATATGTTTCCTCATACAGACAGAGTGTAAAAGATAGTAGATATGTACTAGCTTATATGAGTGGATATGTTTCCAACTACAAGAGGGGTTAAAAGGCCACGATTGACATTCACCCTCGCCTATCGTTCCATGTGGAGACGGTGGTTCTTTTATCTAGAGAATAAAACAATTATAAAAAATGAAAAATATTATATGGACAAAATTAAGGCAAATATTGTTGAAAGCAATTATTTGCCTTTATTGTTTTTTGAAGATGTGTCTTAGTTTAATTTTTGTCTATATGTTATCAAGTGTTAAATGCAAAAGTAAATTTCGGTGAATTCAGCTCTTAAAGTGGTATTATTTCTAATTATTTTCATTTAATAAAATTTTATAAGTAGATAAATTATATTAATTTTCTAACTAATATGTGTTTTATAGTTTGAATAATTTTATCTTGTGCACTATTAAATTTCACTTTTTTTAATAGGGTGGAAGTTACTATTTCTTTTTAGGAGAGATTTTTTGTTGACATTTCATATATTTTGCATCAGAATAATATGTAAAAATATGAATAAAATGCTATTTATGTGTTGATTTATAAGAGGAAAAGATATACAATTATACAAATAATGTTGTTTTTAAAATTGATTTATTTAGAAGGTACAATTTTATCAACAGTAAATGAATTAATGATATATTATCAGTGCTTTTATACAGATATTAGTAATGAGAAGCTGGAGTCAAGCGACGGATGCAATAGAAAGGTGTATAAGATATGAAATCAATTAAAGACATAAAAGCATATTTGCTTTTAAAAGAAAGAAAAAGTCCATTTTTAATTCTGGTAGAGAAATTATATGATTATTCTTTTGATGTTCTTCCAAAAATCAATCGTCTCTTTTCTAACTATACAGGGCATGGTGTTATGCATTCGTTAAATGTTGCTAACTACATGTTTGATATTATAGATCAGCCAGAACAATTAAGCGATTTGGAAATAGTGGTTTTAATTTATGTTGCTCTTCTACATGATATAGGTATGGCTGTTAATGAACCTGAAATAGAAGCTATAAAAAATGATATGGATACTATGTCTAATAGAAAGTATTCGTTAGTCCATAATAAATATGACAATGAGCTTATTGCACTTCAAGAATGTATACGTCCGATACACGGAAGACGCTCATATAGACATATCATGGCTATGGACACTCAGTACTTTATCCTGCCGGGAAGTACAACTGTTTCATTTCAAGAAGATGTCGCAAAAGTGTGTGCTGCACACAATGAAAATTTTGAATGGATAACCGCAAATATATTATACGACCAACGAAAAGGGGTGTGGGCGCTTAATTCTCAATATATAGCTATGTTGTTGCGCATAGCGGATTATTTAGATATAGATGAAGACCGAGCTCCTTACTACCTCTATCAATACCTTAGCCCTAAAGATTACGGAGATTTAGAATGGAAACAGCATTTCGTTATCGAAAATAAGGATAAGATTTGCATTGACGAAAAAACAGAAAAAAAGAATATTGAGTTTTATGGAGAGAGCACAAATCCAGAAATACACAGAAAACTTTTAAAGTACTTCGATAATATCAATGGCGAATTAAAAAACGCTATTGATTATTCTGAAACATTTAGAGACAAAAAGTACTTATTATCATTAGGTTATACCGTTCATAATAAAATTCGCACAAAAGGGTTTGCTTTTTCGGATTTTAAATTGTCATTAGACTATAAAGCTGTTACTAACCTGTTGATGGGCGAAAATATTTATGGTGATAAAAAATATGGCTTGCGTGAACTTGTTCAAAACTCGATAGATGCCTGTATGATTATGTTGGAAGAATCAACGAAAAAATTAGAATTTAAATATAACCCTTATAAGCCTTTCATCAATATTATTCTAGACAGAGAACGTAAACAGGCAATAATATATGATAACGGCAAGGGTATGTCAGTTGATATTCTTAAGAAATATTTCTTAAATGTCGGCGTTTCTTATTATGTATCTGATGATTATTTGTTTCAAGGTAATAAATATTGTCCTATTGGAAATTATGGTATAGGCTTTTTAGCTTGCTTCATGCTGTCAGACACTGTTTCTGTTATTACAAAATACTATGGGGAAAACCAAACTAATAAGATTGATTTTGAAAAAAGCAGTGAATACATCTGTTTGACATTTGAAGAAACGGCAAGAAGTCAAGGGACAGAAATTGTTCTTGATTATGACAAATTCATGAGTACTTTTGGAGATAAAGAAGCAAACGTTGAAAATTTCATAAAGCAAAATTTTGTGGATTGCTCAATTCCTATTTCGGTAGTATCTTTCAAGGATGGGAATACAATACCGCATCAAGTTGAGCTTAAAAAAATAGGATCATTTTATCCGCAATGTATTAGGCTTGATAGCTATTTTGATGGAATGGAAGTAGCCACCCAATTTAGCTATAAAGGCATTCAGTATCTAAGAATTTTTTCAGACATTTATGGAAGTGAAAGTTTAATTTATAGAGAAAAAGACGGGATGCTTTTAAAAGAAAAAAGCTTTTCTTCTCCGGTGATATTAAAGGAATACATTCAAGATGGTGTCATTAAGTATTTAAGGGTTCCTATCATTCCTTCTTTTGAGGAAGATAACTTTATAAAAGCTTATGATGTACTAGACGATTTTGATGAAGCATTAGAAAAAATCGATTATGAAATCGCAAATATTATTACACATGACACGTCGTTGTATAATGATTCCGAGCTATTGAAGTACGATAATGATTATGTCGTTGATTGCTGTTCTCTTGCAGATTTCAGAAGTGAAGTTGGTCACTCTCAAGAGGTTCCTACATACGCGTATTTAGAAGAAAAGACTGTAATAGAAGGTTCTGGTGATAAGATATTACCTTATGTTGCAGATAAATATTTTGGAGGAAAGTACTCTTTTGAACGCACTGACTTTCTCTACATAAAAAATGTACTGATTTCTTCTGCACATCTCAAAATCCCATTTTTGGCTGAAGGGATTGAATTGAAAGGATTGATTATAAATGTTGTCAGTAAAAAAATTATACCAAATGTTTCTAGAAATAATATAAGCGATGCTCAATTACAAGCTCTTTCCTATGCTGTTGGAAAAGCAATTCATATGTGGATATGTAAAGAGGGAGATTTAGAAGCAGAGGAAAAAACATTGATGCAAGCATTTATCAATAAATGTTATGCAGACAAAAGTGAGTATTTAAAAAATTGAATTTGATTGATATTAAAGATACGGTAACATCAATTTTTTTGCACATTAAACTACCATTACATTAGATAACGTGTATTGCGTCTTTTTAGGATAAGCACAGCACATGGTAGATATCAAGGTTGTAAGTATTGGGCTAGAAATACACAAAAATGTGGAGATAAAACATAAATAAAGGAGAAGAGCATATGAAGTTACTGTATTTATGGATAGAAAACCATAAAGATATGATTAAGAATCAATCTTTTAACATATCTAGCTCTTATCATATTGATTTTAATATAGACTTTAACAGGTTACATATATCTAAAAATAAAGAATACATAGAAAATTTCTATGGTAACAATATACTTGATATAACTGCAATAGTAGGGAGAAATGGCGTAGGAAAAACAACAATAACAAGAGGGTTATATGATATATGTGATAGTGTTAATCCAGTAGATGATGAGAAAGAATACCCGGTTTATATTACAAAGCATATAGTGGTTTATGAAGCAGAAAGCCATCAAGAAGGCGAACCAAGTAAATTAATAATTCATTATTTTTTATCTGAGGGTCTAAGAGTTGAAATTACAGAAGACACAGTAATAGATTTAATAAATTTAAAGGATATAAGAGGGGAAGAATTTGAGCAAGCAGAGCAACAACATGACATAACCACGGTATATTTCACAAATGCTTTTGAAATAAATAATGTATTAGATAATCAAGGGTTTTCAGAGTTTAGTTCGCGGGGCACACATAAATCACTTGTATATACACCTATGCTTTCATTACATAGAGCATTTGTAAAATTGAGGGAGCATTACGGATCAAAGTGAAGGTGAACTCATAATAAGTGATATAGAGCAATATGCTCAGAATATGACTAGAGATTTTAAATTATCATATGCAACAGCTCAAAGCTATA
>JAEWEO010000126.1 GCA_023389295.1 Bacillota bacterium
TGACGGTAGCAAACCAACCAACTTGCTACCGTCTTTGTTTTTGTCAAAACAAGGTGAGAATGCGAAGCGGCAAGCAGAGATAAGATGGATATTTGTATCATAATGCTATATAATTATTTCATGATATAGGTAATCCATAGATAAAGCTAACATGAATCAATGGGCAGTAACCTACATTCAAAAACGATGGAAGGAAAACATATAAAGTATGAAAATAAATGAACCACAGATACAAAATGTGACTGAGGCAGGCCCGATAATGAAGCAAATCCTTAAATTACAAGAGGGAGAGCTTACAGCGAAAAATCTGATTTTTTCAACAGAGTTCCTATCGGATGAAAATTTATCCGGAATAGATTATGAGTATACCGTCTTTGAAAATTGTAGGTTCTTTCAATGTAACTTTGATAAGGTGGGCTTTATCAATGTGAAGTTCCAAAATTGCGACTTATCAAGTTGCTCCTTTGAGAATGCTTATTTTAATCAGGTGGAGTTTATCTCCTGCAAAGGTGTTGGTAGTAAGTTCCAAGGTTCCACAATGAAGCATGTGTTAATACAAGATTCTAATTTCTCTTTTGCAAATTTTGAACATTCAAAGCTTGAGAAAGTTATTTTATCTTCTTCTGATTTTACTTCTGCTTGCATGGCTGAAGTAAAATGGAAGGCATTAGAGCTTAAGGAGGTTAATTTTAGTAGTTGTGATTTTTTTAAAACCTCACTTAAGGGAATTGATCTTAGAGGAGCAAAAATTGAGGGGATAGTAATTTCTGATACCTATCAGGAACTAAAAGGAACCATAGTGGATCTTTATCAAGCTGCAGAGCTAGCGAAATTTTTAGGAATCATTATTAAATAGCAAAAACTAATCCCCAAAAGAAGAAAAGGGATTAGTCCTATATAACAAAGCATAAATATGAAAATATTTCATCCTCATCTTTAAAAAAATGCAAATTTACTATAGAAATAATTTACGTTATGGTATAGAATATAATAACGATAATTATTACTACTTTAAATAAATAAAAATAAATAAAGGATGACGAGGATGGATATAAAAATTAAGAAGCGGAATGGGAGATATGAACTCCTAAGTGTAGAGAAAACCAAAAAAATGGTTGCCTATGCCTGTAAAGGTTTGAAGGATTGTAATCCTGTAGAGTTAGAAATGGACTCCAATATCCAGTTTAGAGATGGCATGAGTACGAAGGAGATTCAGAAAATACTCATTCAAACAGCAATTGAAAAGGTAATCCAGACAGGTAAGGATGCACATGGAAATATGGTCAAAAAGACCAATCTAAACTGGCAATATGTTGCTGCCAGACTGTTAATGTCTGATTTATATAAAGAAGCAGCAATTAATAGAGAATATCATTATTTTGGATATGGTGATTTTACAAAGTTGGTACATATGCTTATCTCCCAGAATATGTACGGCGATTATCTTCTTCGGGAATACAAGGAAGAAGAATTGAAGGAATTAGGGGCATACATAAAACCGGAGCGGGATTTACTTTTTAACTATGAAGGCTTAAAGCTTTTGGCAGACCGCTATCTGATACGAGGATATAACAAAGAGGTTTTAGAATTACCACAGGAGCGTTTCCTCGTAATTGCAATGCATCTTGCAATTCCTGAAAAAGAGCGTAAAATGGAATATGCAAAGAAGTTTTATGATATTTTGAGTGAGCTTAAGATGACCACAGCAACTCCGACATTAGCAGGGGCTGGAACCCCGTATCATCAGTTGAGTAGCTGTTTTATCTCGGTAGTTGGGGATAATTTATGGTCCATCTATGATGTAAATCAAAAGTTTTCTAATGTATCCAAGCATGGCGGCGCACTTGGTATTTACATGGGTAAAGTCAGAGCTCTTAATAGTGAAATTAGAGGTCATAAGAATGCTTCCGGTGGTGTTATCCCTTGGATACGCTTGTACAATGATACAGCCGTTGCGGTGGATCAATTAGGTAGAAGAAAGGGTGGAGCCTCCATTACCTTAGATGTTTGGCATAGTGATTTGTATGAATTCTTAGAACTTCGAACAAATAATGGTGATGACCGTAGAAAGGCACACGATATTTTTCCTGCTTTAAGTATTCCTGATCTTTTTATGCAACGATTAGAGAATAGAGAAAATTGGTCCCTATTTGATCCGTATCAGATCCATAAGGTGATGGGATTTCATTTGGAGGACTTCTATGATGAGGAGGATAACAAAGCATTTACAGCACGTTACCTAGCATGTGAAGCAAACGATGAGTTAGAACGGATTATAGTACCGGCATTAGAGATTATGAAGAAAGTAATGAAGAGTGCCGTTGAAACAGGAACTCCTTTCATTTTCTACCGTGACACGGTAAATCAGGCGAATCCTAATAAGCATGCAGGTATGATTTATGCCTCCAATTTATGTCATGAGATCGCTCAGAATGTAAGTGAGAGTGAATTTATCGAAGAGATTATTGAGACAAAGGACGGACATAAAGAGGTTATTAGAAGAATCAAAGCCGGAGATATGGTAACTTGTAACTTGAATTCCATTAATCTAGGCCGTGTTAGTTTGGAGGAATTGAAGGAGACCGTTCCGCTTCAGATTAGGATGTTAGATAATGTTATTACTTTGAACCAAACACCGGTGGCAGAAGCCAGAATAACAAGTGATAAGTATCGTGCCATAGGTCTTGGTACCAGCGGATACCATCATTACCTGGTAAATAATCGCATTGCTTGGGAGAGCGAGGCTCATTATGAAGAAGCTGACCGCTTGTATGAGGAGATAGCTTATCAGGCCATCAAAGCTTCCATGGAAATTGCTAAGGAGAAGGGTGCTTATCCGGAATTTGAAGGATCGGAATGGCAGACAGGCAAATACTTCGAGCGAAGAGGATATAACTCCAAAAGATGGTTGGAATTAAAAGAAGACGTTAAGAAGTATGGCCTTAGAAACGGATATATTACAGCGGTAGCTCCTACGGGAAGTACCTCGAATATAGCAGGGACAACAGCAGGGATAGATCCCATCTTTAAAAAGTTCTTTATTGAAGAGAAAAAGGGGAGTTTTACACCAAAAGCAGCACCGGATTTGAATGATGAGAATTTCTGGCTATATAAAGAAGCTCATTATATTGATCAGCTTGCCAGCATAAAAGCCTGTGGTATCCGCCAAAGACACATTGACCAGGGTCAAAGCTTTAACCTATATATTACCCCCGAGGTGAAGGCAAAGGATATTCTAAATTTATATACAACAGCTTGGAAAAATGGAGTTAAGACCATATACTATGTTAGAAATCAGTCCCTTGAGATGGATGAATGTACAAGCTGTTCCAGCTAAAAGTCATATCTCCGTTCCAATTCTCCTTCGGGCTTAACTTCCGATCCGGAACAGTATCTATTGTGCCTTCAATACCTTAAGTTTACGAGTTTCGTAATCGCCTAAAATTTTTAATTAGAGTAAAAGGAGATTTATTAACCATGATTAAGAAGAAGATCTTTAACGAGTATGGAGTAAGGGGCACCGAAGCCCTAATCAATGGAAATACTACAAACCTCCGTGAATGGAATCGAATTAAGTATAGCTGGGCAAATGTATTTTATCGTACTATGCTAAATAATTTCTGGATTCCTGAGGAAATATCCTTAAATGAGGATATTAAGCAGTTCCCACTCTTAACGGACGGTGAAAGAAATGCATTTGATAAAATTATTTCTTTTCTTAATTTCCTTGATTCAATCCAAAGTGAGAACTTACCCAACCTCTCAAGATATGTGACTGCTCCGGAGGTATCTTCACTACTTAACATTCAAGCCTTTCAAGAAGAAATACATGCGCAGAGCTATTCCTATATTCTTGATACCGTAACTAATCCGGTTACCCGTGATAAGATTTATGATCAATGGAGGGAAGATAAACATCTTTTAGAGCGTAATAAATATATAGCAACGATTTATCAAAACTTTAATGAGGATCCCTCTACGGAGAACTTTATTAAGACGATCATTGCCAATTATATCTTGGAGGGAATTTATTTTTACTCAGGCTTTAGCTTCTTCTATACCTTGGCAAGACAGGGAAAGATGACAGCTACCAGTACAATTTTTAAATATATTAACCGAGACGAAGTAACACATTTGGTATTGTTCCAAAACATCATTAAAGAACTTGGTAATGAGAATCCAGAGCTATTTACACCGGAGCTTCAAGAAGAGATTCGTCAAATGATGAAAACAGGAGTGGAGCATGAAATCGCTTGGGGACAATACGTTACAAACAATGAAATTCTAGGAATCAATCATGAACTTATTGATAAATATATTAAGTACTTAGGCAATCAAAGATTGAAAGCGATTGGACTTGAGGAGTTATATCCGGAGATTACGGATAATCCTATGGCTTGGATTGAAGGTTTCTCCAATTTAAATCGTACCAAAACGGACTTTTTTGAAGCGAAAGTAACAAATTATACGAAGGCAGCAGCATTTGATTTTGATGATTTGGAATAATCTTCTTTTGCTATTGTTGTTTCTTACAATTGATGCTAAAATTCTCTTATAACATCTATTTTAGGAGGCTAAACAATGAGCAAATTACCCATCGCACTTCAGGTTTATAGTGTTCGAGATGATGCAGAGCGTGATTTTGTTAAAACAATGCAAGAGATTAAGCAAATGGGATATGATGGAGTGGAACTAGCCGGATTGTATGGCTATACCCCTGAATTCATCAGAGATAACTTAAAAGAAATCGGCTTAGTTCCTATCAGCGCCCATGTGCCCTATGATCAATTGGTTACAGATATGGAAGCTACGATACAACAATACATAACCATTGGGTGTAAGTACATTGTTGTTCCCTATCTGGTGGAAAAAGACCGCCCGGAAGCAGGCAACTTTGAAGAGGTGGTTACTAACATTCGTACCATTGGAGAGTATTGCAAGAAAAAGGATTTAGTATTACTTTATCATAACCATGACTTTGAGTTTGCACGTATGAGTGATGGAAGATATGCTCTAGATTATCTCTATGATTGCGTATCAAAGGATTTACTTCAGACAGAGCTTGACGTATGCTGGGTAAAAGTAGCTGGAGAGACTCCGGAGGAATACATCAGAAAATATGCAGATCGATGTCCGATTGTACATCTGAAGGATTTTGTTGGTGGAAAATCAGAGCATATGTACGAATTAATCGGTATTGAAACTGAGGAAAAGAAAAAGGAGCAAGGTTTTGCATTCCGTGCACTTGGACAAGGAATACAAAACATTCCGCCGATACTGGAAGCTGCCATAGAATCCGGCGCTGAGTGGTTTGTAGCAGAGCAGGATATGCATTATGAAAATAGTGCCTTAGAAGATGCAAAAATAAGTAGAGAATATCTTAAGAGTTTAGGTTATTAAGAAGCATAAAACATACGTTAAAGGGGGTAAACCATATCCTACAGGTAAGTTACAGCTTAATCGCTGTTTCTAATCCCAGGATATGGTTTACCCCTTATTTAGGGTCGAAAGCATTGTATATGTAATTCTATAATCCAGATACTTTCTATTATTTAAGTGTTTTAGCCTCTCTACTATACAACAATTAATTCATATTCCCGTGTACCAAGGCCAATCTTTTCTGCGTGAGACAAACAGGTTCGCCATTCTGATTCGGGCGTTGAGTTTTTGAAATGATCGTCGTGATCTATAAAATCAACTTTTGCTATATTATCTGATAATTGACTGTTAGGTAAAGGTGTAGCGGACATACAGGCATCCACGCATGCCTGATCCAGAGCTAGAGGATCAAAGGAAGCAAACATTCCTAAATTAGGAAGAATTGGAGCGTCATTTTCACCATGACAATCACAGTTTGGTGAAACATCAACGATCAAAGAAATATGAAAGTTGGGACGACCATCTACAACAGCCTTTGTATATTCCGCCATGCGGCAATTCAACTCAGCAACAGCAGCGCCTTCACTAAATTCGATGGCGTCAAAGTTGCAAGCCCCTAGACAGCGTCCACAACCTACACAGTTGTTTTTGTCAACCCTCATTTTTTTTGTATTCTCATCAAATACCAACCCATTGTTAGCACATTCCCGAAGACATCTTAGGCAGCCTCGGCAGAGAGTTTCCTCAATGCTTGGCTGACCGTTACTGTGCTGATCTTTTTTTCCTGCACGGGAGCCACAGCCCATCCCTATATTCTTGATCGTGCCGCCAAAGCCTGTCATCTCATGACCTTTAAAATGAGTAAGACTGATAAATACATCCGCGTCCATAATTGCATGGCCAATTTTTGCTTCTTTAATGTATTCACCTCCAACGACCGGAACGGCAATGTCATCCGTTCCTTTCAGTCCATCGCCGATTAGGATAGGACATCCTACAGAGAGCGGAGAAAAGCCATTTTCCCAGGCACATTCCAAATGCTCCAAAGCATTTTTACGACTCCCGGGATATAGGGTATTGCAGTCTGTTAGAAATGGCTTGCCGCCTAGCTCCTTTACCACGTCGGCTACTGCTTTGGCATAATTCGGACGTAGGTAGCTGATGTTACCCAGCTCACCGAAGTGCAACTTGATAGCAACAAACTTTCCATCCATATCAATCTGACCGACTCCTGCCTTTCTAATCAGCTTTTTCAACTTTGTAGGCAGTCCATCACCAAAGGCTACGGTACGAAAATCTGTAAAATAAACTTTTGCTTTTTCCATATCTACTTACTCCTTTTTTGCAATTATTAATTGTGGTCAATTACTTCTTAGGCTACCATACTAAATCAGTTCTGAGTCGGCAGTGCTAAGAATCTCCCATATCAATTTTACTATTATTATAGTAGTTAGAGTTAACTGTAGGTCAATAGTTTTTAACAGATTTGTGGAAAATTCTATATAATGGAAACTCTGTTTACGGTACAATATAAACAGACTTAGCATTGCAAATAGGAGTTATTCTTCCACGCTTTCTAGCAAACGAAGGCTCTTTTTATGGATGTCTTCCGTACCGGCATCCAATGCAGTCTTATAATACCAGCATTTATGTTCGATTACCTCCATTGTCTTTTTTAGCTCATCCATCTGAGCTTCCACAGCAGCTTTCCGTTCTATAAACATATCATATCGCTGCTGTAAGGTGCAATCACCTTCACAGCACCAGTCAATAAATGTCTTTATATCTTTAATAGACATTCCGGTAGCTTTCAGACATTCAATTACTCTCAATGTACCTAAATCAGTTTCTGTAAAGATACGAATTCCGCTGGAAGTACGTTCAACAAAGGGAAGGAGTCCTTCTTTATCATAATACCTCAGCGTATATACGGTAAGATTAAGTTTTTTAGCAACATCACCAATAGAATATGTAGCATTCATAGTACTTCTCCTGTTCTTTATATAAAAAATAAACCTCGAGTTAACTCGAAGTTATCTATAGATTTTATCATAATGAATCTTTTGCTGTCAATGATATCCATTAAGTTTATACAGAAGGAGGCTAAATATGATCTAATGATAATAATTATCAAATTCGGTATTGACAATGTTACGAAATTAACATATAGTAAATGTAAATGATATTCATTATCAAATACAAAAAGCGGTTCGTGTTCAAAAACATTTCAAAGTAAAAGAAAGAAGGAATGATTATGCCATTAGCAATGATGGGTATAGGAGAAACCAGAATTATTCAGATGTTTCGAGGAAAGGACGATATGAAGCGTCATCTTCAGGATTTGGGCTTAATCAAAGGAGAAACGGTTAAAGTAATCGGTGATAACCCGGGTGGATTAATTTTACTCGTAAAAGGGGTCAAAATTGCTTTAAATCGCGGGCTTGCAACCCAGATTATCGTGGAGTAAAGAGAATTTCTAGGAGGATAAGATTAATGACATTAAAAGATTTAATGCCAGGGCAGGAAGCGACTATACGTTCCCTTGGTGAAAGAGGAGTCATGAGAAGACGCATTATGGATATGGGATTAACCCCCGGAACAATAGTTAAAGTGATAAAAGTTGCTCCTTTAGGAGATCCAATCGAGATTAATATCAGGAATTATGAATTGAGTCTGAGAAAGGACGAGGCAGAGCAGATTCAGGTAGAATTACAATAGTTAGTAATACCAACATTCATAACAATAATAATCGTATAAAAGAAATGGAACAAAAAAAGGAGGACGTTATGTCATATACAATTGCGCTTGCCGGTAATCCAAACTGTGGAAAAACAACACTTTTTAACGAGCTCACCGGTTCCACACAACATGTCGGTAATTGGCCCGGTGTTACCGTTGATAAAAAAGAGGGTGTTTATAGAAAGAATAAAGAGTTTATGATTCTCGATTTACCTGGTACATATTCCTTATCTCCTTATTCGGCAGAAGAAATAATCGCCAGAGATTATATCGTAAAAGAAAAACCCGATGCGGTCATTAATATTGTAGATGCAACTAGCATGGAAAGAAATTTGTATTTAACAGTTCAAATAATGGAAACAAAAATTCCTATGATTGTAGCCTTGAATATGATGGATGAAGTGGAGAAAAGAGGAGATCAAATCGATTGCAAAAAACTATCAGAAGCTCTCGGAGTCCCTGTTGTTCCCATCGTTGCACGTCAGGGCAAAGGTCTTGGGGATTTAATGGATGTAGTAAGTTCTGTAGTGAAAGAGAAGAAATCTGAAAAAACTCTGGATATCTTTGATCATAATATCTCCTCAGCCATCGATGAAGTGGCAGCTTCCATATCCGGTAATGAGAAGGATAAAGAATGGAGAGCTATAAAGCTAGTAGAGTGTGACGAGTTGGTAACTGCCACCTTAAGTGAAGCAGAAAAACAGCTGGTTACAGAGATTATCACGAAAGCAGAAGCACAAGCCGATGGTGATACCGAGGCTAAGATTGCAGATTTAAGATATCGGTTTATTGGCAAAGTAGTAAAGGGTGCTGTTAAGAAAGCGAATATTGGGCACGTAGAGTCAAAATCTGATAAATTAGATAAAATCCTTACGAACCGAATCCTTGCTTTACCTATGTTTGCACTCATTATGTATCTGATGTTTGCTTTAACCTTTAGTGAGAACTTCTTATTTATCGAAGGTTTACCTAGTCCAGGAATATGGCTTGCCGGTCTAGTAGAAGAAGGATGGGGTACTCTTACCGGTGCTTTGGAGGGCTTATTAGAAGCAGGTGGTGCTTCTGATTGGGTATTTTCCCTAGTAATCGGTGGTATTATGGAGGGAATTGGTGCGGTTGCCGGATTTTTACCTTTGGTACTGGTACTGTTTTTACTATTATCCTTCTTGGAAGACAGCGGCTATATGGCCAGAGTTGCCTTTGTAATGGACAGAATTTTTCGTCGATTTGGTCTTTCCGGACGTTCCTTTATTCCCATGCTCATGGGCTTTGGATGTTCCGTACCGGCTTTAATGGCTTCCAGAACCTTGGAGAGTGATAAAGACCGTAAGATCACCATGATGATTACGCCATTCATGTCCTGTGGTGCAAAACTTCCTATCTATGCTATGTTTGCGGCTACTATTTTTGCAGGCAGTAATCAGACAGCAATTGTATTTACCATATACATGCTTGGTATTGCAGTAGCAATTATCAGTTCCTTTCTATTAAATAAATTTTTATTCAAGGGTGAGACCTCTAATTTTATTATGGAATTACCTCAGTATCGTGTTCCTACCTTTAAAAGTGTATTAATTCATGCATGGGAAAAGGTAAAGGGCTTTGCAATCAAAGCCGGAACTATTATATTTGCTTCCACCATACTCATATGGCTGTTATCTAACTTTAATTTTAACGGTATGAGTGATATGGAGGATAGTTTCTTAGCTTCCATTGGTAATAGCATTAAGTTCATTTTTGCGCCCCTTGGTTTTGGTGATTGGAGAGCTTCTGTAGCGGTTGTAACCGGTTGGATTGCCAAGGAGAATATCGTTGCTACCTTCGGACAGCTCTTTGCAGGAGTTAGTGATGAAGCCACCATCGAAGCCTATATGGCGGGTGAACAGGCATTACCTCAATTAAGTTCCGTATTTAACAGCGTAAGTGCATGGTCTTATATGGCATTTAATTTACTTTGCATGCCTTGCTTTGCAGCTGTTGGTGCAATCAGAAGTGAGATGGGTTCTTGGAAATGGACCTTTAGAGCCATTGGTTTTCAGATGATTACAGCCTACATTGTAGCGCTCTTAATCAATCTAATCGGAAATGCTGTTTTTTAGGTTGTAAGTTGACAATTATCTGATCGCGGATATTCGAAAGGAGAATTATGTTTTGAAATACAACGAAGATGATAGAATTTTGCCTAAACAAACTACGGAGCAGAGGAATATCATACTGAGAGAACTTAAAAAACAGGGGTGTAGAATTACAAATCAAAGAAAAATTATTATCGATGCAATTCTTGAAAATGAATGCTCCAGTTGCAAAGAAATTCATGCAGAAGTAATTGGTAAGGATCCAAGGATTGGAATTGCAACAGTTTATCGCATGATTAATGCTTTGGAAGCAGTTGGAGCAATTAATCGTAAGAATCTATATCGGTTATCGGAATGTGATGCAAGATGCTGTGAGAGTGCCTGCACAGTAGTTCTTAAGAACAAAGATGCGATAACGCTGACCGGCGATGAGTTTGCCAATATCATCAAGGCGGGGATGCATATGGTATATGGTTGCAAAGAGCGTGATATAGAGTCAATTATGATGGGAAACTAGTTAGTTAATGATGTTAAAAATGTGGTCAAATTACTAGAGATATGGAATATTTTAAAAGATATTATTTAGAGAAATAGATATCAAGTAGTTAATAGATATTGAGTAGATAAATAGAGATTGAGTAGTTAATAGAAATTAAGCAGTTAAATAGAGATTGAGTAGATAATAGAAATTGGGTAGTTAATAGAAATTGAGTAGATGTCGAACATTTAAATAAATGGAGATGATTACATGGTAGATTTAATTGTAATAGCAATTATCCTTGTTTGTCTTGTCTTAATTGCAATGTATTATATAAGACGAAAAAAGGCAGGACTTAAAGGAGGCTGTGGATGTGGGTGTGATAGGTGTCCCTCCACATACTGCGATAGCGCAAATGCAAGTAAGAATAGTAAGTAGATACTTGCAAAATGAAATAGTTATTATCAAACCATAATAAATAAATAAATCAAACAATCAAACAATCACTGGAAAGGGTCTAATTCCGATTATTTGGAGTTAGGTCCTTTTCTATTCATATTGTCTAATGTTTCATACGATTTGGAGATTATTTGGAGATTTGACAGGTAAGCACAAATTTATAAGAATAAATACATAATTACAATACAAATGTTGTAAAAATTGGTATGATTATGGTAAGAAACGGAACGTTTGTCATGGGAGGAGAATGTAATGAATTTGAAGGAAACTATAAAAAAGATGACTTTGGAGGATAAGGTGAAATTATGCTCCGGAAACTCCTTTTGGAGTACTGAGACCATGGAGCAGTATGGTATTCGTGAAATTATTATGAATGATGGACCACATGGCCTTAGAAAACAGGGGACCGATGAAGGAGACCACCTTGGCATAAATAAAAGTGAACCGGCGACCTGTTTTCCAACAGCAAGTGCCTCAGCTTCAACCTGGAATATAGAACTAATGGAGCGAATGGGTGAGGCGATTGGAGAAGAAGCCTTAGAATTAAAGACGGATATTGTTCTGGGGCCCGGTGTAAATATGAAGCGTAACCCACTTTGTGGTAGAAACTTTGAATATTTTAGTGAAGATCCCTACCTGGCAGGTAAGTTAGGTGCTGCCTGGGTGAAAGGAGTACAAAGAAAAGGACCTGGAACCAGTGTAAAACATTTTGCAGCAAATAATCAAGAAAATGAACGCTTACTATCAGATAGTTTGGTGGATGAGCGTACCCTTAGGGAGATATATTTAAGAGCCTTTGAGATAGTGGTAAATGAATCAAACCCAACAACAGTGATGTGCTCCTATAATAAAGTTAATGGTGCCTATTTGAGCGAAAATATGGAGATTACAAAGCACATTCTTCGTGATGAGTGGGGATATAATGGTGTTGTGGTAACGGACTGGGGTGCAATGAATGACCGCATCGGAGCATTCAAAGCAGGAGTTGAATTAGAGATGCCATACAGCGGAAAGCTTTTTGACCGTGAGGTAATTGAAGCGGTCCATAGAGGTGAATTATCTGAGACAGAGATCGATGCCTGTGTGGAAAGACTATTAACCTTAATTGAGGGACAAATAACAAAAAGAAAGGATTACCATTTTGATAGAGAAGCTCATCATAAATTGGCCTGTCACATTGCACAGGAGGGAGCGGTACTATTAAAGAATGAGGATAATCTCCTGCCGATTAAAAAGGATAAGAAAATTGCCCTACTTGGTGCCATGGCGGATCAGATTCGTTATCAAGGCTCCGGTTCCTCACACATCAATCCAACAAAACTTACCTCCATTTTAGAGGCTATGAAATCAGACGGATATCCATATGTCTATGAACCGGGATATGAGATTTGGGAGGAGCAAAAAGATATCGCCCTGCTACAAGACAAAGCAATAGAAGCAGCAAAAGCAGCTGAGCTTGTGGTAATTGTCATTGGACTAACGGACGCCTATGAATCAGAGGGATATGACCGGACCCACATGAGAATACCGGAGAGCCATGTGGCTTTATTAGAGAAAGTATCAAAGGTAAATCAAAATATTATTGTAGTATTACTCGGAGGTTCTCCGGTAGAGATGCCATGGATTGATAAGGCAAAAGCAGTACTTAATATGTATCTTGGAGGTCAGGCGGTAGGTGAGGCTTGTGTTAATTTACTCTATGGAAATGCGAATCCCAGCGGAAAATTGGCTGAGACCTATCCGCTTCGTTATGAAGATGTGACTTCTTCTGATACCTTTGGTATTAATCCAAGACAGGTAGAATATGCAGAGGGCATATATATCGGTTATCGTTATTATCAAAAGGCAAAGGTCCCGGTACGTTTCCCATTTGGTTACGGTCTTAGTTATACCACCTTTACATATTCCGATCTGATGCTAAAAGAGGATTTATCGGTTAGTTGTATCATAAAGAATGTGGGACAGCGAGATGGTGCCGAGATAGTGCAGCTTTATGTAGAAAATAGAACAGGACACAAGTACCGGCCAATTAGGGAATTAAAAGCATTTTGTAAAGTATTTTTAAAAGCAGGAGAAGAGAGGAAAGTAACCTTTAGGTTGAGGGAGCAGGACTTTGCATACTATGACGTAGAGCATGCTCGTTGGCAGTGTGTAAAAGGGGAGTATGAAATTCAAATAGGTGCATCCTGTGAAGATATTCGTCTAACTATCGGAACTCAGGTTTTGGAGGGAGTGGAGGTTGAGGAAGTAAATAAAAGAGAAGAAATACTCTCTTGGTATCAAAATCCTGTTGGAAAACCGTCCATTACAGACTTCGAACAGCTCTATGGTAAAAAGATTAAGAGTTATACAAAGCCTGTAAAAGGAGAATTTACCATTATGTCTACCTTCCATGATATGGAGGGGAGCTTTATAGTGAGGCAGTTTATGAACATTATGAAAATGATTTTTAAAAAGCAATGTGGCGAAGATATACAGGAATATCAATTTATGATAGCCATAGTGTTTCATACCCCTATTCGCAGACTTGTACAACAAAGTCCGGGACAACTGACGGTGGGAATGTGTCAAGGGCTTGCTCATATAGCAAATGGTCATTTTTGGAAGGGGATAAGATCAATGATTAGTAAAGCTAAGTAGAAATTATAAATTGTGTGAGTAATAAGGATAACAAGGGTAATTAAGGTAATTAAGAGTAATAGGGTAATTAAGTGAAAGAAGGAAAATAAAGAGTAATAAGAGCTATTAAGAATAACAAGTGAAATAATGAATAACACGTGCAGTAAAGAGCGATAAGAGCAGTTAAGGCAAATAAAGAGTAACTAGGGAGATTATAAATAATAAATGAGGAGGATAATGAAATGGATATGTTTCCAAGAACACAAGTTGCAGGATTGTCACTATCAAGGATGATTATCGGTACGAATTGGATGTTGGGTTGGAGCCATAGGGGAAAGGCTGCTGACGACAGAATCAAGGAGTATCATCACTCCATTGATCAAATGGTAAACATGATGGAAGTATATCAGATGCATGGTGTTGATACACTAATGGCACCCATCAGCCAATCGCCACTCTTACTTGAAGCAATTCATGCCGCGAAGGAGAGGACCGGTAAGAATTTTATTCTGATCGATACACCCATACTAAACGTTGATGATACCGCCCTAGGAAGAAAAGAAGCGGAAGAGACCATTAAAAATAGTGCAAGGGTTGGATCAAATTTCTGCCTCATCCATCATTCGAGTGTAGAGCAGTTAGTAAATAAAAACAAAGGTATGATTGACCGAATTGATGATTATACAAAAATGATACGGGATGCCGGTTTAATTCCCGGTTTATCCGCTCACATGCCTGAGTTAATTACTTATAGTGACAACCATGGATACGATGTGGAGACCTACATTCAGATTTATAATTGTTTGGGCTTCTTAATGCAGGTAGAAATTGAAACCGTTAGCGCTATCATACATAATGCAAAAAAACCTGTTATGACCATTAAGCCAATGGCTGCAGGAAGGGTAACTCCTTATGTAGGCCTTAACTTCGTATGGAATACCCTGCGAGATTGTGATATGGTAACCTGTGGTTGTATGACACCAGATGAAGTTTATGAGGATATCGAGATATCTTTAGCAGCAATTGAAAGAAGATTTCCAAACATTGAAAAGAGATCAAGTCCAAATCAAAAACAATCAGCTTTTGGAAAATCATAAATAAAAATCACATCAATCTCGACAATATATGACTATCTTTCTTAAAGCACATTAAGTATAATTATTATTGACCACTATTTACCAATAAGCTGGAGGAGTAAAATAATTGGTTTATTGGTTATGTAGTTGTTTAAGAAAGACGAAGGAGGTATTAACATGCATACAGAAGTCATGAAGTTATACGAAAATAGGGAGGATGTCACATTAACCGCATATGTAGTAGCAGATTCTGTAGAATTAACAGATGGTAAGGATAGACCGGCAATTTTAATTTGCCCCGGGGGAGCTTATTTAAATTGTTCAGACAGGGAAGGAGAGCCTATTGCTCTTCGGTTTGCGGCTATGGGGTATCATGCATTTGTATTACGTTATTCAACGTTTACAGAGGGAAAAGGTGGATTCCCCGATATGTCACAGGAGATTACCCCGAAGGAGCATTGCCAGCACCCTAATCCCATGAGAGAGATTGGAAAAGCAATGTTAATGATTAGAGAGCGTGCCAAGGAATGGTTAGTAGATGTCGATCGAATTGCACTTTGCGGCTTTTCTGCCGGCGCTCATAATAGTGCAATGTATGCTACCCATTGGCATACTCCATTATTATCGGAGTTTTATGGGGTGAATCCTGAGGTGTTTAAACCGGCAGCAGTAATTCTTGGTTACATGCTTAGTGATTATGTATTTATGAAAAATACAGCGGATAAGATGGGGAAAATGGATCAGGCATTATTCGAATTAGCAAATATTGCATTCCTTGGAACGGCTTCACCGGAGGAAGAGATGCTTGCCAATGTAAGTCCGGCCTTGCATGTAACAGAGAATACTCCACCTACCTTTCTTTGGGCTACGGCGGCTGACTCGCTGGTTCCCGTGCAGCACACCATACGTATGTCTCATGCTCTTGCTGATCAAAAGATACCTTTTGAAGTACATATTTTTGAAGAAGGAGCACATGGTCTAAGTCTTGCAACGCAAGCATCTGCAACGGCAAAGAGCCAGATTAATTCAGATGCTGCAAAATGGGTTCCTATGGCAGAGGCTTGGCTTTCGAAAAGGTTTGAACTTTTGCTGCCTGAGAAAACCATATGGGAAGAAATGCAACCATAACCGAGAATGTAACAAAATGGAATAAATTATCAATGGATAGCACATAAGAAGAAATCTACGGATGAAAAATGGATGTGTTTGTGGTATAGTAAGAGTATCATCGATTGGTTCGGAGGTAGGTTCTTGAATATAGAGATCTTAAATAAATTGAAGGTAATTACAAGTGAGGAACAGGATATCCTAGATGGAAAAAAGCAAATTAATAAAGAGCTTTACATGGATACCACCTCCAATATTATCGATAATAAAAAGTTGCTTGAGAATGGTAAATTAATCCAAGTACGCCCACATACAAGGTTTATTCATTTTCCAAAGCATAAGCATAATTACGTGGAAGTAATCTATATGTATCAAGGTCATACAGAGCATGTGATTAACGGGGAGGCCGTTGAACTTAAGGAAGGGGAACTACTTTTTCTAAGTCAGAATGCATCCCAGGAGATTTATCCTGCAGGTATGGAAGATATAGCTGTTAATTTCATTATCTTACCTGAGTTTTTTGATCGAACCCTAATGATGATAGGGGAAGAGGAAAACCGTCTACGTGATTTTATCATAGGGTGTTTAAAAAATGCCGATGATAAAGTAAGCTATTTGCATTTTAAGGTGGCTGAGGTTTTGCCCATTCAAAATTTGGTGGAGAATTTGATCTGGACCATTATGAATAATCAACAAAACAACCGAAGCATCAATCAGATTACCATGGGCTTACTATTCTTACAATTGATGAACCATACGGATAAAGTATCCGTTGGCAAGAATCAATATGAGCAGGAACTTACAATTAAGGTACTGAGTTTTATTGAGGAACATTATAAGGATGGGAAGCTTTCCGACTTGGCAGAGGAGCTTCATTGTGATTTGTATTGGTTGAGCCGTATGGTGAAGAAATTAACAGGTAAGACCTATACGGAGCTGGTGCAGATGAAGCGGCTTAGTCAAGCAACCTATCTTCTCACAACAACAAAACTAACAATTACAGACATTGGTCTTGCCATTGGTTATGATAATATAAGTTATTTCCATCGTATCTTTCAAGATAAATATGGAGTATCACCAAAGAAATATAGGGATTGCAAACCGTAAGAAACATGTATTTAAGTTTTTACGGCTCACCTACGAACTCGCTTTTATTAAAGAAGCAAGCAAGACTCACTATATGATCGTGCAAATAAGGACACTTTTTTATACAAAAGGTGTTCTTTTTTTTTGGTCAGATTATTATTATAATTTAGGTATAGTGAAAGGAGTAAGTGTATGGGTAATTACTATTTGGCAATTGACATAGGGGCATCCAGCGGCCGCCATATTCTTGGGTATTTGGAGGATGGTAAGCTGAAGATGGAGGAAGTACACCGCTTTGAGAATGGCATTGCAGAGAAAGATGGAGAGCTTTGCTGGAATTTGGAGCATCTATTTAAGGAAATCAAAGAAGGTCTAAAAAAATGTAAAGAGATCGGCAAGCTTCCTGTCCTAATCGGAATTGATACCTGGGCAGTCGATTTTGTTCTTCTTGATAAAGAGGATAAGGTTATTGGCAATACCGTATCCTACCGTGACAGCCGTACACAGGGTATGGATCAGAAGGTATACGATAAGATAACAGAAGATAAACTGTATGCAAGAACCGGAATCCAAAAACAGATTTTCAATACGATTTATCAGCTTATGGCGGTGAAGGAAAATCATCCAGAATATTTAGAACAAGCAGAAACAATGTTAATGGTACCGGACTATTTTAACTACCTGTTATGTGGAGTAAAACGTTGTGAATATACGAATGCAACAACTACACAGCTGGTTAGTCCTGATACAAAAAATTGGGATGATGAGCTTATTGAGAAGCTAGGATTTCCACGTAATATATTCCCTGAAATTAACCGCCCCGGTACGATACTGGGCACTCTTACCAGAGAAGTTACAGAGGAAGTAGGCTTTGATTGCGTTGTGGTATTACCGGCAACACATGATACCGGCTCTGCTGTACTTGCAGTACCCTCTACAGAACAGAATCCTCTCTACATCAGCTCCGGTACCTGGTCCTTAATGGGTATTGAACGAATGGATGCTGATTGTTCGGAGCAAAGCCGTATACATAATTTAACCAATGAGGGTGGATACGGATATCGTTTCCGTTACTTAAAAAATATAATGGGGCTTTGGATGATTCAATCCGTAAAGAAGGAAATTGCGAAAGATTTGTCTTATGCCGAGATTTGTAAGATGGCCTCCGAAACAGAAATTACCTCCATCATTGATTGCAATGACAATCGATTCCTGTCTCCTACCAACATGACAACAGAAGTTCAGACGGCCTGCAAAGAATCAAACCAAAAGGTTCCGGAGGGAATTGGTGAAGTGGCAGCAGTCATCTATAATAGCCTTGCAAAATGCTATGAGAATACGGTTAAGGAACTGGAGGAAATTACGAAGTTTAATTTTGACAGTATTCATGTCGTGGGTGGTGGCTCCAATGCAGATTATTTGAACGAGCTAACAGCAAAATATACAGGTAAAACGGTATATGCAGGGCCTACGGAAGCAACAGCAATCGGCAATATACTGGTTCAGATGATGATCAGTCACGAATTATTGGATCTTCAGGCAGCAAGAGAATGTGTAAAGCGCTCCTTTGAGATTAAGGAATATCTAAGTAAATAGAGTTAGAAACATAACGAATACATATGTATTCGTTATGTTTCTAACTCTATTTACTTAGATATTCCTTAATCTCAAAGGAGCGCTTTACACATTCTCTTGCTGCCTGAAGATCCAATAATTCGTGACTGATCATCATCTGAACCAGTATATTGCCGATTGCTGTTGCTTCCGTAGGCCCTGCATATACCGTTTTACCTGTATATTTTGCTGTTAGCTCGTTCAAATAATCTGCATTGGAGCCACCACCCACGACATGAATACTGTCAAAATTAAACTTCGTAATTTCCTCCAGTTCCTTAACCGTATTCTCATAGCATTTTGCAAGGCTATTATAGATGACTGCTGCCACTTCACCAATTCCCTCCGGAACCTTTTGGTTTGATTCTTTGCAGGCCGTCTGAACTTCTGTTGTCATGTTGGTAGGAGACAGGAATCGATTGTCATTGCAATCAATGATGGAGGTAATTTCTGTTTCGGAGGCCATCTTACAAATCTCGGCATAAGACAAATCTTTCGCAATTTCCTTCTTTACGGATTGAATCATCCAAAGCCCCATTATATTTTTTAAGTAACGGAAACGATATCCGTATCCACCCTCATTGGTTAAATTATGTATACGGCTTTGCTCCGAACAATCAGCATCCATTCGTTCAATACCCATTAAGGACCAGGTACCGGAGCTGATGTAGAGAGGATTCTGTTCTGTAGAGGGTACTGCAAGTACAGCAGAGCCGGTATCATGTGTTGCCGGTAATACCACAACGCAATCAAAGCCTACTTCCTCTGTAACTTCTCTGGTAAGAGTGCCCAGTATCGTACCGGGGCGGTTAATTTCAGGGAATATATTACGTGGAAATCCTAGCTTCTCAATAAGCTCATCATCCCAATTTTTTGTATCAGGACTAACCAGCTGTGTAGTTGTTGCATTCGTATATTCACAACGTTTTACTCCACATAACAGGTAGTTAAAATAGTCCGGTACCATTAACATTGTTTCTGCTTGTTCTAAATATTCTGGATGATTTTCCTTCACCGCCATAAGCTGATAAATCGTATTGAAAATCTGTTTTTGGATTCCGGTTCTTGCATA
This sequence comes from Bacillota bacterium, assembly GCA_023389295.1. Classification (GTDB taxonomy): domain Bacteria; phylum Bacillota; class Clostridia; order Lachnospirales; family Lachnospiraceae; genus Mobilitalea. Next base: position 19,705 of record JAEWEO010000126.1, read on the forward strand.
CAGTTTATCTTCTGTTATCTTATCGTATACCTTCTGATCCATACCCTGTGTACGGCTGTCACGGTAGGATACGGTATTGCCAATAACCTTATCCTCTTTATCAAGAAGAACAAAATCGACTGCCCAGGTATCAATTCCGATTAGGACAGGAAGCTTGCCGATCTCTTTACATTTTTTTAGACCTTCTTTGATTTCCTTAAATAGATGCTCCAAATTCCAGCAAAGCTCTCCATCTTTCTCTGCAATGCCATTCTCAAAGCGGTGTACTTCCTCCATCTTCAGCTTACCATCCTCCAAATACCCAAGAATATGGCGGCCGCTGGATGCCCCTATGTCAATTGCCAAATAGTAATTACCCATACACTTACTCCTTTCACTATACCTAAATTATAATAATAATCTGACCAAAAAAAAAGAACACCTTTTGTATAAAAAAGTGTCCTTATTTGCACGATCATATAGTGAGTCTTGCTTGCTTCTTTAATAAAAGCGAGTTCGTAGGTGAGCCGTAAAAACTTAAATACATGTTTCTTACGGTTTGCAATCCCTATATTTCTTTGGTGATACTCCATATTTATCTTGAAAGATACGATGGAAATAACTTATATTATCATAACCAATGGCAAGACCAATGTCTGTAATTGTTAGTTTTGTTGTTGTGAGAAGATAGGTTGCTTGACTAAGCCGCTTCATCTGCACCAGCTCCGTATAGGTCTTACCTGTTAATTTCTTCACCATACGGCTCAACCAATACAAATCACAATGAAGCTCCTCTGCCAAGTCGGAAAGCTTCCCATCCTTATAATGTTCCTCAATAAAACTCAGTACCTTAATTGTAAGTTCCTGCTCATATTGATTCTTGCCAACGGATACTTTATCCGTATGGTTCATCAATTGTAAGAATAGTAAGCCCATGGTAATCTGATTGATGCTTCGGTTGTTTTGTTGATTATTCATAATGGTCCAGATCAAATTCTCCACCAAATTTTGAATGGGCAAAACCTCAGCCACCTTAAAATGCAAATAGCTTACTTTATCATCGGCATTTTTTAAACACCCTATGATAAAATCACGTAGACGGTTTTCCTCTTCCCCTATCATCATTAGGGTTCGATCAAAAAACTCAGGTAAGATAATGAAATTAACAGCTATATCTTCCATACCTGCAGGATAAATCTCCTGGGATGCATTCTGACTTAGAAAAAGTAGTTCCCCTTCCTTAAGTTCAACGGCCTCCCCGTTAATCACATGCTCTGTATGACCTTGATACATATAGATTACTTCCACGTAATTATGCTTATGCTTTGGAAAATGAATAAACCTTGTATGTGGGCGTACTTGGATTAATTTACCATTCTCAAGCAACTTTTTATTATCGATAATATTGGAGGTGGTATCCATGTAAAGCTCTTTATTAATTTGCTTTTTTCCATCTAGGATATCCTGTTCCTCACTTGTAATTACCTTCAATTTATTTAAGATCTCTATATTCAAGAACCTACCTCCGAACCAATCGATGATACTCTTACTATACCACAAACACATCCATTTTTCATCCGTAGATTTCTTCTTATGTGCTATCCATTGATAATTTATTCCATTTTGTTACATTCTCGGTTATGGTTGCATTTCTTCCCATATGGTTTTCTCAGGCAGCAAAAGTTCAAACCTTTTCGAAAGCCAAGCCTCTGCCATAGGAACCCATTTTGCAGCATCTGAATTAATCTGGCTCTTTGCCGTTGCAGATGCTTGCGTTGCAAGACTTAGACCATGTGCTCCTTCTTCAAAAATATGTACTTCAAAAGGTATCTTTTGATCAGCAAGAGCATGAGACATACGTATGGTGTGCTGCACGGGAACCAGCGAGTCAGCCGCCGTAGCCCAAAGAAAGGTAGGTGGAGTATTCTCTGTTACATGCAAGGCCGGACTTACATTGGCAAGCATCTCTTCCTCCGGTGAAGCCGTTCCAAGGAATGCAATATTTGCTAATTCGAATAATGCCTGATCCATTTTCCCCATCTTATCCGCTGTATTTTTCATAAATACATAATCACTAAGCATGTAACCAAGAATTACTGCTGCCGGTTTAAACACCTCAGGATTCACCCCATAAAACTCCGATAATAATGGAGTATGCCAATGGGTAGCATACATTGCACTATTATGAGCGCCGGCAGAAAAGCCGCAAAGTGCAATTCGATCGACATCTACTAACCATTCCTTGGCACGCTCTCTAATCATTAACATTGCTTTTCCAATCTCTCTCATGGGATTAGGGTGCTGGCAATGCTCCTTCGGGGTAATCTCCTGTGACATATCGGGGAATCCACCTTTTCCCTCTGTAAACGTTGAATAACGTAATACAAATGCATGATACCCCATAGCCGCAAACCGAAGAGCAATAGGCTCTCCTTCCCTGTCTGAACAATTTAAATAAGCTCCCCCGGGGCAAATTAAAATTGCCGGTCTATCCTTACCATCTGTTAATTCTACAGAATCTGCTACTACATATGCGGTTAATGTGACATCCTCCCTATTTTCGTATAACTTCATGACTTCTGTATGCATGTTAATACCTCCTTCGTCTTTCTTAAACAACTACATAACCAATAAACCAATTATTTTACTCCTCCAGCTTATTGGTAAATAGTGGTCAATAATAATTATACTTAATGTGCTTTAAGAAAGATAGTCATATATTGTCGAGATTGATGTGATTTTTATTTATGATTTTCCAAAAGCTGATTGTTTTTGATTTGGACTTGATCTCTTTTCAATGTTTGGAAATCTTCTTTCAATTGCTGCTAAAGATATCTCGATATCCTCATAAACTTCATCTGGTGTCATACAACCACAGGTTACCATATCACAATCTCGCAGGGTATTCCATACGAAGTTAAGGCCTACATAAGGAGTTACCCTTCCTGCAGCCATTGGCTTAATGGTCATAACAGGTTTTTTTGCATTATGTATGATAGCGCTAACGGTTTCAATTTCTACCTGCATTAAGAAGCCCAAACAATTATAAATCTGAATGTAGGTCTCCACATCGTATCCATGGTTGTCACTATAAGTAATTAACTCAGGCATGTGAGCGGATAAACCGGGAATTAAACCGGCATCCCGTATCATTTTTGTATAATCATCAATTCGGTCAATCATACCTTTGTTTTTATTTACTAACTGCTCTACACTCGAATGATGGATGAGGCAGAAATTTGATCCAACCCTTGCACTATTTTTAATGGTCTCTTCCGCTTCTTTTCTTCCTAGGGCGGTATCATCAACGTTTAGTATGGGTGTATCGATCAGAATAAAATTCTTACCGGTCCTCTCCTTCGCGGCATGAATTGCTTCAAGTAAGAGTGGCGATTGGCTGATGGGTGCCATTAGTGTATCAACACCATGCATCTGATATACTTCCATCATGTTTACCATTTGATCAATGGAGTGATGATACTCCTTGATTCTGTCGTCAGCAGCCTTTCCCCTATGGCTCCAACCCAACATCCAATTCGTACCGATAATCATCCTTGATAGTGACAATCCTGCAACTTGTGTTCTTGGAAACATATCCATTTCATTATCCTCCTCATTTATTATTTATAATCTCCCTAGTTACTCTTTATTTGCCTTAACTGCTCTTATCGCTCTTTACTGCACGTGTTATTCATTATTTCACTTGTTATTCTTAATAGCTCTTATTACTCTTTATTTTCCTTCTTTCACTTAATTACCCTATTACTCTTAATTACCTTAATTACCCTTGTTATCCTTATTACTCACACAATTTATAATTTCTACTTAGCTTTACTAATCATTGATCTTATCCCCTTCCAAAAATGACCATTTGCTATATGAGCAAGCCCTTGACACATTCCCACCGTCAGTTGTCCCGGACTTTGTTGTACAAGTCTGCGAATAGGGGTATGAAACACTATGGCTATCATAAATTGATATTCCTGTATATCTTCGCCACATTGCTTTTTAAAAATCATTTTCATAATGTTCATAAACTGCCTCACTATAAAGCTCCCCTCCATATCATGGAAGGTAGACATAATGGTAAATTCTCCTTTTACAGGCTTTGTATAACTCTTAATCTTTTTACCATAGAGCTGTTCGAAGTCTGTAATGGACGGTTTTCCAACAGGATTTTGATACCAAGAGAGTATTTCTTCTCTTTTATTTACTTCCTCAACCTCCACTCCCTCCAAAACCTGAGTTCCGATAGTTAGACGAATATCTTCACAGGATGCACCTATTTGAATTTCATACTCCCCTTTTACACACTGCCAACGAGCATGCTCTACGTCATAGTATGCAAAGTCCTGCTCCCTCAACCTAAAGGTTACTTTCCTCTCTTCTCCTGCTTTTAAAAATACTTTACAAAATGCTTTTAATTCCCTAATTGGCCGGTACTTGTGTCCTGTTCTATTTTCTACATAAAGCTGCACTATCTCGGCACCATCTCGCTGTCCCACATTCTTTATGATACAACTAACCGATAAATCCTCTTTTAGCATCAGATCGGAATATGTAAAGGTGGTATAACTAAGACCGTAACCAAATGGGAAACGTACCGGGACCTTTGCCTTTTGATAATAACGATAACCGATATATATGCCCTCTGCATATTCTACCTGTCTTGGATTAATACCAAAGGTATCAGAAGAAGTCACATCTTCATAACGAAGCGGATAGGTCTCAGCCAATTTTCCGCTGGGATTCGCATTTCCATAGAGTAAATTAACACAAGCCTCACCTACCGCCTGACCTCCAAGATACATATTAAGTACTGCTTTTGCCTTATCAATCCATGGCATCTCTACCGGAGAACCTCCGAGTAATACTACAATAATATTTTGATTTACCTTTGATACTTTCTCTAATAAAGCCACATGGCTCTCCGGTATTCTCATGTGGGTCCGGTCATATCCCTCTGATTCATAGGCGTCCGTTAGTCCAATGACAATTACCACAAGCTCAGCTGCTTTTGCTGCTTCTATTGCTTTGTCTTGTAGCAGGGCGATATCTTTTTGCTCCTCCCAAATCTCATATCCCGGTTCATAGACATATGGATATCCGTCTGATTTCATAGCCTCTAAAATGGAGGTAAGTTTTGTTGGATTGATGTGTGAGGAACCGGAGCCTTGATAACGAATCTGATCCGCCATGGCACCAAGTAGGGCAATTTTCTTATCCTTTTTAATCGGCAGGAGATTATCCTCATTCTTTAATAGTACCGCTCCCTCCTGTGCAATGTGACAGGCCAATTTATGATGAGCTTCTCTATCAAAATGGTAATCCTTTCTTTTTGTTATTTGTCCCTCAATTAAGGTTAATAGTCTTTCCACACAGGCATCGATCTCTGTCTCAGATAATTCACCTCTATGGACCGCTTCAATTACCTCACGGTCAAAAAGCTTTCCGCTGTATGGCATCTCTAATTCAACTCCTGCTTTGAATGCTCCGATGCGGTCATTCATTGCACCCCAGTCCGTTACCACAACACCATTATATCCCCACTCATCACGAAGAATGTGCTTTGTAATCTCCATATTTTCGCTCAAATAGGCACCATTAACTTTATTATAGGAGCACATCACTGTTGTTGGGTTTGATTCATTTACCACTATCTCAAAGGCTCTTAAATATATCTCCCTAAGGGTACGCTCATCCACCAAACTATCTGATAGTAAGCGTTCATTTTCTTGATTATTTGCTGCAAAATGTTTTACACTGGTTCCAGGTCCTTTTCTTTGTACTCCTTTCACCCAGGCAGCACCTAACTTACCTGCCAGGTAGGGATCTTCACTAAAATATTCAAAGTTTCTACCACAAAGTGGGTTACGCTTCATATTTACACCGGGCCCCAGAACAATATCCGTCTTTAATTCTAAGGCTTCTTCTCCAATCGCCTCACCCATTCGCTCCATTAGTTCTATATTCCAGGTTGAAGCTGAGGCACTTGCTGTTGGAAAACAGGTCGCCGGTTCACTTTTATTTATGCCAAGGTGGTCTCCTTCATCGGTCCCCTGTTTTCTAAGGCCATGTGGTCCATCATTCATAATAATTTCACGAATACCATACTGCTCCATGGTCTCAGTACTCCAAAAGGAGTTTCCGGAGCATAATTTCACCTTATCCTCCAAAGTCATCTTTTTTATAGTTTCCTTCAAATTCATTACATTCTCCTCCCATGACAAACGTTCCGTTTCTTACCATAATCATACCAATTTTTACAACATTTGTATTGTAATTATGTATTTATTCTTATAAATTTGTGCTTACCTGTCAAATCTCCAAATAATCTCCAAATCGTATGAAACATTAGACAATATGAATAGAAAAGGACCTAACTCCAAATAATCGGAATTAGACCCTTTCCAGTGATTGTTTGATTGTTTGATTTATTTATTTATTATGGTTTGATAATAACTATTTCATTTTGCAAGTATCTACTTACTATTCTTACTTGCATTTGCGCTATCGCAGTATGTGGAGGGACACCTATCACACCCACATCCACAGCCTCCTTTAAGTCCTGCCTTTTTTCGTCTTATATAATACATTGCAATTAAGACAAGACAAACAAGGATAATTGCTATTACAATTAAATCTACCATGTAATCATCTCCATTTATTTAAATGTTCGACATCTACTCAATTTCTATTAACTACCCAATTTCTATTATCTACTCAATCTCTATTTAACTGCTTAATTTCTATTAACTACTCAATCTCTATTTATCTACTCAATATCTATTAACTACTTGATATCTATTTCTCTAAATAATATCTTTTAAAATATTCCATATCTCTAGTAATTTGACCACATTTTTAACATCATTAACTAACTAGTTTCCCATCATAATTGACTCTATATCACGCTCTTTGCAACCATATACCATATGCATCCCCGCCTTGATGATATTGGCAAACTCATCGCCGGTCAGCGTTATCGCATCTTTGTTCTTAAGAACTACTGTGCAGGCACTCTCACAGCATCTTGCATCACATTCCGATAACCGATATAGATTCTTACGATTAATTGCTCCAACTGCTTCCAAAGCATTAATCATGCGATAAACTGTTGCAATTCCAATCCTTGGATCCTTACCAATTACTTCTGCATGAATTTCTTTGCAACTGGAGCATTCATTTTCAAGAATTGCATCGATAATAATTTTTCTTTGATTTGTAATTCTACACCCCTGTTTTTTAAGTTCTCTCAGTATGATATTCCTCTGCTCCGTAGTTTGTTTAGGCAAAATTCTATCATCTTCGTTGTATTTCAAAACATAATTCTCCTTTCGAATATCCGCGATCAGATAATTGTCAACTTACAACCTAAAAAACAGCATTTCCGATTAGATTGATTAAGAGCGCTACAATGTAGGCTGTAATCATCTGAAAACCAATGGCTCTAAAGGTCCATTTCCAAGAACCCATCTCACTTCTGATTGCACCAACAGCTGCAAAGCAAGGCATGCAAAGTAAATTAAATGCCATATAAGACCATGCACTTACGCTGTTAAATACGGAACTTAATTGAGGTAATGCCTGTTCACCCGCCATATAGGCTTCGATGGTGGCTTCATCACTAACTCCTGCAAAGAGCTGTCCGAAGGTAGCAACGATATTCTCCTTGGCAATCCAACCGGTTACAACCGCTACAGAAGCTCTCCAATCACCAAAACCAAGGGGCGCAAAAATGAACTTAATGCTATTACCAATGGAAGCTAAGAAACTATCCTCCATATCACTCATACCGTTAAAATTAAAGTTAGATAACAGCCATATGAGTATGGTGGAAGCAAATATAATAGTTCCGGCTTTGATTGCAAAGCCCTTTACCTTTTCCCATGCATGAATTAATACACTTTTAAAGGTAGGAACACGATACTGAGGTAATTCCATAATAAAATTAGAGGTCTCACCCTTGAATAAAAATTTATTTAATAGAAAGGAACTGATAATTGCTACTGCAATACCAAGCATGTATATGGTAAATACAATTGCTGTCTGATTACTGCCTGCAAAAATAGTAGCCGCAAACATAGCATAGATAGGAAGTTTTGCACCACAGGACATGAATGGCGTAATCATCATGGTGATCTTACGGTCTTTATCACTCTCCAAGGTTCTGGAAGCCATTAAAGCCGGTACGGAACATCCAAAGCCCATGAGCATGGGAATAAAGGAACGTCCGGAAAGACCAAATCGACGAAAAATTCTGTCCATTACAAAGGCAACTCTGGCCATATAGCCGCTGTCTTCCAAGAAGGATAATAGTAAAAACAGTACCAGTACCAAAGGTAAAAATCCGGCAACCGCACCAATTCCCTCCATAATACCACCGATTACTAGGGAAAATACCCAATCAGAAGCACCACCTGCTTCTAATAAGCCCTCCAAAGCACCGGTAAGAGTACCCCATCCTTCTTCTACTAGACCGGCAAGCCATATTCCTGGACTAGGTAAACCTTCGATAAATAAGAAGTTCTCACTAAAGGTTAAAGCAAACATCAGATACATAATGAGTGCAAACATAGGTAAAGCAAGGATTCGGTTCGTAAGGATTTTATCTAATTTATCAGATTTTGACTCTACGTGCCCAATATTCGCTTTCTTAACAGCACCCTTTACTACTTTGCCAATAAACCGATATCTTAAATCTGCAATCTTAGCCTCGGTATCACCATCGGCTTGTGCTTCTGCTTTCGTGATAATCTCTGTAACCAGCTGTTTTTCTGCTTCACTTAAGGTGGCAGTTACCAACTCGTCACACTCTACTAGCTTTATAGCTCTCCATTCTTTATCCTTCTCATTACCGGATATGGAAGCTGCCACTTCATCGATGGCTGAGGAGATATTATGATCAAAGATATCCAGAGTTTTTTCAGATTTCTTCTCTTTCACTACAGAACTTACTACATCCATTAAATCCCCAAGACCTTTGCCCTGACGTGCAACGATGGGAACAACAGGGACTCCGAGAGCTTCTGATAGTTTTTTGCAATCGATTTGATCTCCTCTTTTCTCCACTTCATCCATCATATTCAAGGCTACAATCATAGGAATTTTTGTTTCCATTATTTGAACTGTTAAATACAAATTTCTTTCCATGCTAGTTGCATCTACAATATTAATGACCGCATCGGGTTTTTCTTTTACGATATAATCTCTGGCGATTATTTCTTCTGCCGAATAAGGAGATAAGGAATATGTACCAGGTAAATCGAGAATCATAAACTCTTTATTCTTTCTATAAACACCCTCTTTTTTATCAACGGTAACACCGGGCCAATTACCGACATGTTGTGTGGAACCGGTGAGCTCGTTAAAAAGTGTTGTTTTTCCACAGTTTGGATTACCGGCAAGCGCAATTGTATATGACATAACGTCCTCCTTTTTTTGTTCCATTTCTTTTATACGATTATTATTGTTATGAATGTTGGTATTACTAACTATTGTAATTCTACCTGAATCTGCTCTGCCTCGTCCTTTCTCAGACTCAATTCATAATTCCTGATATTAATCTCGATTGGATCTCCTAAAGGAGCAACTTTTATCACTTTAACTATTGTTCCGGGGGTTAATCCCATATCCATAATGCGTCTTCTCATGACTCCTCTTTCACCAAGGGAACGTATAGTCGCTTCCTGCCCTGGCATTAAATCTTTTAATGTCATTAATCTTATCCTCCTAGAAATTCTCTTTACTCCACGATAATCTGGGTTGCAAGCCCGCGATTTAAAGCAATTTTGACCCCTTTTACGAGTAAAATTAATCCACCCGGGTTATCACCGATTACTTTAACCGTTTCTCCTTTGATTAAGCCCAAATCCTGAAGATGACGCTTCATATCGTCCTTTCCTCGAAACATCTGAATAATTCTGGTTTCTCCTATACCCATCATTGCTAATGGCATAATCATTCCTTCTTTCTTTTACTTTGAAATGTTTTTGAACACGAACCGCTTTTTGTATTTGATAATGAATATCATTTACATTTACTATATGTTAATTTCGTAACATTGTCAATACCGAATTTGATAATTATTATCATTAGATCATATTTAGCCTCCTTCTGTATAAACTTAATGGATATCATTGACAGCAAAAGATTCATTATGATAAAATCTATAGATAACTTCGAGTTAACTCGAGGTTTATTTTTTATATAAAGAACAGGAGAAGTACTATGAATGCTACATATTCTATTGGTGATGTTGCTAAAAAACTTAATCTTACCGTATATACGCTGAGGTATTATGATAAAGAAGGACTCCTTCCCTTTGTTGAACGTACTTCCAGCGGAATTCGTATCTTTACAGAAACTGATTTAGGTACATTGAGAGTAATTGAATGTCTGAAAGCTACCGGAATGTCTATTAAAGATATAAAGACATTTATTGACTGGTGCTGTGAAGGTGATTGCACCTTACAGCAGCGATATGATATGTTTATAGAACGGAAAGCTGCTGTGGAAGCTCAGATGGATGAGCTAAAAAAGACAATGGAGGTAATCGAACATAAATGCTGGTATTATAAGACTGCATTGGATGCCGGTACGGAAGACATCCATAAAAAGAGCCTTCGTTTGCTAGAAAGCGTGGAAGAATAACTCCTATTTGCAATGCTAAGTCTGTTTATATTGTACCGTAAACAGAGTTTCCATTATATAGAATTTTCCACAAATCTGTTAAAAACTATTGACCTACAGTTAACTCTAACTACTATAATAATAGTAAAATTGATATGGGAGATTCTTAGCACTGCCGACTCAGAACTGATTTAGTATGGTAGCCTAAGAAGTAATTGACCACAATTAATAATTGCAAAAAAGGAGTAAGTAGATATGGAAAAAGCAAAAGTTTATTTTACAGATTTTCGTACCGTAGCCTTTGGTGATGGACTGCCTACAAAGTTGAAAAAGCTGATTAGAAAGGCAGGAGTCGGTCAGATTGATATGGATGGAAAGTTTGTTGCTATCAAGTTGCACTTCGGTGAGCTGGGTAACATCAGCTACCTACGTCCGAATTATGCCAAAGCAGTAGCCGACGTGGTAAAGGAGCTAGGCGGCAAGCCATTTCTAACAGACTGCAATACCCTATATCCCGGGAGTCGTAAAAATGCTTTGGAGCATTTGGAATGTGCCTGGGAAAATGGCTTTTCTCCGCTCTCTGTAGGATGTCCTATCCTAATCGGCGATGGACTGAAAGGAACGGATGACATTGCCGTTCCGGTCGTTGGAGGTGAATACATTAAAGAAGCAAAAATTGGCCATGCAATTATGGACGCGGATGTATTTATCAGTCTTACTCATTTTAAAGGTCATGAGATGACAGGCTTTGGCGGCACGATCAAGAATATAGGGATGGGCTGTGGCTCCCGTGCAGGAAAAAAAGATCAGCACAGTAACGGTCAGCCAAGCATTGAGGAAACTCTCTGCCGAGGCTGCCTAAGATGTCTTCGGGAATGTGCTAACAATGGGTTGGTATTTGATGAGAATACAAAAAAAATGAGGGTTGACAAAAACAACTGTGTAGGTTGTGGACGCTGTCTAGGGGCTTGCAACTTTGACGCCATCGAATTTAGTGAAGGCGCTGCTGTTGCTGAGTTGAATTGCCGCATGGCGGAATATACAAAGGCTGTTGTAGATGGTCGTCCCAACTTTCATATTTCTTTGATCGTTGATGTTTCACCAAACTGTGATTGTCATGGTGAAAATGACGCTCCAATTCTTCCTAATTTAGGAATGTTTGCTTCCTTTGATCCTCTAGCTCTGGATCAGGCATGCGTGGATGCCTGTATGTCCGCTACACCTTTACCTAACAGTCAATTATCAGATAATATAGCAAAAGTTGATTTTATAGATCACGACGATCATTTCAAAAACTCAACGCCCGAATCAGAATGGCGAACCTGTTTGTCTCACGCAGAAAAGATTGGCCTTGGTACACGGGAATATGAATTAATTGTTGTATAGTAGAGAGGCTAAAACACTTAAATAATAGAAAGTATCTGGATTATAGAATTACATATACAATGCTTTCGACCCTAAATAAGGGGTAAACCATATCCTGGGATTAGAAACAGCGATTAAGCTGTAACTTACCTGTAGGATATGGTTTACCCCCTTTAACGTATGTTTTATGCTTCTTAATAACCTAAACTCTTAAGATATTCTCTACTTATTTTTGCATCTTCTAAGGCACTATTTTCATAATGCATATCCTGCTCTGCTACAAACCACTCAGCGCCGGATTCTATGGCAGCTTCCAGTATCGGCGGAATGTTTTGTATTCCTTGTCCAAGTGCACGGAATGCAAAACCTTGCTCCTTTTTCTTTTCCTCAGTTTCAATACCGATTAATTCGTACATATGCTCTGATTTTCCACCAACAAAATCCTTCAGATGTACAATCGGACATCGATCTGCATATTTTCTGATGTATTCCTCCGGAGTCTCTCCAGCTACTTTTACCCAGCATACGTCAAGCTCTGTCTGAAGTAAATCCTTTGATACGCAATCATAGAGATAATCTAGAGCATATCTTCCATCACTCATACGTGCAAACTCAAAGTCATGGTTATGATAAAGTAATACTAAATCCTTTTTCTTGCAATACTCTCCAATGGTACGAATGTTAGTAACCACCTCTTCAAAGTTGCCTGCTTCCGGGCGGTCTTTTTCCACCAGATAGGGAACAACAATGTACTTACACCCAATGGTTATGTATTGTTGTATCGTAGCTTCCATATCTGTAACCAATTGATCATAGGGCACATGGGCGCTGATAGGAACTAAGCCGATTTCTTTTAAGTTATCTCTGATGAATTCAGGGGTATAGCCATACAATCCGGCTAGTTCCACTCCATCATATCCCATTTGCTTAATCTCTTGCATTGTTTTAACAAAATCACGCTCTGCATCATCTCGAACACTATAAACCTGAAGTGCGATGGGTAATTTGCTCATTGTTTAGCCTCCTAAAATAGATGTTATAAGAGAATTTTAGCATCAATTGTAAGAAACAACAATAGCAAAAGAAGATTATTCCAAATCATCAAAATCAAATGCTGCTGCCTTCGTATAATTTGTTACTTTCGCTTCAAAAAAGTCCGTTTTGGTACGATTTAAATTGGAGAAACCTTCAATCCAAGCCATAGGATTATCCGTAATCTCCGGATATAACTCCTCAAGTCCAATCGCTTTCAATCTTTGATTGCCTAAGTACTTAATATATTTATCAATAAGTTCATGATTGATTCCTAGAATTTCATTGTTTGTAACGTATTGTCCCCAAGCGATTTCATGCTCCACTCCTGTTTTCATCATTTGACGAATCTCTTCTTGAAGCTCCGGTGTAAATAGCTCTGGATTCTCATTACCAAGTTCTTTAATGATGTTTTGGAACAATACCAAATGTGTTACTTCGTCTCGGTTAATATATTTAAAAATTGTACTGGTAGCTGTCATCTTTCCCTGTCTTGCCAAGGTATAGAAGAAGCTAAAGCCTGAGTAAAAATAAATTCCCTCCAAGATATAATTGGCAATGATCGTCTTAATAAAGTTCTCCGTAGAGGGATCCTCATTAAAGTTTTGATAAATCGTTGCTATATATTTATTACGCTCTAAAAGATGTTTATCTTCCCTCCATTGATCATAAATCTTATCACGGGTAACCGGATTAGTTACGGTATCAAGAATATAGGAATAGCTCTGCGCATGTATTTCTTCTTGAAAGGCTTGAATGTTAAGTAGTGAAGATACCTCCGGAGCAGTCACATATCTTGAGAGGTTGGGTAAGTTCTCACTTTGGATTGAATCAAGGAAATTAAGAAAAGAAATAATTTTATCAAATGCATTTCTTTCACCGTCCGTTAAGAGTGGGAACTGCTTAATATCCTCATTTAAGGATATTTCCTCAGGAATCCAGAAATTATTTAGCATAGTACGATAAAATACATTTGCCCAGCTATACTTAATTCGATTCCATTCACGGAGGTTTGTAGTATTTCCATTGATTAGGGCTTCGGTGCCCCTTACTCCATACTCGTTAAAGATCTTCTTCTTAATCATGGTTAATAAATCTCCTTTTACTCTAATTAAAAATTTTAGGCGATTACGAAACTCGTAAACTTAAGGTATTGAAGGCACAATAGATACTGTTCCGGATCGGAAGTTAAGCCCGAAGGAGAATTGGAACGGAGATATGACTTTTAGCTGGAACAGCTTGTACATTCATCCATCTCAAGGGACTGATTTCTAACATAGTATATGGTCTTAACTCCATTTTTCCAAGCTGTTGTATATAAATTTAGAATATCCTTTGCCTTCACCTCGGGGGTAATATATAGGTTAAAGCTTTGACCCTGGTCAATGTGTCTTTGGCGGATACCACAGGCTTTTATGCTGGCAAGCTGATCAATATAATGAGCTTCTTTATATAGCCAGAAATTCTCATCATTCAAATCCGGTGCTGCTTTTGGTGTAAAACTCCCCTTTTTCTCTTCAATAAAGAACTTTTTAAAGATGGGATCTATCCCTGCTGTTGTCCCTGCTATATTCGAGGTACTTCCCGTAGGAGCTACCGCTGTAATATATCCGTTTCTAAGGCCATACTTCTTAACGTCTTCTTTTAATTCCAACCATCTTTTGGAGTTATATCCTCTTCGCTCGAAGTATTTGCCTGTCTGCCATTCCGATCCTTCAAATTCCGGATAAGCACCCTTCTCCTTAGCAATTTCCATGGAAGCTTTGATGGCCTGATAAGCTATCTCCTCATACAAGCGGTCAGCTTCTTCATAATGAGCCTCGCTCTCCCAAGCAATGCGATTATTTACCAGGTAATGATGGTATCCGCTGGTACCAAGACCTATGGCACGATACTTATCACTTGTTATTCTGGCTTCTGCCACCGGTGTTTGGTTCAAAGTAATAACATTATCTAACATCCTAATCTGAAGCGGAACGGTCTCCTTCAATTCCTCCAAACTAACACGGCCTAGATTAATGGAATTCAAGTTACAAGTTACCATATCTCCGGCTTTGATTCTTCTAATAACCTCTTTATGTCCGTCCTTTGTCTCAATAATCTCTTCGATAAATTCACTCTCACTTACATTCTGAGCGATCTCATGACATAAATTGGAGGCATAAATCATACCTGCATGCTTATTAGGATTCGCCTGATTTACCGTGTCACGGTAGAAAATGAAAGGAGTTCCTGTTTCAACGGCACTCTTCATTACTTTCTTCATAATCTCTAATGCCGGTACTATAATCCGTTCTAACTCATCGTTTGCTTCACATGCTAGGTAACGTGCTGTAAATGCTTTGTTATCCTCCTCATCATAGAAGTCCTCCAAATGAAATCCCATCACCTTATGGATCTGATACGGATCAAATAGGGACCAATTTTCTCTATTCTCTAATCGTTGCATAAAAAGATCAGGAATACTTAAAGCAGGAAAAATATCGTGTGCCTTTCTACGGTCATCACCATTATTTGTTCGAAGTTCTAAGAATTCATACAAATCACTATGCCAAACATCTAAGGTAATGGAGGCTCCACCCTTTCTTCTACCTAATTGATCCACCGCAACGGCTGTATCATTGTACAAGCGTATCCAAGGGATAACACCACCGGAAGCATTCTTATGACCTCTAATTTCACTATTAAGAGCTCTGACTTTACCCATGTAAATACCAAGTGCGCCGCCATGCTTGGATACATTAGAAAACTTTTGATTTACATCATAGATGGACCATAAATTATCCCCAACTACCGAGATAAAACAGCTACTCAACTGATGATACGGGGTTCCAGCCCCTGCTAATGTCGGAGTTGCTGTGGTCATCTTAAGCTCACTCAAAATATCATAAAACTTCTTTGCATATTCCATTTTACGCTCTTTTTCAGGAATTGCAAGATGCATTGCAATTACGAGGAAACGCTCCTGTGGTAATTCTAAAACCTCTTTGTTATATCCTCGTATCAGATAGCGGTCTGCCAAAAGCTTTAAGCCTTCATAGTTAAAAAGTAAATCCCGCTCCGGTTTTATGTATGCCCCTAATTCCTTCAATTCTTCTTCCTTGTATTCCCGAAGAAGATAATCGCCGTACATATTCTGGGAGATAAGCATATGTACCAACTTTGTAAAATCACCATATCCAAAATAATGATATTCTCTATTAATTGCTGCTTCTTTATATAAATCAGACATTAACAGTCTGGCAGCAACATATTGCCAGTTTAGATTGGTCTTTTTGACCATATTTCCATGTGCATCCTTACCTGTCTGGATTACCTTTTCAATTGCTGTTTGAATGAGTATTTTCTGAATCTCCTTCGTACTCATGCCATCTCTAAACTGGATATTGGAGTCCATTTCTAACTCTACAGGATTACAATCCTTCAAACCTTTACAGGCATAGGCAACCATTTTTTTGGTTTTCTCTACACTTAGGAGTTCATATCTCCCATTCCGCTTCTTAATTTTTATATCCATCCTCGTCATCCTTTATTTATTTTTATTTATTTAAAGTAGTAATAATTATCGTTATTATATTCTATACCATAACGTAAATTATTTCTATAGTAAATTTGCATTTTTTTAAAGATGAGGATGAAATATTTTCATATTTATGCTTTGTTATATAGGACTAATCCCTTTTCTTCTTTTGGGGATTAGTTTTTGCTATTTAATAATGATTCCTAAAAATTTCGCTAGCTCTGCAGCTTGATAAAGATCCACTATGGTTCCTTTTAGTTCCTGATAGGTATCAGAAATTACTATCCCCTCAATTTTTGCTCCTCTAAGATCAATTCCCTTAAGTGAGGTTTTAAAAAAATCACAACTACTAAAATTAACCTCCTTAAGCTCTAATGCCTTCCATTTTACTTCAGCCATGCAAGCAGAAGTAAAATCAGAAGAAGATAAAATAACTTTCTCAAGCTTTGAATGTTCAAAATTTGCAAAAGAGAAATTAGAATCTTGTATTAACACATGCTTCATTGTGGAACCTTGGAACTTACTACCAACACCTTTGCAGGAGATAAACTCCACCTGATTAAAATAAGCATTCTCAAAGGAGCAACTTGATAAGTCGCAATTTTGGAACTTCACATTGATAAAGCCCACCTTATCAAAGTTACATTGAAAGAACCTACAATTTTCAAAGACGGTATACTCATAATCTATTCCGGATAAATTTTCATCCGATAGGAACTCTGTTGAAAAAATCAGATTTTTCGCTGTAAGCTCTCCCTCTTGTAATTTAAGGATTTGCTTCATTATCGGGCCTGCCTCAGTCACATTTTGTATCTGTGGTTCATTTATTTTCATACTTTATATGTTTTCCTTCCATCGTTTTTGAATGTAGGTTACTGCCCATTGATTCATGTTAGCTTTATCTATGGATTACCTATATCATGAAATAATTATATAGCATTATGATACAAATATCCATCTTATCTCTGCTTGCCGCTTCGCATTCTCACCTTGTTTTGACAAAAACAAAGACGGTAGCAAGTTGGTTGGTTTGCTACCGTCA
>JAEWEO010000147.1 GCA_023389295.1 Bacillota bacterium
TGGCTTTTGATCTACGCCACCATTACCGTCGCATAGATAATCATGAACTCCATGCTGAGATGGAATTTTTCCGGTAAGCAAAGAGGCTCTTGCCGGGGAACAAACCGGGGAGACACAATAAAAATTATTGAACATCACACCGTTATTAGCCAGCTTATCAATATTGGGGGTCTTTATCTCATCATTGCCATAGCATCCGAGTGACCAGGAACCCTGGTCATCGGATAATATGAATACTACATTTGGTTTCTTAGAACCTCTTGGGTTAAACATATTACTTCATCCTTCCATTATGGTAAAATGGCAGTTGCTGCAGGTTTAAAGTTCTCAATCGCAGTTTCTACATCAGTATCTCCAACAGTAATTGCCTGAGCTAGTGAGGAAAGCTCTAAATAGAAATCAGACATGGTAGAGAACATTTTGGTAGGTACCGCTACAGAGGTAGCATCTTTCGCTCCTGCCAATACAGGGTTTAATACATCTTTCATTTCTTCTTTTGCAGGAAATGCAGGGGTAATGTTTAACATATAATCCTTTAAAACATCTGCACTAACAACATATTGAATAAAGTTTTTCGTAGCTTCTAATCTGTCAGTACCATTATTTACTGCTACAAAGCTGTGAGCCTGTAAGGTTGACGCACCATTTCCGTTTCCACCGGATAACGGTATTGCAGTAGCGGTAAAATTAACAGCGTCAGGATTAATTGATTTAATACCGTTAAATCCCCAGGAATTGTCATAGTACATAGCCAATTGGCCTAAAGCAAATAAATTTCTTAAGTCCTTTGGTTTAGAGTTTTGAGGATTGTATTCTTTCTCGTCAAGTAGTTGAAGCATCTCCATAGCCTGAACAAAACCATCATTATCTACATTCAAGGATCCATCCTCGTTTAGTACAGTTCCACCAAAGTTAGCAACCAATGAAGTTGTAGATGCACCCGCTACCGGTACAGAGGCTGTAGACTGTCCAAATGCATATACCTTATTTCCATCATCTGTGGTTAACTTAGATAATGCTTCTGCACATTTAAGCATCTCATCGTATGTAGTCGGGGGTGAATTGGGATCTAATCCTGCTTTTTCAAATAATTCTGTGTTATAGAAAAGAATAAAGGGTGATACATAAAGAGGTGCAGCATAAACAGTTCCGTCTATGGAATGAGCCTCTAAGGTATTGTCATAATAATCATCCATAAACTCTTTATCGAGTACATTCTCCATAGGTTCTGCAAGTCCAGCATCAACTAAGGCAGGAAGCCACATCAACTCACTAAAGATTAGGTCTACCTTATCTCCAGCTCCGGCCATATTCATAACCTGGCTAAGCATATCATTGTAAGGAGCTGTTACCCATTCTACCGTTACGTTGGGATATTTTGTTTCGTATCCGGCCTTTACATTTTCCCAAAATTCTGTATATCCACTTTCTAATAATGCATAGTTGGCAACTTTAATTGTTACTTTTTCCGCACTAGCTGTTGTATCCTCTGTTTTTGTTGTATCTGTTTTTGTTGTATCTGTGTTTCCATTATCATTGGTTGATACTTTTTTCCCACAGGCTGTCATGGATAACACAAGCATAAAAGTTAATAATAGCGACAATAGTTTTTTCATTATTTTCCTCCTCGTAATGTTTAAATTAATTTTCTGTTGATTCAAATATCTCTTTTTCCTATGTTTTTTGTTATAACCTGTAAATCACTTCATAAAAGTTACTGTTTTCTAAGCACAATAACGATTTTTGTGGTTACATCACCTCCGACTAAAAACAAAATGTACTATATCAGAAATTATAAACACGAGTGTATATAAGAGACTTACTGCTTATCATTTCATTTTTCCTTTTATTATCTATCATTTCGATGGTAGATCTTCTCAATGGTCAAACGTGTACACTCGTGTGTATACTGCAGGAGAATATATATGTTTACTGGAAATCTTTCTTTTTCTTTTTCTATTTATTCGTATCGCATCACTACAGGTCCCCGGTACTTTCCCTACAAATTAATTCCGTCCGAAAAGAAGCCCTTAGATTTCCTTCCTTCCCGTCAATTATCATTTGGAGCATATCAATTGCTGCACGGCTGATTTCTTCCCTTTGCATTTCCATTGTTGTGAGCATAGGTTTACAAAACCTACTGATTGACGAATTGTCAAATCCGATTACGAAGACATCTTCCGGAACTCTTAGGTTTAATTTTTTTAAAGCAGATACCGCAATACACGCTAGTATATCATTTCTTCCAAAGATACCATCCACCTCAAGTCCATTTTGTATCCTACGAATAATTTCACTCTCCACCTGCTCCTCTGAGCAACATCCGGCTATGATATTATCTTCTGCAAAATCCAGTTTACTTTCTTTCATTTGATCAACGAAACCCTTTAATCGAAGATCATCCATTGTACTCTTGGAGCCCTTGGAGCTAATTCGATCAAGATATAGAATATGCCTTTTACCCTTGTTTATTAAATATTTAACGCAATCTCTGGCTCCGCTATATAGACCCGAATCTATAATACCGACTTTTTCTGGTATATTATGATATCTTCGGTTCATAAAAAGAACTAAGGGTATATTCGCATCTACAAATTGTTTTACATATTCCTCTGGGAAACTAGTGGAGCTTATAATAATTCCATCATACTGACGACTAATTACCTGCGAGACAAACTCTGTCGTATTCCTATTGGCACATAAGGATATCAGATACCCCTTTTCATAAGCGAATTTATCCATTTCACTAACAATTCTACTGAAATATTCATTAGTAATCTGATCCGCTATAAATATAATCTGATTACTGTTCTTGCCCTTTAACGCTCTTGCCACGTTGTTCGGCCGATACTTCAGTTCCTTAATGGCTTCTTCTACTCGTAAACGTTTATCTTTATCCACATACCTGTTATTATTAATTACATAGGATACAATAGTTTCACTAACATTCGCATGTCTTGCTACATCGGCTCTTGTTACCCTTTTAAATACATTAGACATAGTGCACAATTCCTTTACATGTAAACTCGTATGTATGTGACAAATTCATTATACACACGATTACTTTTATATGTCAACAGAATTTTGACAAATCTCACAAAAATATATAAAATGAGTCGCTATATATGTTAATACATTATACAACAACTTTTCTTCGTTTGAATTTTTGTAATCTATTTTCAACAATTTATTATAAGATAATACAAAAAATTATTATAGTTTCCCTTCCCATTAAAATGAATATCATGGTATAAATTACCTTAAGGGGAATCAATATGAACTCAAGAAAATACTCAAATCACAAGAAATGGAGCATGTCCCGTGTTGGGCATTGTATAGATAATGGTCCTACGAAAGGGTTTTGGGTATTTATTAAATCAGAAATGTACTGTATGTTGTTGAACTCTCTTAGTATTTCATATAAAATAGATAAAATACCAAATATTTCACATCAGTCTAATGTAAATAAGATATGGTGTTAAATAACATTACATTCCTTAAGGAGAAGCATAATGATCACAAAGCACAACAAATTAATCCTAAAAACATCATCAACTATTATCATGATTTCTATTCTAATCTCTCTGCTAAATCCAATGAGAGAAGCACTCCCTGTACAGGCGAAAGAAAGTGCAACGTCTACAGACGAAGCTGTTAGGGGTATGGTAGCAAAGATTGATACTAATACCTTTGATATAATGGAGAAAATCCCTTCCACCATCTCTTGGGGAGTTGATAATCCATATAGCAGAATTTCACCAATTAACGATTTTTGGGGCGAAGACGGAAATTACCATATTATTTATAGTGGTGAAAAGAAGGTTTATATAAGTATCTTAAATCAAAACCTACAATTACAAAAAACCTTGGAGATAACAAAGGATCTACCTATCGTAGGTAATGTAGCACAGGATAAAAACGGTAATTATTATATTGCTTACGGTGAGTATGATAAGACCTCAGCAGCAAATAATGCCGATAAGATTGTCATGTCAATTGTACAATACAATAGTAAAGGTGAGTTGCTTAATAAATTAACTTATACCGGTAAGGATACTGATCCATATAAATCATCGAATTTCGGTACAAAGGAACCCTTTAATTATGCCAATTGTGAAATAATAATTGATACCTCGGGAGTTCTTGTCTGCCGCTATGGTCGTGTCATGTATAACGGACATCAATCCAGTCATACCCTTTATGTCGATACAGCTACCATGACAAAACTAAATTATGTATCTCCTTATACAAGTCATTCCTTTAATCAGAAGGTAATCGCAACCTCTGATGGTGGCTACTTATTCGCAGAACGAGGTGACGCCTATGATAGAGGGATTGTAATATCTAAAATTACAAATAACACCAAAGATGTCTGGTCCGTCCCTAGTTTTGTTCCCTTCCATTTTAGAAATGGATATATTTATCAGACTACCTATGCGACCATTGCAGGAATTGCCGAGTGTACAAATGGTTATGCAATCGTGGGTGCTTCAGAAAAAACCTTGTCTTATGACAAAGCTAAAGATGCAGAATATAATGAATCAAGAAATATTTTTATGCAGGTTATCAAAAAGAATTTCACCTCCAATTCTTCGAATAGTCCCAATGTACATGTACTACAAGGAGAAGACCGAATAGCAGAAGGTAACTACATAAGCGGAAGTGGTAACTGTGAAGCAAATGCAAAAGATTATGGAATTCTCTGGCTGACAAACTATACCGGGACATTCTATGCTTCTGTTCCCAAACTAATTAACATCGGTAATGATCAGTTACTGATTATGTGGGAAAAAAAGCAATGTGATACGTCATATGAGGTTGTTCCTTACATAGAAAGCTACTATATGGTTGTGGGTAGTGATGGATCTGTCATAACTTCTCCAACCGTAATACAGGATGTGCGCTTACCCGAGTATGGAGAACCAGATTATAAAGACGGAAAGATCTATTGGACGAATAGCGATAGAGATAATAAGCAAATTACTATTCACACTTTAACCATCGGTCAAACTACACCTGCAAAGATTAAAGTTGCTGGGATTAAAGTAAAACAGAATTATATTGTAGCAAGAGCTGGTCAAAAAACTCCCATTGAAGTAGTTTTTTCACCTGCAAACGCCGATAACAAAAATATCATATACGAGGATTACGATACTGATCTTATTTCTATTGATAGTAAAGGGTATATAACCGTGAAAGAACCAGGTGAAACCGAAGTATATCTTTATTCCAAAGAGAATGAAAATCTATCAGCCATTGTGACAATTTGTGCAACCGATACTGCTCCATCTGGTCTTAAGGCAATAAGTAGTGGGAACAAAGTCAAGCTAACCTGGAAAAAATCAAAACTAGCTTCTTCCTACGAGATATATCGCTCAACGCGCAAGGATAGTGGATATAAACACATAGGATCTGCAGATCATCTATATTATTATGATGACAGGGTAGAAGATGGAAAAACCTATTATTATAAAGTTGTAGCAGCTAATGACTATTGGTATTACGAATTAAATCAAAACCCCTACAGTACACCTGCTTCTATCTATGTGCTTACATCTCCAAAGGGGCTATCCGTTAAGAAAAGCTCCAATACATCTGTTTTGCTAACATGGAGTAAGAATAATAAAGCAGATGGCTATGAAATCTATTATTATAATGAATCAACCAAAAGCTATCAGATTTTAAAAACCATTACAAGTAATTCTACTATATCGTATAAAAAAAGTAATCTAAAAACCAAGCAAACCTATCGCTATAAGATTCGTTCTTATAAGACCATTAAGGGAGTAAAGAATTACAGTTCCTTTTCAAAAGAGGTCAAAATTACACTATAAAATCAAATAAGCATTAAACAAAATATTTAATATTATTGAAATTTTTTATTCCCAATCATGCAATTAATATAAGGACATGCGATACCGATTTTCAGGCATTGCATGTCCTTTTCATTATTTGCTACATATACTTATCGCCGCTGAAGCTTTACCTCCATACCATCATACACATATTCAGCATCAACGTCTGCAGCGATAGGAAGTGAATCATCAAATCTCCATAGAATGACTACGTATTCTGAATTACTATCAACCGGCCAATAAAGCACGTCGGTTTGCTTGATCTTATAGCTTTTCCCCCAAGCCCCTTCCTCTTCTGCAATCATGTTTATTTTCATTTTACCTGTGCCATCATCGGCTAAACAGGTCCTTGGCATGGAGTTCTCATACATACTATCACTAACAGTCTCTAGAGAAGAAGGTTTATCTTCGTTGTAATCAATATATGTAGTGACCGGCTTCATTAAATAGGCAGTCGGTAGGTTAGCATAATATGTTTTATAGCTATATACTGTTGCACCTATTACTAATAGCAGATAGATAATAATGAGGGCAATCGATATTTTTTTACTTTTTATCATCCCATAACCCCCTTACGATTTTACGCTGGACAAGCTGATACCCTTAGCCAGCTGATCCTGACCGAACATAAAAACTAACAAAGCTGGTACCATATAAAAGACGGAAACGGTAAAAAGCATCCCCGGGTCCAATTCCGCAACATTACCCAAAAAAACAGATAAAGGATTTTCATATATATTATTAATAAAAACAACAGCCTGGTCGATAATATTCCAGTTGTCAGCAAAGAGTAATACAACCAGAGCAGCAATTACAGCATTCAGATTCGGACGAACGATCCTATCATATACCCTCCATTCGGTAGCTCCGTCAATTCTTGCAGCCTCATGGCATTCCTTAGGAAAAGATTTCAGTTGCTGACGAATCAGGAATACTCCTAAAGGATGAAACATAGCCGGAAGTATAATTGCCAGATAGCTATCCCTGATTCCCAGCCATCCTGCCATAATAAAGTTAGGTACAAGCAGAATCTGTAAGGGCATGAGCATAACAATCAGATAGATAAAATATATGACCTCCTTCCATCGCCAACGCAGTTCTTCAAATGCATAGGCAGTTAGCGGAGCAAGGAGACATTGCCCAACCAGAATGGGAACAACAAGCAGGAAGGAATTCCAGAACATCCTGAAATATTCCGGGTGCTGTGTAAGCAGTCTTTCATACTGCTTGAGTGTAACACGATCAGGTATCAGACTGAATCTGACATAATGGAGCCCGTTGGCTATAAAATCCATAGAATTACCTTCTATGATTTCCTTAGTATAACGGTTAACGATTTCATTACCGCTCATAAAGGAATTTGAAACGATAAACAATATGGGGATGATTGCTACGAATACTGCTGCCACAACTATGATGATCATGAGTGCTTTTACCAATTTATTTTTCATGATGCTCCTCCTATTGATATCTGTCAGTCAGCTTCTTTTGCGCTTTATATAATGCAAAAAGTACTATGCCAATGACCAGAAACATGATATATGCAGCGCTGGCTAGCTTCTGCATACTAAGTGACAGGAACTGGTTATTCATATAATGTTGAAGCATATAGATATCCGTAGACGGGTATCCTCCATAAAGCAAATAAACCTCCTTGAATACTCGGAAAGAATTTACGATAGACATTAAAATTACGACAAAGGTGGTAGGGGACAGATATACCAATGTAATATGACGAAATTTAAGAAAGGCTCCGCCACCCTCCAACTCCATAATCTCGTAATAAGTTTTTGGTATCCAGTTAAGTCCTGACCAAAATAGTATTATATTATAACTAATGTTCTTCCATAGAAAGATCAGAACCAAAATCCCCATCTTCCATTCATGATCTGTAATCCACTGATAGGAAACACCTAGCTTAATTAGAAGCAAATTCAAAATACCATTGGAATCAAATAGTATTTTCCAGAAGTAAACAATCGTTCCGGATGGAATTACAAGTGGTAATAATATTGCCAGCGTTACTGCTATCCTTCCTCTATTCATATTTTTAAGGCAAATGGAAAGGAATAAGGCAATCGCCGTTCCTAATGGCACTGATAATCCAATAAAAATCAAAGTATTCAAAGTAGCCCTAAGAAACAGATCATTCTTCAGGGTTGAAATAAAGTTATTCAGTCCTACAAAGTTCCTGCTGCCTAGGTTGTCAACCATAGCGTAATAAAAAGAATATAGAAATGGTATAAAGTAGAATAACATGACTCCCACCAAACTTGGCAAAAGGAATAACCAGTATATGTAAGATGTTTTACGTTTCAATTGTCTACCTCCATCCGAATCGTATATTAATCTCATAGTGGCACTCGCTCTCTTTGTAAACTTCAATTAGTTACTCTTTTAGATAAATTTCACTACGATTCTGAACTTGTGCTGCACAGTCTTCGGCTGTTATTTTACCATCATAGAATTCTTTACATATATTCTGTATCTCTGATAATAAATTCAAATTAATTGATACCATATCCGTGCTGTTTCTTTCTTTATTCCATGTATCAATTTTAGCAATATCCTCTTCATATCCAGATCCAAAAGCTTTTTCAAGCAATTTTAAGGTATTCTTCCTGTTTATTGGATATCCGGCAATTAAATAGTCATCACCCAATTCTTCCATCGTTCTTTCCTTAATGCAATAGCTGATAAATAACCATGCCAGCTCTTTATTCTTTGATGCCGAGTCAGCAATAATATAATAAGTCTGTTTCTCAACGGTACCTCCTCCATATCTAAATCCTATAGGCGCATTGATTCTAGTCAAAATCGTGCCTGTATTGATTTGTTTAGCAAATTCAAAATCAATTACAAATAATGTTAATAGTATACTATTAACATTATTTGTTGTCATTTTTACCTTTTTTAGGCTGATTATCATTTAAGTCGTTGCCATCAACTAGCGTTTCATCAGTACTTTGCTAAAAACAGAAGGTTATGAACTTGGTAGGTGACACAACCGTTTTCTTCATCTTCATCATTATAGCCTGTAAATACAACCTCTCGTATATCTTCCTCATTAAATAAATACATGAATTGTTCATTAATATTGCCTTCCGGATATAGGCAGGCTATGTAATCATATTCCAAGTTTGTGGTAATCTCTCTTTGCTTTCGTCCATATTGAGAAATGGATCATGATTTGCATGTGGAAGGAGCAGATATAAGTCGTTTTAATAATTATGGGATTAAGTTTATCGACGAAATCAGCATGGCTTTAAGAAGCGAAGAAGAGGAGTAGCACGCCAATTCACTTGTCATGAATAAGAAAAGAACCTATCCTACCGCTATTAAGTAGTATAGGTTCTTTTTGTATGTTAATAAGCTATAAGAAACGAAGCTTACAAGCCTTCGGACGTTATTCTAAAACAGCTTACACAATCACCTCTGTGAGCTTTGCCTTCTTAAGCGCATATAGGATTGCAGGTATTACAATGAGATGAATAATGATTCCCGGCAAAGCGGTTACAAAAGCAGCGGATAGGAAAGCTGAAAAGCCATAGGGTTTTCCTGCAAGACCAAATAAAATGGTATTAGCGATACCCATAACAATTCTTCCACCAATCATTGCTCCGATTAACGATATCCAAAGGTTATTCTTTGTTACTTTATAAAGAAACGCTGATAGCATACCATATGTAGCAAGCTCAAACATCATGGACAAACCAATGGGGTAAATAGGTGGCATTCCGGTGAGTACAAAGTTTAGGAGTGGTAAGATAAAACCTACAAAGGCTGCATAAGGTACTCCGCATAAAAATCCGCTAAGTAATACAGGAATATGCATGGGGCTAAGAATTGCCCCTATGTTCGCTACTGGTATTAACCTGTTAATTTGAGGAAGTAATATTCCTATTGCGATACAAATAGCAGCATAGATAAGTCTCGTGGTATTTATTTTCTTCATTTTTTAATCCTCCTTAGGATAAGTAAAATTAGTAGTATCTATTACAAGGTCACATTGCTCCTTGATTTTTAGTTTTTGAAAATAAAGCGTTTCTAAAGGAATCCATAATTGAATGAATTGTTGTAATTTTTCCACACCATTTCTTCGCTCAATACGCCTTAATTGCTCGTTTTTCTCCACCGTTAAGAATATCTTTAATGTGGAAGCATGCTGCAAGGTTGGATGAAGTGCGTAAGTCCCTTCTATAATGGTCAGCTTCTTTGGCAAGACGGTTATAGGTTCTAAAAAAGATGTTGTTACACAGCTATAAGGCCGATAGGTTATTGCCTCATACCTTAATAAGGAATTTAGTACCTCCTCCTTAAATCGTTCATAATGAACATTACCGCCCGGTTCAGCTAATCGTTCTTTTGTTTTCATGTTCATAGGTAAAAAATAGTCATCCATGTGAAAAACATTACAATCAAATCGTTCTTCTAACAAAGCTGCCAAGGTACTTTTCCCACTCCCGCAAAGACCGTCTATAGCAACGATGCAACTCTCTTTTTCGCTTAACTGCTTTTTAATTGCTTCAATTACAAAACCATCCATTCCGTTCAACCTCTCCATTATCATTTGGTTATTTTGAGTTGTATTGTATCGTTCTCTCTTATGACCACCTATTCCTATGGGTTTTATATGGTTATAATACCACAATAGGAGCAAATATGATATATAATTTTACACAAACGTTTGTCCTACAAGCGAATGCATTACAATATATCATGAATTAAATAGGTCCTTTTAAAAGTTATAATGACTTTTAGAAGAACCTATTTCAATGTTCTACATTACCTCAGTCTATTTCTTCTTCCCACCAGCCAAATGCAATTCTTACGTGTATCGGTTTTTTATTACCGGGTAAGAAAAACAGTACAAAAGAACCACCGGGAGGTATCATATACATACCCTGAAAATCATGTTTTGTTAATGTTATCATTGGCTCGACTCTTCTAGTGAATGCATACGTTCCATCACTTGGTGTTGTGGTTACATAATTAGCACTTTGAATTTTTACCATTGGTTGCGTAGGCGGTGCAATCGACTGATTACCAGCCGCATAATCATGGGAGGTTATGGCAGCACCCGGAAGACTACTACTTAGCCATCCTTCCGCCGTGATCGGTTGATCAGAATAATTAGATATGGTATAGGCATTAAGAAACATATTAACGTTTGAGTTATCCGGATTAATCAAACCTCCCCACGCCATAGAGTTATCTTCAAAATAAATGGTTTTTGTCTGTCCTAAAAAGTACCTTCCCAAGTAGGATTGATAAACGGAATTACTGAGTACTATGACATTTTGTGGCTGTTTCTCATCAGGAAAGTATAAATAGCTCAT
Organism: Bacillota bacterium; assembly: GCA_023389295.1. Lineage (GTDB taxonomy): Bacteria > Bacillota > Clostridia > Lachnospirales > Lachnospiraceae > Mobilitalea. Next base: position 11,195 of record JAEWEO010000147.1, read on the forward strand.
GCGAATTCCTCCTTTATATTCTCTCTTCCCACCAGGTTAAAACTATCGTTGCCGTATTTATTTCTCTTTCAAGTGTGCTTAGAAGAATAGAAAACGTTCTACCCGGTCCAATGATGATGGAGCCTTGATGAGAATCACTTACCAATGTCTCATTTGGCGGAACAATACGATTAAATATATTGATACCACCCGTAATAGTATCGCCAGGACAATCCGTCTGAACCATATATGCTTTTGGCTTTGGTGCCGGAATGATAGATTGATTTGATGGTGTAATGGAAGACAACTCAGTATTCCCATAGAATATCTCTGCATTTAGCAGTATTTCTGCATTAAAACTATGCTCTCCAAAGTTTGTTATGGTAAATATATCGAAATATACATTGATACCGGAGTGATAAGGATTTATAATTCCTGCCCATGATTTTAGTTGATTACTAAGATATAGCTTCCTTGTTTGACCAATATAATATCTTCCTAGTCTTGAATTCCACCCTGAACTCGTCAGATCAACTACCTTTTCCGGCCACTTTTCTAACCTTTCCTTCATAAAATCATACCTTCCCAAATAACTATGTTTTGCTTTGATACAAAACATTAAGATTTATAATTATTATATGGTAGGGTACTATTTTGAGCCACTAAGTCTTCCCCGTAAACAATCTACTTTTTTATCTTACGAATTACGATAAATATTCTGTCAAACTGCTAGACTGACTTAATTGTATTCCCTAATCTATATTCTACATAAATTAAAGTTTGGTTTCTTTAAGACAACTCGGTTATAACTAAGAGTTTCATATTGTCACAAGACATGTCTTCTTTTGTATCTTCCCAACTATATCATAATCTAAGCAACTTATATATGGTATTTTACACAAACGTTTGCCCATAGGCAAAAAATTTAAGCACCTCACAAAAAAGTTGTTACCCTTTATAAGTGAGGTGCTTCTTTTCTATACCATATATCCTATTGAAAAATAATCTTATTTTTGTATTCCATTGATCTTATTAACTCTTACCAGGTGCTTATCTCCTAAGAATTTGGCACCAAGATAAGCCTTCACTATCTCGTAAGCCAACTCTATTCCTAGAGTTCTCGCACCAAGTGCAATGATATTAGCATCATTATGCTCCTTTGACATTCTAGCCGAGAAGGTATCTGCACACAGAGCAGCTCGAATACCCTTTACTTTGTTAGCCGCTATGCTCATACCGATACCGGTTCCACAGATTAGGATACCGCAATCACATGCCTTCTCTACTACGGCATTTGCAACCTCTACTGCTACATCGGGATAATCAACTTCCTGCAAAGTTGCTATTCCCTTATCAACCACCTCATAGCCTTCTTCTGTAAGACGTTTCTTAATAATCTCTTTATATTCAAAACCGCCATGATCACTACCAATTGCAATCTTCATATGCAGTCATCCTCCATTTCTAATACATACTAATATATATATTATTTCATATTACCCTATTATTTTATTGCTCTATAATTCTATGTTTATTATTTCTATTGCCTTATTTCTTTACTTTTTCTTACTCATTAATTTTTATTCTTTACTTTTTATTCTTTATTTTTTCTTACTCTTTACTCTATGACTCTTTTCCTTGGGTTGGTAATCGTTGCCCCTACTGCAATAGAGCAAGGATAATATATGTTCTTTAACAGCTCCGGCTCCATATGATCACCACTCTCAATCATCTTAATTAACCGCTCGGTTCCTATATAGCCATATTCATAACGATGCGTATCTACGGTCGTAATCTCAGGGGTATAGTATCTTAAATATTCAATTCCATCCACTCCGAATATGGATAGATCCCCGGGCAAGGAATACCCCATCGCTTTCGCCTCTGTAGCACTACCAATTGCAAGGGTGTCGTTGATGCACATGAGTGCTGTAATCTCCGGATGTGCCGTTAACAGCTCTCTTGTAGCCTTTCTTCCATGATCAAATTCATACCCGGTATTCACGATATATTCCGGATGATACAGATCAAATTGCTCTAGTGTACTTTTAAAGCATTCTTCTCTATCATTGGTAACCCAATAACCCTTTGGACCGGAAATGCATCCAATCTGTTTGTGTCCAAAAGCTACCATTTTACATAGCAGGTTTTCAATTTCAGGTTTTTCATCAGCAATAATAATTGGCATTCGATCAGAAACCATAAAGCGATTACAGGTTATCATCTTTAGCCCTTCGTCACACATTAGGTGGAGCTTATCCATGGTTTCCTTGGACACCGGATAGGCACCTGTGATAAAGAGTCCATCCACCCTTTGGCTTAAGGACTTCTTAATCTCATCAGCAACAACCTCTTCTCTTCCTGATAAATCAAAGATCAAAACATTGTAATCATGTTCTCTTGCCGATTTCTCTACTCCCTTAATTAATTCAGGGAAGAATGGATTGGCAATATCTCCGATTAATAACGATATGGTTTTTGTTCTGTTCGTCTTCAAGGTCTGTGCTGCAATACTTGGAGTATAATTTAGTTCCTTCGCAACCTTAAGTACCTTGTCCTTTGTTTTCTTTGTAATGCAATCCTTATCATTTAAGGCCATTGATACCGTTGCAATCGATACATTAGCGGCCTTTGCTATGTCCTTAATTGTAGCCATTGTTATTCCTTCCTATATCTTAATAATAGGTTATACTTCATCCTGGCTATCAACAATACTTTTGGTATATCGATAGTCCTCCATCAGACCATTCTTTCGCTCAAACACTCCAAATGCACCGGAGACAAGAATATCTGCACCTGATTTAATGCAGGAAATGCTATTTTCATGATTGATTCCACCATCAACCTCGATAAGAAAATCATATCCACGCTCTTTACGAAGCTGATTTAATTCTTCTATTTTGTCTATGGTCTCAGGAATGAACTGTTGTCCTGAAAAACCTGGCTCCACAGCCATTAAGAGAACAAAATCAGTATATGGATATAATTGAATTGCTGATGCGATGGACTGTGAGGGATTGATTACGATTCCTGCCTTAATACCAAGTTCACGAATTTGTTTTAATAAACGTAGGGAAAATGAAGTTGCATCGATATGAAAACTGATGAAATCAACACCGATCTCTTTCAAGGGTTCCACATAATCCTCAGGATTTGTAACCATTAAATGAACATCAAGTAAAAAATCATAGTTATTTTTTATTGCTTTAATTGTATTAAGATCAAAACAAAGATTTGGAACATAATGTCCATCCATAACATCAATATGAAGAATTTTATTTCCTAGTGCTTTCAGTATATCCAAATCTTCCTTATAATTCAAGAGATTTCCACAAGCTAATGTCGGATTTATCCGAAGTGATTTTATATCCATATTAATAACCATGCCCTTTCCATAGCGTATGAAAGATTCATCTTTCACACGAACCTCCATCTACCTTTTCAAATAATTTTGGAAAAACTGTGAAGTTCGCTATCTCTATGCGAGCTCCACAGTTCTTTAAGAGAAATTTTTATCTTCAGCGAAGAAGCTTTGTCTTCCTCTATGAACATTCTTTCTCTTTACACTATCTAGTGTTTGCATATTTGGAATAAGGTGTTCCAATTGCACCAGGGCCCTCTGCCTTACCAATAAAGCCGGCTAGCACAATTAAACTTGCGACGTAGGGTATCATTTGAATAAACTCTGAGGGAATTGGGAAATTTGGTATCATTTGAACATAAATTTGAATTGCATCAAATAGTCCAAAGAACATAGCCGAGCAAAAAGCTCCGATCGGTGACCACTTACCCATAATTACAGCTCCAAGTGCCAAATAACCTCGTCCGGATACCATTCCATCCTGGAATAGGTTCATCTGACCTAAGGATAGGTACGCTCCACCCAGACCACCTAAAACACCACTAAGCAATACGGAAAAATAACGAACCTTTGCAACGCTAATTCCAGCTGTTTCTGCTGCCTTTGGTTTCTCACCTACCATTGTAATACGAAGGCCCAAAGGAGTATATTTCAGCAAATAAGTAACTGCAATCAGTGCAATGAAAGCAATGTATACAAAGGGAGATAAGGAGGATAAAAATCCACCGATTACCGGTATGTCCTTAAAAATAGGTGATGTAAGAAGGGATGCTACCTGAGCAGAGTTACCACTACTCTTAAAAATAGCATTCAGACCAACTGCTGCAGCACCATTAGCGAATAAAACCAAACCCATTGCACTAATGTTTTGATTTCCTCCGGCTGTAACTGATACAAAGGAGTGAATTGCAGAAATGCCTATTCCTATTACAATTGCAAAAAGGACACCAAACCAAGGATTGCCGGTTATGTGGCTACCTACGACTGCTGCAAAGGCACTTGCCGTCATGATACCCTCCAAACCGATATTCGTTACACCGGATCGCTCTGATACCGTTCCTCCTAGCGCTGTTAATGCTAAGGGCGTACCCATTCGTAATGTTGATAATAATAGTATGAACAGTACATTAAGCATTCGCCTTACCTCCTTTCAGCTTCTTTATATAATAGCTTATAAAATATTGACATGCGATAAAGATAATTACGAGACCCTGTATGATCTCAACAATATCTTGTGAAATACCTACCTGAATTTGCATTGTTAAAGCGCCATTACGCATTGCTCCTAGTAATAATGCGGAGAAGAAAATACCAAAAGGATTACCATAGGCCATGAGGGAAACAGGAATACCATTAAAGCCATATCCAGAAGAGAAACCTTCCACTACACGATAAATACTTCCTGTTACCTCGATACCACCAGCAAGTCCGGCAAGTCCACCACTAATTAAAAGTGCTAGAAACATATTCTTTTGCACATTAATTCCACCTACATTACTTGCTGATGCATTTTGTCCTACGGCTCTCATTTCATAACCAATGGTAGTTTTATTTAGTATAAAAGCAATTACAAAAATCATTGCTAGAGCTATAATAAAACCGGCATTAAGCGATAGGGGTTTTTGTAGAAGTAACGGTAGTTTTGCAGTAGATGCAATCATTGGGGTCATACTTCCTGTCGCATTTGTTTCCTTTAATGGTCCATTAATAAAATAGGAAATCAAAGAGGTCGCAATATAATTTAACATAATGGTACTAATTACTACATGGACATTTCTAGTATATTTTAGTATTGCTGCGATAAACGCCCAAAGCATACCTGCTATTACAGATGCCAATAAACTTACAATAATATGGATCGGAGCCGGTAAATCATAGGTAAATCCTACATAAGCTGCTGCCATACCACCTACTAACAACTGACCTTCTGCACCAATGTTAAATACCTTACACTTCATAGCAACTGCTACTGCAAGACCTGTTAGAATTAAGGGAACTGCCTTCGTTAAGGATACCGTCGTTGCAATTGGAGTTCCAAAAGCTCCTTTGAATAGAGCTACATATGCTGCAAGAGGATTTTCACCTAAGCATAAAATGATGATAGCACCAATGAAAAAGGCTAAAAATATTGATATAAATGTAATTAAAAGACTTGCTCCTAGCTGACGTAGCTTATCCTTTCTCATATCTTACACATCCTTTCCTTTACTCTGGCCTAACATCATTAAACCAAGCTCTTCTCGACTCGTCTTTCTCGCATCTACAATACCGACTATTTTACCTTTATAAATTACAGCAATACGATCGCTGAGTGACATAATTTCATCTAACTCTAATGAGAATAATAGTACCGCTTTACCTGCATTTCTTTGCTCAACAAGTACATTGTGTATATATTCTATTGCACCCACATCGAGTCCTCTGGTTGGCTGTACCGCTAAGATTGCTTTGGGATTACGATAAATTTCTCTTGCAATAATTATTTTCTGTTGATTACCACCGGATAAGCTGGAGGCAGGTGACTCAATACCTCCACAACGGATATCATAATCTTCTCTTAGCTTGTCCGCTGTTTTTGCAATATCACTATGCTTTAAAAGTAATCCATTCTTTGAAAACTTGCCATCCTTATGTTGTCCTAAGATTACATTTTCAGCTATGGAAAAGTCTAAGACTAAACCATCTTTGTGACGGTCTTCCGGAATATAGCCCAGTCCCATCTCCTTAATCTGCTTAACGGATTTTCCCTTTATGGAAGTTCCTGCAAGGGTGATATCCCCTTCCTGTACCGGGTGTACACCACAAATCATCTGAACTAATTCTTCCTGTCCATTGCCATCCACTCCGGCAACACCAAGAATTTCTCCTGCTCGTACCGAAAGAGAGAGTTCATCTACTTTTCGTATTGTTTTATTCTTAATATAAGATACCTTTTCAATTTTAATTAACTCTTCCTTGGTGGATACCTGCTTTCTTTCACCACCTCCAAGGCAAATACTTCTTCCTACCATCATTCTGGTAAGCTCTTCTGCTGTGGTTTCTGAAATGTTAACAGTTCCGATGATTTTGCCAAGGCGAATTACGGTAGCTCGGTCAGAAACCTTTAGCACTTCTCCAAGCTTATGACTGATAAAAAGTATCGTCTTTCCCTGTTTTTTTAACTTTAATAATATTTCGCAGAACTCTTCAATTTCTTGTTGTGTTAATACCGCTGTCGGTTCATCAAAAATCAATATCTCAGCCTTACGATACAACACCTTTAGTATTTCAACTCTCTGTTGCATTGCAACAGAGAGTTCTCCTACGGGTGCATCAGGGTCAATCTTTAGGCCATATTGTTCTGACAACTCTAAAATTTGTTGTTTGGCTATTTTTTTATCTAATTTGAATTTGGTACCGGTCTCTTGTCCTGCAATAATATTTTCAATTACTGTTAATTTCGGAACTAGCATAAAGTGCTGGTGCACCATACCAATACCATGATTGATAGAATCTTTGGAACTACCAAACGCTACCGGTTTACCATGAATGATTATCTCACCAGAGGTTGGTGTATATAGCCCATAAATCATATTCATTAAAGTGGTCTTTCCGGCTCCATTTTCGCCACATAGTGCGTATATCTCGCCTTCCTTTACCTGGAATGTAATGTTATCATTGGCAGTAAACTGTCCAAATTTCTTTGTCAGATTCTTAAGTTCGATGGCGTACCCCACTTTTCTCACCTCTTGATCTATTTATTGAATAAATGCATTGTATTCTGCTTCGTTTTCAGGTACATCGATGGTTCCGTCAATAATCTTAGCTCTCAGATCATCGATCACAGCCTTAGTCTCTTCCGGAATCAAGGATAATAATGCTTCTTCTGAGGAGTAATATAAGTCAACACCGCCATCTACTAAACCGTACTCTGTCTTACTTCCGCCTTTTATAGTTTGGTTAACAAGGCTTTCAACGATGGTGTATGCTACATTATCCACTCTCTTTACTTGAGATGCTACAATCTTATCTGGCATTTGATTGAACTGGCCATTGGCTGCACCAAAGCTCCATTTATCAGCTCCTGCCTCAGAAGCTGCTTGGAATACTCCAAGATTACATGCGCCTGCAGTAGGTGCTATAAAATCCACACCATCAGCATACATCATGGATGCAATTTCCTTACCCTTACCTACATCGCTAAAACTTCCGGTATAGGACGCAACTACTGTAGCATCTTTATTGATATATTTTGCTCCTGCCATATAACCGTATTGGAACCTATCTTGAATGGTACCGCCAATACCTCCGACAAAGCCAACTTTATCGGTTTGTGTGATAGATGCCGCTAGTGCTCCAAGTAAAAATGCTGATTCATGTTCACGATAAGCGGATGATATTACATTATCAACACCTTCTACCTGTACATCCAGCAAGGCAAAATATACATTAGGATATTCTACTGCAACTTCTTTTACCGCATCTTGAACGGAGGAACTGGGTGTAACAATTAAATCTACTCCTTGTTGTGCTAAGCTTCTTAAACTGTTTGCCAAGTCTGCCGCTTCTTTCACTTCAAGGGTTGTAATTTCAATACCAAAATCTGTTTTTGCTTTTTCAAGTCCTTCTAAAGCAACATCATTAAAGCTTTGAGATCCTAAACCTGCTCCATCTGCTACCAAAGCAACCTTGTAAACTTTTTCTGAACCCTCATCCTTCGTACTGTCCTTAGAACCGCATGCTACTAATGAAAACATCATTACGATTGCTACCACCAAAAATATACTCTTCTTCATTGTTTAATCTCCTTATACATTCTATTTGGTATAATAATTAAGTGCTTCAAAGAAAACCTTCATAAAACCTTCTCTATCAATTGAATCAACAAATTCAATATTTTTTTCTTCTTCTGTTTTTCCTAAAATATTCTCGTAATCAATCATAGTAAATCCGGTAGTCAATTCACCTTTTGTCTCAACATCCCCATAATATTTTTTCGTTGTGAAAAGCTCCTGATTTGTTACATAAGCAACCGTTACTAAGTCATGAATGCATAGTCCCTTAAATCTGTTCTTAGCATTATTGCTATTATCTACTGTGCTTTCGTAAAACTTACATAATTCATAGGTCATTTGTGCAACGGGATTTTGAATAGTTCCAATTTGCTCAATATCCTCGCTGGTAACATATCCGTCTTTTGTCATATCAAGAGGGCACATAGTGAAAGGCACACCGCTTTTTAGTACATATTTTGCAGCTTCCGGATCTGCCAAAACATTAAAGGTAGATACCGGAGTAGGATTACCGGTTCGTATAGACCCACCCATGAATACAATTTTATCTATTTTCTCCTTGCATTCCGGATATTTCTTTAAAAGTAAAGCAATATTGGTTAAAGGTGCTAATGCTAAAATAACGATTTGCTCCTCTGATTTCATTAGTATGTCCTTCATGAAATCTACTGCATGTTGATCTACTGGCTTTTTATTTGTTGGATTTTCAAAGTGATAGGTTCCTAAACCAGTTTCCCCATGAATATATCCTGCATCCCTCAGTGGTCTTTCGCTGGGCTTTGCCTCTCCTACTGCAAGGGAAATATCCTCACGACCCATTAAGGCTAATCCATTTAATGTATTGTAGGTGGTAAGCTCCAAGGTCTGATTTCCTGCTACTGTTGTAATACCTCTAATATCAAGTACCTCTGACGAAAATGCCAGAACAAATGATATCATGTCGTCTATTCCTGTGTCGCAATCTATGATCACCGGTATCTTTCTCATGTTAATAACCTCTCTTATTTGTTTAATAATTCCTTTGCTTTGGATAAAATATGTTTCTCTGTGAGTCCATAATGATCCATCAACTCACCTAAGTCTCCTGATTGACCGAACACATCCATGATACCCATACGTTCAACAATACAATTACCAACCTTTGTAACCGTCTCACAGACTGCTGAACCAAGTCCTCCAATAATGGAATGCTCTTCAACTGTTAGAATCTTTTTGCAAAGCTTCGCGTATTGAAGGATAGTATCTTCATCAAAAGGCTTGATGGTATGCACATTAATAACGCTAGCATGAATTCCCTCTGCCTCGAGTTCCCTTGCCGCTTCCAATGCAGAGGCTACCACAACACCTGTCGCTACGATACAAAGATCTTCTCCTTTTTTTAATACCTGAGCTTTTGATAAATCCATATCATCTACCGGATCTGTTACTTCGGTTACAGGATGTCTTGATAATCGAATGTAAGCCGGACCGTCTATATCCTTCATCTTCTTTACCATAGCCTTGGCCTGATTATAATCACAAGGACTAAGTACTGTCATATTGGGAATCGTTCGCATGAGTGCAATATCTTCTACTGTCTGATGACTACCTCCGTCTGAATTCGGTGAAAGTCCTGCATGGGTAGCCACTATATTAACATTAGCATTTGGATAACAGATAGCATTACGTACCTGCTCATATGCTCGTCCTGTAGCAAACATGGCGAAGGTACTTGCAAAGGGTTTTAATCCGCTAATTGCCATACCTGCTGCAGTTCCCATCAAATTTTGCTCTGCTATACCCATATCAAAAAAGCGATCCGGATACTCCTTGGCGAACTTAGCGGATGAGGTTGCTTTTGCTAAGTCAGCATCCAGAACAACGATTTTTTCATCTCCTGCCATCTCTAAAAGAGCGTCTCCATATGCTTCTCTCATTGCTTTACTCATATTAATTGCCCCCTTCCAATTCTGCCATTGCCAATTTATAGGTTTCTTGGTTAACTGCATTTCCATGCCATTCAACCTTATCTTCCATGAAGGAAATGCCCTTTCCCTTCAACGTATTTGCAATAATACAAATCGGTTTATCAAGGGATTTCACTTTATAAGCTTTTTGGAGTTCTTCGATATTGTGTCCATCCACTTCCAAAACTTCATAACCAAAGGCTTCAAACTTGCCTTTCACATTACCTAGGTTCATAACTTCATCGTTTAATCCATCTATTTGCATCCTATTATGATCTAAGATTACGGTCAGATTATTTAACTTGTAATGAGCCGCTGACATTGCCGCTTCCCATACAACACCTTCCTGTAATTCACCATCTCCCAAAATAGCATACACATGATAATCCTTCTTTTGGACCTTGCCTGCTAAAGCAATACCAATGGCAGTAGAAAATCCATTTCCTAAGGTACCAGTACAAACATCCACTCCAGGTGTTTTATTCATATCCGGATGACCTTGTAGTTTTCCACCTAATTTACGAAGCTTGGAAAACTCCTCCTGGTCGAAAAATCCTTGATCCTCTAACACAGCATATAACGCTGGTGCAGCATGTCCCTTGCTCAAAACGACACGATCACGATCTTCCCATTTGGGATCCTTTGAGTTAACTTTAATTTGGTCATAGAGTGTAACCAGAATATCAGTTACTGATAAGGAACCGCCCGGATGTCCTGACCCCGCTTTTGCTAACATAGTAATGATGCTCTTTCTTATTCTGTTTGAAGTTATCTTCAACTCTTCTACGGTTGACATTTTCCTTCATCCCTTCCTTTCTTAAAACGATATAGTAAGATTAACTGTTAATTCGCTTATTCCTAAGGCTTATAAAGTAAAATGTTCTAATTTAAAATTCTATTAAAACATTTAAACTCGTTAAATGAACTATAATTGCTTGTATATTTTATATTTTGATTGTATCTTATTAATACGTTTAAATCAATAACCAATAATTGTTTTTTGCAAAATACACATAT
>JAEWEO010000251.1 GCA_023389295.1 Bacillota bacterium
ATATACATTACTCCATTTCTTATATTATTCATGTCTGCCAATAATGACATCATGTTGCTTCTGATAAGTTGATGCTTAAAAAGTCCAAGATGAGTTATAATTATTTTTTGCTAATAATTTAGAATTATCCTAACAACTCAGTCTGTAATTTAGCGTCTTTTGCTAAGACTTCCTCTACCATTTCATTTTTCATTGTATCAAGTTTAGAACTAATCTCATCATCATAAATAGCTAGCATTTGAGCTGCCAAGATAGCAGCATTATCTGCCCCATCAATAGCTACGGTTGCCACGGGAATTCCCTTTGGCATCTGAACGGTTGCTAGAAGAGCATCCAGTCCGTCAAGCGTAGATGATTTGATTGGAATTCCAATCACCGGTAGTGTAGTATGAGCAGCTATAACTCCTGCAAGATGTGCAGCCTTGCCAGCGGCACAGATAATCACACCAAATCCCTTTGCTTTTGCGTTTGAAGCGAAATCGCAGGCTTGTGTTGGAGTACGATGAGCACTCATCACATGAACCTCAACAGCAATACCAAAATTCTTTAAGGTGGAAATGGCTCCTTTGACAATCGGAAGGTCACTATCGCTACCCATTAGAATGGCCACTTTTTTAGACATATCCTAATCCTCCTTGGTTTTTAGGAGGATTTCACCTCCCCGTATAATTATAGCCGATACCTAAGATTCCTCCAAGATATCGGCTTACGTACAACTTAATAAAAAAATACATAAGTTTGGTTGCGATGAACAGCAAAATTAATTTGTTGCATCTTCCGGAACTATTTGGTTGTTGCATCTTCAATGTTCTATTTCTGTGAGACATATATAAATAATAGGGAAGATATAAGTTCACGCAATGTTGCACAAGATGAAATATTTAGCAATTCTTAAATATATCTCCATTTAAAATATAACTTATTTGTTTGTCTATGTCAATAATAAATCCAATCAAATTTTAGAAATTGTGCATGAATAATCAGAAGATTTATGATGGTAAAACATATTTTCGTTGAAAATTACTTGTTGAATATGAAAATTACGGATATGGAATATTTTGTGGATAATGAATAAAAATACGATTAATATTAAATAAATTACAATTTGTTAACATTTTAACGCATATCAATGCATAAATATATAACTTGATTTTCAAAATTATAGAATAAAGTTAAGGAGAAGTCCAGAATAAGAATGTAGTATCTAAATTCTTTAAAATATTTCTATAAATTTAGGATTGACTTTGACGCTACGTAAAGGTATAGACTATATTCGAGGGGAAGTTATTGTGATATCAACTAGGCTATATATCCAATATTTCTTCTCTTAATAAAAGAGCAACAACAGGAGGTAAAGATGGAATATACAGTACAAAAATTAAGTAAGCTCGCTGGGGTGAGCAGTCGAACACTCAGGTACTATGATGAAATTGGAATTCTTAAGCCGGCAAGAACCAGTTCATCTGGATATCGCATTTACGGTAAGAAAGAAGTTGATTTACTACAGCAAATCATGTTTTATCGGGAATTGGGAGTTAACCTGGATACGATTAAAGAATTAGTCACCTCAAAGGATTTTGACGAAGAAAAAGCACTTAAAGTCCATCTGAAAAAGCTTCTGGAGCAAAGAAAGCAACTGGATCTGTTGATTGCGAATGTAAAAAAAACCATGGAGTATAAGAAAGGAATTATAAGTATGAGTGATAAAGAAAAGTTTGATGGCTTTAAGAAGCGTATAGTAGAAGAAAATGAAGCAAAGTACGGAACTGAAATCCGTGAAAAGTACGGGGAGGAAGCAGTTAATCAATCCAATCAGAAGTTACTTCATATGACAAATGAAGAATATTTAAAATTCGAGCAGCTAGGGAAGGATATTCAAGAAACCTTGGAGGAAGCTTTTGCTACAGGTAATCCGGGAGGAGAGTTGAGCCAAAAAGCTGCCAGGTTACACCGCGAGTGGCTGTCCTGTACCTGGGGAAGCTATAGCAAGGAGGCTCATGCGGGTGTTGCACAGATGTATGTGGAAGATGAGAGATTTACGGCTTATTATGATAAAAATCAACCAGGTTTAGCAGCATTTTTAAGAGATGCTATACTCATTTATACAGGAATGAACTACTAACAGAAAATACTATATTTTTGATATTTTTATTGAAAAACAGACTCAACAATACTACAATGAACAAAAGGTAATCAGTCAGAAGGGGGCCGCTAATAAATGAGGGTTACTGTTATCAATGGGAATACAAGACATGGTAGTACATGGCATTGCACAGATTTGTTTTGCAAGGAGCTTTCTCACTATGAAGAAGTTGAGAGAAAGGAGTTTTTCTTACCTAAGGATATGCCGGAGCTATGTGCAGGTTGCTTTCAATGCTTTTTAAAAGGAGAGCAGGCTTGTCCACACTCCGAATACATTAAGCCGATTGTTACTGCCCTAGAGGAAGCGGATTTAATTATTTTAGCCTCACCGGTATATGCCTTAGATGTTACGGGAAGTTTAAAAGCATTACTGGATCATCTGTGTTTTATGTGGATCTCACATAGGCCAAATCCGGTTATGTTTCAGAAGACGGCTTTAAGTGTCGTTACAACAGCGGGAGCTGGGCTATCCCATGCTACAAAGACCTTAAAATTAAGTTTATCCTACTGGGGTATTAAAAGAATCTTTACCTATAAAAAAGCCGTATCAGCAATGAAGTGGGAGGAAATAAGCCCAAAAAAGATGGCCAGGATTGAAAAGGAGATTGCACGCAAAGCCAAGAAGATATATAAGACAATGAAAAGAATTGATAAACTCCCTTATCCAATATTTAGAGGCTTTATGTTTCATATCATGAAAAGCATGCAAAAGGGAAATGATTGGAATCCTTCGGATCGTAGTCATTGGGAAAAGCAGGGATGGCTTAGCGGGATGAAACCATTTTAACAATGCAATATGATATAATGTACAATATAAAAGGGCTAGAATGAAACGGAGGGGAGTAAGTACCCATCCACTTTATTCTAGCCTATAATTTTATTATTTCATAGAACCTTGATTCTAGAACCTTAATTCTAGAACCTTGATCATAGAACCTTGACTATAGAACCTTGCTCATAGAATTTTGCCTTTAGAACCTAAGTTATAGTATTTCTGATCCTAAAACTCGTCCTTTGCAAGTTTGGCCTGTTCAAACTTATCTTTCCCAATATGGCAATAGCCGTTAGGATTCTTATCAAGATACTTTTGGTGGTATTCCTCAGCCAGATAATAGTTGCGCAAAGGTAACATCTCGATAGCGATGGGTTTATCATACTTTGTTTGAAGCAGTGACAGAGAGTTACGGATAATTTCAATATCCGCATCGTCTACGTAATAAATACCGGTACGATACTGAGTTCCGCAATCGCCACCCTGACGATTAAGGGAAGTTGGATTAATCACATCATAGTAAAGATTAAGTATAAATTCCAAGCGAATTTTTGTATGATCATAAAATACTCGAACAGTTTCGGCATGCCCTGTATTATTATGACATACTTCCTCGTAAGTAGGATTTTCAGTATTTCCATTGGCATAACCAACATCAGTTCTTACAATACCCTTGATTTCGGATAGATACTTTTCTGTTCCCCAGAAACATCCACCGGCTAGATATATTTCTTTTAAATTATTTACATTTTCCATAATATACACCTCACGCAATTAAGATAAATTATTAGGATTAAGATGACAAAAGCTAATTATAGCATAGTACGATTCTAAAAATATTTCAATCCTATAAACATAAGAAAACAAACAACGTTTGGCACGCTTTGCGAACCACTCTTATGTTCAATAAAATGGAGCCAAGAGATTGGCTCCATTTATTATGATTACTTATTTTCAGCTGATCTGGTAAATACCTTAATGATTTCATTTACAATCAAAGGAATTAGGGCAAAGCCGAGTACAATTCCCCATTCTCCTAAGCTTAAGTTATGAACTCCGAAAGCATTTGCTAATACAGGGATTGTAATTACAACTAACTGTAGTAGTATACCTACGATGATAGCTCCAATTAAATAAATATTGGAGAATAATCCAAGCTTAAAGATGGATTTCGTTGCACTTCTCATAGACAAGGAGTAGAAGAGCTGGGATGCTGCTAATACTACGAAGGACATGGTTCTTGCATAAGGCAAAGCCTCTTCGAGCACCTCTTCTGAAAGCATTCCAGAACCTATTTCATATCCATGTTGAGCTAAGCCAAAATAGAAGGCTAGTAAGGTGAATATCCCAATTAGTACGCCGCCGATGACAGCCCTAAGCCCTGCACCACGTGCAAAGAAGCTTTCCTTTGGATTTCTGGGTTTCTGCTTCATAACATCCTTATCACCGGGATCTATGCCAAGAGCGATGGCTGGTAAGGAGTCTGTAATTAGGTTGATCCAGAGAATCTGAGTTGCAAGGAGTGGAATTGGCCAGTTAAACAAGATGGATAAGAAGATGGTTATAACCTCACCTAAGTTACAGGATAAGAGGAAGATAACAGATTTCTTAATATTGTTATATATATTTCTTCCTTCTTCAATTGCATTAACAATGGTAGAGAAGTTATCATCTGTCAAAATCATATCACTTGCACCCTTAGCTACATCAGTACCTGTAATACCCATTGCAACACCGATATCAGCAAATTTAAGAGAAGGAGCATCATTGACACCGTCACCGGTCATGGATACGATATTACCCTGTGCCTTAAAGGCTCTTACAATCTTAACCTTATGTTCCGGAGATACTCTTGCAAATACCCGATAATCATTTATCTTGGTTGCAAATTCCTCTTCTGATAATTCATCGATTTCTGCACCGGTAATGCTTTGCTTGATGGATTCAGCTATGCCTAATTCTTTAGCAATAGCAACAGCAGTATTCTTATGATCACCTGTGATCATAATCGGACGAATACCGGCTAATTTAGCCTCATGGATAGAATCCTTTACTTCAAGTCTAGGAGGATCAATCATACCAACTAGTCCGATAACGGTAAGATCTTTTTCCATTTCTTCAGGAGCAATTACTTGATCGGTATCTTTAAATGCTACACCAAGAACACGAAGAGCACGATCCGACATTTCTTCTGTCACTCTTAGAAAATCTGCCTTCATTTCTTTCGTTAATGGTACGATTTGACCGTTAACTAATACGTTAGTTGAATATTTTAGTATATTATCAATGGCACCTTTTGTATGAACTCGGTATCCATCACCCTCTACGTTTAGAGTTGACATAAGCTTACGATCAGAATCAAAGGGATTTTCAGATACTCGTTTATGTTGTTCATTAAGCTGATCCTTGGTTAGGTTGAATTTATCACCGAGGACAATCAAAGCAATTTCTGTTGGATCTCCTGTTCCTTGTCCGTTTACATAAGTAGCATCAGAACAAAGTACTAAGGATTTAATCAGATCCTTTTCATCTGTTTTAGGAACTAGATTGGCACCTGTTGTAGATACTTCTGTAAGATTACCGGAGGTATATTGTTGAACTACGGTCATCTTATTCTGTGTCAAAGTACCTGTCTTATCCGAACAGATAATATTAACGGAACCAAGAGTTTCAACTGCAGGAAGTTTTTTAACAATAGCATTGATCTTTGACATTCTTGTAACACCAAGAGCAAGAACGATAGCAACAATCGCAGCTAGACCTTCCGGAATAGCAGCAACAGCGAGACTAATTGCAGTTAAGAACATATCAAATAAATCACGCTTTTGAATGAGTGCAATACCAAAGATTAATACACAGATACCAATGGCCAAAAAGCCAAGGATTCTTCCTAACTCGTCCAGTCTTTTTTGAAGAGGTGTCATTTCTTCATTTTCATCATCTAGGATTTTAGCAATTTTTCCGATTTCCGTTTCCATCGCTGTTGCAACTACAACACCCTCACCTCGGCCATAAGTTGTTAATGTGGATAAAAATGCCATATTGGACTTATCACCAATTGGAGTTTTTGGATCCTCAAAAATAGCATTGGCATCCTTAGAGGAGGGAACAGATTCACCAGTAAGAGCGGATTCTTCAATTTGTAAATTGGCACTATCAATCAGACGCATATCTGCAGGTACATAACGTCCGGCATCCAGAATAACAATATCGCCCGGAACAACTTCCTCAGAGTTGATCTCGATAGCCTTACCGTCTCTTCTTACAACGGATTTTGGCGTGGTCATTTTTTGTAATGCCTCCACCGCTTTTTCTGCCTTAAATTCTTGAATAACACCGATTACAGCATTTAATATAATAACCAGCAAAATGATAATGGAATCTGCATATTCTCCAATCACCATTGTAATAACAGCAGCTGCAATCAGGACATAAATTAACATATCCTTTAATTGGGACAGAAATAAGGCTAAAATGCTCTTCTTTGGTTTACCCTTTAATTTGTTAAGACCATATTGCTCCAGACGCTTTTTGGCTTCAGCTTCGGAGAGTCCGACCAAAGGGTTGACATCAAGTTCCTTTAAGACCTCATTCTGTGATTTAGAAAACCACATAGTTACACCTCTTTCATAGAAATATTCATAATTATCATTCCTAATAAAAATTAGGTTTATGCTTTACAATACTAAAAATATTAAGTTAGTAAAGTTGCAGAAATAGTATATCATAATTTGGTAATAGTCACATTAGAATTTAATTAGAATTGTTAAAAAGTCTTAATTTGGTTAAAATATTCCATAAGAAATTTTAATATTCTCATATGGATTAAAATGAGGGGATATTCCATAGAAATTATAAATTCCATATAGATTATAATATTAATTCCATAAGAAGTTATAACTTCATATATATAATGCCAAGATATCTTAATATTATTTATCTTTGAATAGTATTATTTACCTTGGGATAGGATTTGACATCATATCTATTTGATTATAAAATTAGGCTAAGAAATACATATTAAAGGAAGGTTTAAACATATGACTTATATTAAAGATATGCTCAGTTTATCTGATTTTAGCCAGGTCGTCCAAACGTATTTATATTATGTTATATTGACGGCTATTTTATTATTGCTATGTATTATTGTAAATGTTATATCAAAGCAAATAATCATTAAATTAATTTCTAAGATTATATATAAGAATAAGTATCGCTGGGATGATATTTTACTAGATCATAAGTTATTTCATCGATTAGCAAATATTTTACCGGGTATTATTGTTTTCACTTTTTCTCCGGCATACGGTGCTGCTAGTGTGCTAATAAGTAAGGGATCAGCGGTATATATCCTAGTGATGATACTGTTTATAGCAAATTCTTTATTGGATGCAATTAATGATATCTATAAACGTTATCCTATCTCAAAAATAAGACCAATCAAAGGACTTCTACAAGTTGTAAAAATTGTGTTCTATATTATTATCGGAATTATTATTGTCGGTACATTAATGAATCAAAATCCTCTGATTTTATTAAGTGGTATCGGTGCATTGGCAGCCGTATTCTCCTTTGTATTTAAAGACTCTATTCTTGGTTTTATCGCAGGAATACAATTGACTTCCAATGATATGCTGCGAATCGGAGATTGGATCGAAGTGCCGAAGTATGGAGCTGATGGCGATGTGATTGATATTACTTTAAATACTGTAAAGGTTCAAAATTTTGATAAAACCATCGTATCTTTGCCAGCTTATGCTCTGGTATCAGAATCCTTTAAAAACTGGAGAGGGATGCTGGAATATGGTGGGAGACGAATCAAACGATCAATCTATATTGATGTTAACTCGATTACTTTTTGTACACCAAAAATGCTTGATAAATATAAGAAGATTAATTATTTGAGGGATTATATTATACAAAAAGAAGAAGAAATAAAAAATCATAATCAAAACAATAATTATGACGAGGGGTTTAAATTAAATGGCCGATATATGACCAATATAGGAACATTTCGTGCTTATATTCAATTCTACTTAAACAATCATCCGCAATTAAATCAAAACATGACGCAGATTGTGCGGCAAATGCCTTCGGGAGAAAATGGATTACCCTTAGAAATCTATGCCTTTACAAATACAACAGAGTGGTCTGTGTTTGAACAAATTCAATCTGATATCTTTGATCATATATTATCTATAGCAGGAGAGTTTGGTATACGAATATTCCAAAATCCTACGGGTTATGATATGAGACAGATTAGTATGAAAGAAGTGGAAGAATAAAATTGAGGGTAAAGAATAGGACATATAAAAAGGCACGAGGTGTGTTACGATAGTTAATGTAAGCTCATCAAATAGTTTATATAAGTTATGTATGTAATAAAGGCAGGGATAAATCCCTGCCTTTATTGTCATGTGAATTAGATTAGTAATTCATCATGTTTTTGTCTCATTCGATTTAGTGCAATTATTCAGTTTCAGGTTGTGAGATAACATTTACTTTTTTTAGTATTAAACTGTCCAAAGCTACCATCTCCTAATCTTTAAAGAACACTTGCTGTTTGTAATTTTGAGACGAAATATACAAACCATTATTCTTTTATTTAGATACGACAAGGAAACTTATAATAAAGTATCTTATCATCATGCAAGTTAAGTTC
>JAEWEO010000257.1 GCA_023389295.1 Bacillota bacterium
CTTTGGTGCTACGAATAAAGTATCCGGCAGGAATTATACCTTTGGTCCTTTAAAGGATTCTGACGATGCCGAGTATTATGATTATGATACCTTTGATTCACAGACCGGTGGATTTTATGAAGAGATACCAGAGGATCAGCCTTTGTATGGCTCTTATTATTTTATAACAGCGGAGAACTTTACTGTAAACAGTAGCTTCTTTGATAATCCGGGATTACTTGCAGCATCCTCCGATATAACAAATGGTCCGGAGAATAATGATATTATCGACCGTTTGCTGGCGCTGCGAAACAATAAAACAGCCTTTGAACAAGGAACACCGGAAGCTTTTTTTCAAACCATGGTTGCTGAAATAGGTATTGATACGGATAAAGCCAATACCATATCAAATAGCCAGAAAAACATTTTAAATACCATAACAAACCAAAGACTTGAAGTGTCCGGCGTTGACGTTGATGAAGAAGCGATGAATCTTATCAGGTATCAGAATGCTTATAATCTTTCCGCAAAAGTAGTCAGCGTAATGGATGAGATTTATAATAAGTTAATCAATGAGATGGGTGTCTAATATGGAGAAACTCTTAGAAGTATAGCAGAGTATATAGAATATAGGGACAGGAGGTTAAACAATGAGAATAACGAATAAAATGATGACCAACAATATGATGAATAATATTAATAAGAATAAAGTTAATATGACCAAACTGGAAGAACAGTACTCTACCGGTAAGAAAATACAAAGACCCTCCGATGACCCGATTATCACTGTAAGAGCATTAAAGCTTCGAACAAATTTATCGGAGCTGACCCAGTATTTTGAGAAGAATATTCCTGATGCAAAATCCTGGATGGATGTAACGGAGAGTGCTTTGACCACCGTAAATAGTATTTTAAAGCAAATAAATACTTATTGCGTGCAGGGAAGTACCGATACCTTAACCGCATCGGACCGTTCCTCCATTGTATCGAATTTGGAGCAGTTAAAGGAACAAATCTATAATGAAGGTAATACGAATTATGCCGGAAGATATGTATTTACCGGTTATAAAACGGATAGTTCCTTAACCTTTACCGAAGATACTAAGAATTTATCCTATAGTATCACGGAAAATATCACAGGCAAAGAAATTCAGGTAGTGAATAAGGTTACAGGAAGCTATGAATTATCGGATTTTGATGATGATCCTACAGAGGATTTTGGTGAATCTCCAAAAACGAACGATGTATATCGTATGCAACTATCCTATGACAACCTAAGTGACACAGAAATGGAAAGTATCACTATCTATAGGAAGAATTCCAATGGCGATTTGGAGGTACAGGCGCCTTTTGAAGATATAATAAAGGTATCCGCTACTGACCCTAATGCATATTTGCCTGATCCGAATGTTGCTCACTATATTCCGGAAACCGGTGAGATTATACTTGGTAGCGGAGCCTATGAGGAACTTCGTACTGCCGATAACATGAAAATTAACTATTCTAAAGCAAGTTTTAGTACTGGTGATTTAAAACCGGAACATTACTTTGATTGTGTTATGACGGATACGAGTAAACCGGAACAAGAGCCGATCACTTATACGAAGAGTAGTCAAGATATCGAGTATGAGGTGAATTATAATCAGAGGCTTAAGGTGAATACTGAGGGGTCTGATTCGATTACCCACCAAATCGGAAGAGCCATTGGGGATATTCTGGATACGGTGAATGACGTAATTAAAACAGAAGAAAAGATAAAGGAAGTAGAAAAACGCTTGGCAGATACTTCATTATCGGAGGATGAGATTAATCGATATAATAAATTTAAGGAACAGCTGGATACGGAACTTGAACTTAAGAAAGAAGCGATGCAGCAGGCTTTCAGTAAGGGTATTACAAGCTCCTCTAAAGAACAGGATAGAGTCAATACCGCAGTAGCCGACCTTGGTAGCCGTTATGTTCGTCTGGAACTTACTGAAAATCGGTTATCCAATCAAAAGGTAGATTTTGAGGAATTGCTATCTGAGAACGAGGATGCAGATTTAGCAGAGACAATTGTTAAGTTTAGTGCTGCTTCCACCCTCTATAATGCTTCCTTGTCTGCCGCTTCTAAAGTAGTGCAGAATACACTCTTGGATTTTATATAATAAAAATAGTGCGAAAATGTCACATATCGTGTATCATATAAGGTGAGAACGAAATATTGGGTGATAGAAGGGACGGCGAAAGATATGTTGGTGAAGACGAAGCACTTTGGAGAAATAGATCTGGATGAGAGTAAGATAATTTATTTTGAAAATGGTATCCTTGGTTTTGAAGATTTCAAGAAATATACCCTGCTATTTGATAGTGAAGAAGGGGAACGCCCTGAAATCTCTTGGCTACAGAGTTTGGAAGAGCCTGCACTTGCACTTCCTGTAATTAGCCCGTTTTTAGTAATGAAAGATTATAACCCTGAAGTAGATGATGAATTATTAAAGCAATTAGGTGATTTGAATGATGACAATATTATTGTATTGATTTCGATTACGGTTCCTAGTGATATAACAAAAATTACAGCAAATCTGAAGGCACCATTTATTATCAATTCTGATTCCAGAAAAGGGGTTCAAATTATAGCTGAAAATAGCGATTATGAAGTTAAGTATCGTTTTTATGAGGAGTTACAGGCTCATAAGGCAGCGAAGGGGGGCAATTAGATGTTAGCCCTATCACGTAAAACGAATGAATCTATTGTATTAGGAAATGATATTGAAATAACAGTCCTAGAAGTAAAGGGTGATCAGGTGAAATTAGGAATAAGTGCGCCTAAATCTGTACCGATTTATCGTAAAGAGATCTATCTTCAGATTAAGGAAGCAAATAAAGAGGCGGCTGATACAACAGCTTCCGACGATATTTTAAAGAAACTTTTTCAATAATTAGACATAAAAGGTCATTTATCTGCTGTTCTCGGTACGAGAAATCAGCGATATAGGGCCTTTTTTAATTATTTTCATAAAAATCTAAAGTTTTCACAAGTGGATTCCGATATATGTGGTAGAAGTTAATGCGGATTATTAGTGCAGTCAAGGATGGCAAAAGCATTAGAAGATAAATTATCAAGCACATGGAGGTGTATGTTTTATGGCAATAGAAGCTTTATCTGGATCGATGTATCAAGGCGTGGGTAAGTCCATAGAAAAACCGAGAATTGAAACTACAGGACAAGAGGTAAGTGCAGCCACCATTAATATTACTGAAGTAGCTACAAAAGCAGTAAAAAGCAATCCAGCCGGAATGGAGCAAAACAAAGGTCAGAAGGATCCTTCGGCTACGGATGAGCAAATTAGAGACGCAGTCACAAAGATGAATAACAAATTAAAGAGTCATAGAACCAGATGTGAATTTTCTTATCACGAAGAGACCAAGCGAGTATCTATTAAAGTCATAGATAAGGAAACAGAAGAGATTATTCGAGAAATTCCACCGGAAGAGACCTTAGAAATGGTTGAGAAGATGTGGGAATTGACAGGGTTTTTAGTTGATGAGAAGAGGTAAGGAGGTATAGCATGGCGATAAAGTTATCAGGCTTAGTATCCGGCATGGATACTGAAAGTATGGTACAAGAGCTTATGAAAGCCCAAAGTACTAAGAAAGTTAAATTACAGAATAAAATTACAACAACAGAGTGGAAGCAGGAGAAATGGAAGACTTTAAATAGTAAAATCTATTCCTTCTACAAGGATACTTTGGCAAAACTTAAATTGCAATCAAGCTTTAATACAAAGTCAGCTACCACTACCAATGAATCTAAAGTAGGCGTCACAGCGAGTACTACTGCTCCGGAAGGAACTCATACGATTCAAGTTAAACAGCTGGCAACGGCACAATATGCAACAGGAACCCAACTTGGTAAAGATTTAAATGGAAATACAATTAATTCCGGGACAAAGTTGACGGATCTAGGGATGGTAGCAGGTGAAGGTAATGTAATTAAGATCAATGCGGGTGGTAAAGAAACCTCCGTCACTATTTCGGATACAACTACTGTAGGTGATGTTGTCACTACTTTAAAGAATGCGGGGTTAAATGCAAGTTATGATGCTACCCAGAAACGGTTCTTTATCAGTTCAAAAGCAGGTGGAGCTGCCAATGCATTTACAATAGAAACCGAAGGAACAGTAGATCTGTCAAAACTTGGATTAGGTACTATCACAAAGAGTGGGGATACAGTTTCCACTAGCTCAGGTATGACGTTAGTACAACCTTCCGATGCAAAAATTATTTACAATGGTGTAGAGATGTCAAGTACCACCAACAATATATCTGTCAATGGACTAACCATAACCTTAAAGGCCGTTACAAACGGAGCAAATACTGCAGACACCTCTGATGATGAAGTAATTAACATTAACATCAAAAAAGATACCCAGGCAGTATATGATATGGTTAAGGATTTTGTTAAAAAGTATAATGAACTTCTGAAAGAAATGAATGAAAACTATGATGCAGTTTCAGCAAGGGGATACGATCCTTTAACAGATGAAGAGAAAGAAGCCATGACAGAGGATCAAATTGAAAAATGGGAAACTAAGATCAAAGATTCTCTTCTTAGAAGAGATAATGGCCTTGGTTCATTAATCAATAACATGCGTTCTAGTTTTAGTGGTTCTGTTAAAGTTGGTGATAAAAGCTATTCCTTAGCAAGCTTTGGTATAGGTTCTGCGAATTATACAGAAAAAGGAACTCTACATATTGATGGTGACCAAGATGACAGCTTAACTTCAGCGAATGTAAATAAACTGATGAATGCGATTAATGATGACCCTGATACCGTTATGAAGGTAATGAATCAATTAGCGGATAACCTGTATTCATCATTGACAGATAGTATGAAGAGTACTACACTTCGTAGTGCACTAACTTTGTATAACGACAAAGAAATGACAAAATCAATAAAAAATTATAAAGAAGATTTAACAAAATTAGAGAGTAAGTTAGCAGACATGGAATCGCGTTACTATAAGCAATTTAGTGCGATGGAAACGGCAATGGCGAAGATGAATTCTCAGAGTTCTGCCTTAGCATCCATGCTAGGTACTAA
>JAEWEO010000324.1 GCA_023389295.1 Bacillota bacterium
ATTATTTCATCAATATCCGAAAGATCACAAAATATAGGATTAAGATGATGCAAAAGCAAGGAGCTTCCTACCTGATTCTTTAATAATTCTGGCGAGTGAGGAAAAGAAATATCAAAGGAATGGATCATTGTATGTTTATTTGCATCAGGTTTTTCTAATTGTGCTGTCATGCGTAAAAATTCAGAAACACTTTCACTAGAACCAAATAACAATTGAGTTGCATCCTCATATTTTTGCAAGATAGACAGCTGTTCCAGGTCTTTCTCTAAGGTCTCCTGCAATACGGTTTTGCGATATTGTGATGGAAGCATACCAAATTTGGAGCGAAAGGCGTTGGTATATGCTTTGATATTAGCAAATCCGGATTCTAATGCGACTTTAGTTATACTTGAGTTGGCATCAGAAAGTAGCGCTAGAGATTTATCTAGGCGTAGATTATTTAGATAATCTTGAAAAGACATACCAGCGGTATCCTTAAAAAAGTGAGACAAGTAATAGTAATTCATATGTACCTGACTTGCCACATCCTGGAGTGTGATTTTATCCATATAATGATTGTCTAAATACTCAATAATTGTAGTGAGTCGATTTAGATTACTATCCATAATATAATCGTCTTTGGTCTTTGCAATCAAATAATTGTTACGAATCATTATGCTGATTAATGCACATATAAAGCTTAAAATTGCATGCTTATAGCCAGGAGAACGGGATAAGTCTTCCTGGTAAATGTGAAGCAGAAGCTTCTGTAGCTCCTCAAGAGGTAGCTTATGATTCGCTAGATCGGCAAGATAGCTCTCATGGTTAAACTTTAAATCCTGCAAGGTGTTAAGAAAATTATGTTCCGTATTGGAAATTTGAAGCACTAAAATCTGATTCTCTGTTTCCGTCTGATCAACACTATGAATTACGCCGCTGTTGACAAAGCATATATGTCCTTCATCAAGAAGAAAGCTGTGGTCGCCGGTATTCAATCGTATAGAACCCTTCATCGTATAGAAAATCTCAATGTAGGTATGCCAGTGTAATTCAAAATGTTCAATTTTATCTACAAAGATATGATAAGGAAAACTAGAATCAAAAGTTGTTATGTCAAATGAATTTTTCATTTCTTATTTTTGCGTACTGCAAAATTCTCCTTTTCTATTTATTTAATCCCTTAATAAAGCTGTAATGGTCATATTTTGCTTTTTATATATCAATTTATTTGTTTATTTTATCATAAAGAGGTCATATTGGCAATATGATAGGTGGCTCTTACAGTAATAACACTATCAAAAATAGGGGTAATATTCCAATCGATACAAAAACATGCAAAAGAAAAAAGACCATTATAGGGATATTTCCTTAAGAAAACAAAAAATTACGGCAAATAGTCACAAAACTATCATAGAAGGTAAAAAGTTGCTATGATACAATGTGCTTATACAGAACAGCAACGTAGATTTATAACGAACATTATAGAAATATAGGTCGAAACCATATGAAAAATAAGGAAATGACTGATAAAAGATTATGGGAAGAGGAGCAAAAACATGAGTAATCATATAAGACAAAGCATTGACTTATCTGCAAAACCATTCTATCTGGATGAACAAGCCAAAAACTGGGTATACCATACCCTAGATCAGTTAACAGTAGAAGAAAAAGTAGGGCAATTGTTCTGCGTAAACTTCAGAGATGGGGCAGATGAGGAAATTGATTATGTATATAACATATTAAAGCCGGGAGGTTGTATGTACCGTACGATGCCTATGGAAAAGGCAATTTCATTTACTCAAAAAGTAAGAAATCGTACAGACATTCCACTTTTAATCGCAGCGAATCTGGAAAAGGGTGGCAATGGTATTGTTGAAGAAGGTACGCTATTAGGTTCCCCTATGGAGATTGCTGCCACAAGAAATCCGGATATGAGTAAAAGACTAGCAACGGTATGCGCCAAAGAGGGAAAAGCGGTAGGAGCAAATTGGGCTTTTGCACCAATTATTGATATCGACTCAAATTTTCGAAATCCTATTACGAATACAAGGACCTTTGGTTCTGATCCCGAGCTTGTAAAAACCATGGGAGTAGAATATGTGAAAACAATTCAGTCTCATAATGTAGCGGCTTCTATTAAGCATTTTCCTGGGGATGGTCAAGATGAACGGGATCAACATCTTGTGACAAGTATTAATGATTTGAGTTGTGAAGAATGGGATAATACTTATGGCAAAGTATATCAGGCTTGCATTGAAGAGGGTGCTTTAACTTGTATGATTGGCCATATTTCACTTCCTTCTTATTCAAAATTCTATAATCCAAAGATTAGAGAGGAAGAGATTTTACCGGCAAGTCTTTCAAAAGAGCTAATGGGAGACTTATTAAGAGGAAAGCTTGGATTTCATGGGTTAATTATAACAGATGCTACAACTATGGCAGGCTATACTCTCGCAATGTCTAGAAGAGAAGCTGTTCCAACCAGTATTGAGCGTGGAGCAGATATGTTCTTATTCGCAAGAAATCTTAGAGAAGATTATGAATTTATGCTTGAGGGAGTAGAGAACGGTTTGCTAAGCAAAGAACGTTTAGATCAAGCGGTAATCAGAATCTTAGCAACAAAAGCAGCCCTTGGCTTACATATAAAACAAGAGGAACTGTCCCTAGAACAAGCAAAGCAAATAATCGGATGTGAAGAACATAAACAATGGGCAAGAGAATGTGCAGATGAGGCTATTACTCTAGTAAAAGAGCAAGAAGGTGTACTTCCAATTACAAAAGACAAGTATCCTAGAATTTTGTTCTATCCAATCGAATCCGAGGGTGGATTTGCGATATATAAATCGGAAAGTGGCATTGGTGAGAAAGTGATGGACAAACTGAGAATGAGAGGCTTTCAAGTAGATACCTTTCAATCTCTATCTGGAACAGAAGGAAGAACTATCCCTACGACAGACGTTACAGAGAAATATGATTTGATTATCTATATAGCCAATCTAGCAACCAAGAGTAACCAGACAGCAGTTCGAATTGAGTGGGCTCAGCCAATGGGAGCTAACTGCATGCATTATATTCATGATGTACCAACGATCTTTATTTCTTTAGAGAACCCTTATCATCTTTTAGATGTACCAAGAGTAAAGACCTTTATAAATACTTATAGTTCCAATGAAATTTTACTTGAAGAATTAGTAAAGAAGCTAATAGGGGAGACTAATTTCAAAGGGGTAAGCCCGGTAGATGCATTCTGTGGGAAATGGGATGCTCGCCTAAGCTAAGGAGTGAATCAATGACAGAGAACAAAGTATTGCTAGAAATTAAAAATGTAGTGAAGAAATTTGGAGAAGTTACTGCGTTAGACGGAGTGTCCTTTGAAATAAGAAAAGGAGAAATCCAAGGTTTAATTGGAGAAAATGGTTCCGGTAAATCGACAGTTTCTTCCGTTATCTATGGAATTCATACTGCTACATCAGGGGAACTTTTGTTAAAAGGAAAACCATACGCACCAAAATCACCCCTAGATGCTAGAAAAGAGCATATATCAATGATTGTGCAAGAAAAGGATACCATTGATCATCTGTCGATTGCAGAAAACATATTTCTTGGTCAAGAAGCAGCCTTTGGTAAATGGGGCTTTGTGAATACAGCTAAGATGAATGAAACGGCGCACAGAATCCTTCAAACAGTTGGTATGGGGCATTTAGATGTAACGATGCCTATTATGACTTTGAATTTTGAAACACGTAAAATTGTGGAGATTGCCAAAGCCTTATATTATGATCCGGAGTTACTGATTGTAGATGAGACTACAACCGCTTTATCTCAAGATGGTAGGGAAAAAATATATGCTATAATGCGTAAGCTAAAGGAAAAAGGGAAGGCGGTGTTATTAATCTCCCATGACTTACCGGAGCTTATGGAGGTTTGTGATTGCCTTACGGTATTACGAGATGGCAAGTTAATTAAAACGGTAGATAAAGAAGAATTTTCTGAAAGTTCAATTAAGAATTTGATGGTAGGACGTACGCTTACGGATAACTTATATCGATCTGACTATGAAGGACGGTTAACGGATCATGTAGTAATGAGATTGGAGAAGGTAACCACAAGCATTTTATCTGAGATTGATTTGGAGCTTCATGAAGGAGAAATTCTAGGAATAGGCGGCCTCTCAGGTTCTGGAATCCATGAACTTGGAAAAGTTATGGCTGGCCTAAGTAAATACTTAGGAAGTGTCAAAGTATATGAAGAAGAACTAAAGGGCGTTCAGCATGCCATGAAGAATAAGATTGGGTATATCTCAAAAGATAGAGATGTAGAGACTTTGATATTAAATGAAAGTATACAGGACAATCTTACGATCTCAGCATGGAGATTACTTGAGAAGTGTGGATTCTTACTATTGCCAAAAGATGAGAAGCAATTTGCGAAGGAACAAATCAAACAGTTGAATATTAAGTGTTCCTCAGAAAAGCAACTAGTACGAGAGTTATCCGGCGGCAATAAACAGAAAGTATCCTTTGGGAAAATTATAGGAAATGAAAGTAAGATCTTAATTCTAGATAGTCCGACAAGAGGAGTAGATATCGGGGTTAAAACTACCATGTATGAGTTGATTCATGGATTGAAGAAACAAGGCTATGCCATACTCATTATTACGGAGGAGCTTCCGGAACTAATCGGAATGAGTGACCGCATATTAATTCTAAAGGAAGGCTGTATTACGAAAGAGTTTCAAAGAAGTGAGAGTCTAAAGGATACACAAATCATAGACTATATGATTTAGAGGTGAAAGTATGAGAAAAAAAGTGAAGCAATATCAGTCTATCATTGTACAGTGGTTAGGACTCCTATTAGTTATTTTAGTCTTTGGCATATGGTCAGAAGGAAATTTGTTCAGTAGCTACAATGTTAAGAGCATGTTAGAAACAGTAACACCATTAGTGATTATCTGTACCGGTATGACCTTTATTATTGCCCATGGAGGAATGGATATATCCTCCGGTGCCGTAGTTGCCATTGCATCTTTAGGTGCTATTGGAGTTATGAATACCACCTCATCACTTGTGCTGGGAATGATAACAGCCATGGGTATTTCTGTCGTATGCTATTTGGTTAACGTAATTGTAACCAATAAGTTTGGCTTGATGGCCACGATTACTTCGTTGGCAATTATGTTCTCTGCAAGGGGGCTCGTAACTTATATCTGTCAACTAATGCCAAATGAAAGTATTTCTATTGCTAAAATTGATGTTACTTTGTTCAAAAAGAATTATGTATTCATGATTATTACTATGGTAATTGTAATTATTGTGCTAACGATACTCTTTAATTATACCAAGATTGGCAAGGGACTTAAGGCGATTGGCGACAACCAATTAGCAGCGAAACAAAATGGTGTAGTAGTTGATCGTACCAAA
The DNA here is from genome assembly GCA_023389295.1 of Bacillota bacterium. Classification (GTDB taxonomy): domain Bacteria; phylum Bacillota; class Clostridia; order Lachnospirales; family Lachnospiraceae; genus Mobilitalea. The sequence goes on from JAEWEO010000324.1 coordinate 5,400, forward strand.
TTCATCGCCTATTTCATTGCAGGTATTAGTGTAGGACTTGCAGCAATGTTTAAGTTAAGCTCCGTCGGAAAGGTCCAATCTTCTACAGGAAATGGATTGGAAATGGATGTACTTGTAGTGTTAGTTTTAGGGGGTATGTCTTTAGCAGGTGGCATGAGCACAAGAATTAGCTCCGCTATCGTTGGCGCCTTTACTTATGTGTTAATGGTGAAAGGCTTAACCATTGTGGGAATGGATCCTAATGTTGTTATGCTAGTGAAAGCTATTATTTTCCTAGTTGTAATATTTGTAACAGTACAAAGAAGTAAGTTAAAAACAATGCCAAGATAACCTGGTATGTTAATAAAGGAGGAAAAAGGATATGAAAAAAAATAAGATGGTTGCAGTGCTATTAATTATGATATTAGCGCTATCAACGCTATTCACAGGATGCTCTAGCAATGGAAGTGGCAGCAAAGACCCACAAACAGGGAATGAAACAACGGACAATACATCAGATAATGATGATGTTAAGAAAGTAAAGATCGGTGTGATTTTATATAACTACACAGATATTCAAGGAAAAGAGATTAAAAACTATTGTGACAATTATTTAGCAAAAGAATTTCCGGTAACATTTGAATATCAAACAGCTACCTCCGGTGATGATAGCGCACATATTGCTGCTGTAGATTCCTTAATCTCTACTGGATGTAATGCCATTATGACTGGATATGATACCTTAATTGGTGAATCTATGGAAAAATGTGAGGAAGCAGGAGTTTATTACGGAATTTTATTCGGTGAAGCAAAAAATGAATCAAATAAAGATGGTAAATACAATGAGTGGGGTAACTGGGGAAATCAAGAACAATCTGATTTATATTATAGTGACTATTTCTTAGGTGGTTTATATCAGTTTGGTGCTGATGCAGGGTATGAACTAGGAAAAACCTATGGAGAAGCAGTAGTGAATGCAGGGGTGAAGAAAGTAGGAGCAATCTCCTTCCCAGCATATGCATTCTCTGATGCAATTACAATCTGTCAAGGATTCACAGAAGTATTAACGGCAGCAGGTGTTGAAATCTGTCCTGATACAAAAACCAATGGATTACCAGCAGAAGCAGGATTTGTATCTGTTGGAGATGATACAAAAGCATATATTGCAAATTATCCCGACATGGATGGTATTTTTGGATTAAGTTCCGGTATGGATATGGTATTACCGGCAATTAATGAAGTAGGTAGACTGTGGAATTCACAGGATAAAGCTGGGGCTATGAAAATAGCAACCTTAGGATATAATGAATCCTCTGCAAAATATCTGGAAGAGGGAACATTGATGATTGGTGGTACCAACAATTACGTACAATCAGTCGCATACTTATTTACTTTAATGTTTGATGCAGTAAATGGATATAACATGAAAACGACAGACGGTAGCAACTTCCAGTATAATGCAGCAATTAACTATCCAACCTTCACTAATATGGATGAACTTAAAGATATGGAAACCTATATGATTACTACTGTTCATAATGATTTTAGTAAATGTAGTGTAACATCGGACGAAATTAAATCCGTATTAAAAGCATACGGTGGCTCTGGTGATTGGAACGAGTTATCTACGATTGTATCAAGATCAATTGAGGAAATCAAAGAGATTAGATAATCAAGTTAGAAAGGCGAAGGGACTTTGAGATAAGTCCCTTCTATGGAAAGCGGCATGAAAAATAGTAAGAATAACGGAGTAATAAAATATACGAAATCGCTACTTCAAACATTTGCATTTCCAATTTTTATGTGGGTATTTTTTGCAATTTTAATTGAGCTTAAGGTGGAAAATAATATCTTCGTATCAGCAGCCAGTTTTCAAGATATCTTTCAGACTTCTACTACATCAGTCATTATTGCTATTGCAGTAGCGCTTCCTTTGTCAGGCGGAAGATGGGATTTTGGACCAGGTGCAATTATGGTTGTGACCTCTATTGTTGCAGGAAATTTGGCAATCGAACATAACATGGGAATTGGTATGTTGCTGGTGCTTAGCGTGGTTATTGCCGTTGGTTTAGCGTTATTTGAGGGAAGTATTTATCTTATATTTAAAGTACCAACGATGATTGTGTCTTTAGGAATTGTAATGTTGTATGAAGCAATCAGCGGTTTGATCTATGATGGAAGTGGTGTACGTCTATTTATGTATGAGGATTTATCAATACTAGCTAGACAACCATATTGCTATATCATAACAGCAATCGTATTACTAGGTTTCTGGATCTTAATGAAATATACCAAGTTTGGTTATGACTCCAGAAGCTTAGGAAATAATGCAGCCCTTTCTATTAATAATGGTGTCAATGAAAAGAAAAATATTATGTTGACCTATCTAGTGGTAGGTATTTTATTAGGAATTGCTTCCTTAATGAATGCTTCCAAAGCAGTAGTTGCACCGCAATCCAATCTAGGATCTACTTTTCTCATGTTTAGTTCCATGGGAGCAGTATTAGTTGGATTATATTTAGCTCGTTTTTCTAATATGGCATTAGGAATATTATCAGGAACAATTGCGATGACGATTTTATCCAAGGGACTAACGGTATATGGCATGCCGTCCTCTTTAAATAATATTATTTTAGGTGTGTTCATTGTAGTATTTATGGGATATACCACCAATGTGGAGATAATGAAAGAATACGTAAGTAGAATAAGAAGAAAAAAAGCTAAATTGGCAAATTAGAAAGGTGGGTAAGTATGATTCATCATACATTTAGATTATCAGAGCAGACAGACGCAATGATGACATCATATATTTTAGACGATGGAGAATATGGCAGAAAAGGTATGAAAAGACCCGCTGTTGTAATATGTCCGGGTGGTGGATATACGATGGTATCCAAAGATGAAGGAGAGCCGGTAGCATTATTCTTCAATCGTCATGGATATCATGCATTTGTGGTAAATTATAGCGTCAAAATAGAACATCCATTTCCGGTTGCATTGCAGGAATTGGCGAAAGCCATGAGTATTGTAAGAGAACATAGGGAGGAATGGTTGATTAAGGAGAACATAACGGTTGTTGGGTTCTCAGCAGGTGGTAATCTTGCGCTAAGTCTAGGTATCTTTGCAAAAGAGGAGATAATCACCAAAGAGATTGGTTTGACTTATGACGAAGTAAAACCGGATCAATTAGTTCTAGGATATCCGGCAGTTACTTTACATCCAAAGAGAGAAGGTGGACAGGTTCCGGAAGAATTAATTAATCTAATGGACCTAGGTCTTATGCCGGATTTTCGTGGACCGAGTATTCGTGAGATATTGCTTGGTAAGCTTAATCCTACAGAAGAAGAAATGGAGAGCTTAAATCTTATGAATAAATTACATAAGGATCTTCCACCAACTTTTATCTGGGGAAGCTATGAAGATAGCGTGATACCAGCAACTGACTATACAGACTTGGCTTCGAAATTATATGCTTTAAATGTGCCATGCGAGATGCACTTATTTGGACGAGGACCTCATGGGGTCAGTTTATGTGATACTGCGGTAAAGAGTAAAGAGGAAGTAGAGCAGTATAGCATGAATTATTGGACTGAGTTATGTTTAAAGTGGTTAGAGCAATTAGAAGAGAAGGAATAAGACAAAATACCTAGTTGGAGAAGATGCTTCTGCTAGGTGTTTTTATATAGGTGATTGGGGTGTCAAAAGGTCAACTTTGAATATAGTATCGTCGAATTGCACATAAGTTAACTTGAATAAAAGTGATATAGTAGCTCGTTCGATGCGCAACTGTATGAAGTCGTTGGTACTTAGGTCCTGTATTTTAGGACCTTATGTACCACTACGTACTTCATTCAAGC
>JAEWEO010000334.1 GCA_023389295.1 Bacillota bacterium
TCCATCTACCAGTAAAAAGTATATCCATCCATAGATTGTAATATAACCTACAGCCATCTATTACTGATAACGTATTTATGTCTGCTAATGAGTTAAGCTCCTTTAAACGAATAAGAATATCCTTTCCAAATTTCGATGCAATTAGTAAGTAATGGTTCCTGCTTTATTCTACCATTAGATAAAAAGCATCCATATTCTCTAAGGTCATTTTGGTTTCTCCTCAACTTTCTTTACTTGTTTGACTTCCTATGTTAAAATATACAGCAGTAATTCGTTCAAAAAAATGGATCCATACCGATTGAACTAACCGTCAATTAAATTAGGAAGCAGTTGATTTTTGAATAGTTGATTTGGCAATCAATGAATCCGAGAAACAGTTAAATTGGCGTTTTGTTCAATCGCAATAAATAAAAAGATATCTAAATGAGGGAAAAAAATGATACTAGCATGTAAAAATATAAGTAAGTCCTTCGGTACCAATGAAATACTCAAGGATGTTTCTTTTCATGTCAATGACAAAGAAAAAGCAGCAATTGTGGGAATCAATGGAGCTGGAAAATCTACTTTATTAAAAATTATTATGAAGGAAATGTCCGCAGATGAGGGTGAAGTTATTTTAGCCAAAGGCAGCACCATCGGATATCTGGCACAGCATCAAAATCTTTCCTCCGATAGTACCATCTATGAGGAAATGTTAACGGTAAAGCAGGATGTAATCGATCTGGATGCCAATATAAGGGCTCTTGAGCAGAACATGAAGCATGCCGAAGGCCAAAAGCTGGAGCAAATGCTCAGCACCTATACCAGGCTAATGCATGAATTTGAAGTAAAAAACGGCTATGCCTATCAAAGTGAGGTAACGGGTATTCTAAAAGGCCTTGGTTTTTTGGAAGAAGATTTTGACAAAAAGGTAAACACTTTATCTGGAGGTCAGAAGACTCGAATTGCTCTTGGTAAATTACTACTCTCCAAGCCGGATCTTATCCTTTTGGATGAGCCCACCAACCATTTAGATCTCATTTCCATAGCATGGTTGGAGACGTTCCTGTTAAATTACAATGGCGCTGTTATCGTGGTAGCCCATGACCGTTATTTCCTTGATAAAGTAGTATCAAAAGTAGTTGAGTTAGACAATTCCAAATGTCAATCCTTTGACGGTAACTATTCCGACTATGTAAAAAAGAAGGATATGATTCAAAACGCTCTAATCAAACAATACTTAAATCAACAGCAGGAAATCAAGCACCAGGAAGAGGTTATTGCCAAATTAAGATCCTTTAACCGTGAAAAATCCATTAAACGTGCCGAAAGCCGTGAAAAGATGCTGGAGAAAATAGAACGCGTGGATCGTCCCACCGAACATGCACAGATGCACTTTGATCTGGAACCACAAGTGATAAGTGGCAATGACGTATTATCTGTAAATGGACTTTCAAAATCCTATGGTTCATTAAGATTATTCTCCGATTTGAGTTTTGAAATAAAACGTGGGGAAAAGGTTGCTATTATCGGTAACAACGGTACTGGCAAAACTACTATTTTAAAGATTATTAACGGACAGGTAGCAGCTGATGATGGCGAGATTAAGCTTGGCTCCAAGGTTCAAGTTGGATATTACGACCAGGAGCATCAGGTTTTAAATCCCGAAAAGACGTTATTTGATGAGTTGCAGGATACCTATCCAAATCTGGATAATACAACTATCCGTAACATTTTAGCTGCTTTCCTATTTACTGAGGATGATGTATTTAAGAGAATTAAGGATATTAGTGGCGGAGAACGCGGCCGTGTATCTTTGGCAAAATTAATGCTATCAGAAGCCAATTTATTGATACTCGATGAGCCCACCAACCACTTGGACATAACCTCAAAGGAAATTCTTGAAAATGCAATTAATAATTACAGCGGTACCGTACTCTATGTATCCCATGACCGTTATTTTATTAATAAGACAGCAACCAGAATTCTTGATTTGACACAACAGTCCTTACTTAACTATATCGGTAATTATGATTACTATTTAGAGAAGAAACCGGAGGTTGAAGCTGCTTACTTAGATAATATCGATAGCTCTTTAAACATCCAAGCATCCGGCAAACCCGGTGCCTTCCCAACCGCCGCTTTTGCAACTACTTCGATTCCTACTGCCATCGAAGCAGAGAGTGAGAACAAGCAAAATTGGCAGCAACAAAAAGAGGAACAGGCTAGACAAAGAAAGAGAAAAAATGACTTAAAGAAGACGGAAGATGAAATCAGCGAGCTGGAATCTCGTAATGAAGAAATTGACGAACTCCTAACCCGTGAGGAAATATTCACCAACGTGCAAAAGTTAATTGAATTAAACAACGAGAAAAAAGCTTTGGAGGACCGTCTGATGGAACTGATGGAACTCTGGGAACAATTAGCGGAGGAAGCGTAATATTACAACATTTTAAACTACTCTAGAATTCATAGTAACCCTGCTGTAGTATAGAAAAGATAAAAGTGGCTGTTGCAAATGATGGTATGTGGATCATATGCTTTGCAACAGCCACTTCCATATTATCAATCGATATAATCCATTTCCTCCATATCCTCCTCATCAAAGCTATCACCATCAAGAAGCTTATGAAAGAACCACTCACCTACACCCAAAGCTATGACAGAAATAACAACTCCAGTAAGGGGAAGTCTTGTGGTTCCCCACAAATAATTAAATAAGATAATGGTAAATAATGCTATGATGACATCACCTAATGTAGCCATCACATTATTTAGTGTTGGAAGTATAACATTATCACCAATCATATATGAAATTAATGAAATAATTAGAGAAATCCAAAGTATACTTACAAAATTCATGTCAGTAAATAAGATTAGCGTAACTTCTAAAATAATTGCGATTATTATAAACTTAGTAATCAAGGATGATATATGTCTCAATGTTTTGTCTCCTTCATATCATATTTGATACTATATTTCCCAGCATTTCTAAGATTTATGTATTTAAAAATATTATTTATTTAATGATTCATGTAGAAGTAAGAGAATATCATGTTCTTGGAAGATTTGGAGTGGATGCCGGTCCATTATTTTCCCATTTCACAGGAACAGTAGTGCCCATTTCAGATACTAAAACAAACGGAACTTCCATTGCTCGATTATTCTTATTTTCTTCGTATATAAATTCTGCTACAAAATGATAAATTGGTCGAATTGGTGCTTCAACTAAAATTTCATAATTAACTTCTTTTATCCCATCTCCCATGTGTGCCATGGTCAAAAATGCCGACTGCTCATTTTGTGGAGTAACAACACAGCCCTCTCTAGTATAGAGATAAACATTTACTCTATCGGAAGTAATGGACTTGGAGGTATTAGATATAATAAATTTTATTTTTTTCGATTCATTTGGTCGCAAAACAGGATCTCCACAATAATCCAAACGCACATTAAGATAAGGGAATTTGTAACAAACAGTTTTCATTTCATCATATATGTTATTAAAATATGGCTTTGCAATAAAATCTTCACCATTCCATTCCTCTAATCCTAATTCTCTATAGAATTTTGCATGTAATGCTATAACACGTTCCGTCATTTCGTCAATCGTTTTCGGTATCTTACCATACATACGGAACGGATCTATACTAATTGTAACGATTTTATTTCCAATTGGCTTTATCCATTTTTCATCAAAGGATTCCAATCCATTCATAATTCCATAAAGTGCTGCTATTGTTCCTGCCGTGCAATCAGTATCTTCACCATAATTTATAGCAAGACACATTGCTTTTTCATAATCACCTTCTCCAAATAATAATCCGTATATGATAATCATTATATTAGAC
>JAEWEO010000010.1 GCA_023389295.1 Bacillota bacterium
AATATGCTTCGCTTAAATTCATCTCCACCTGCTTCTTAACCTTCTCCGGTGCAGCAGGATTATTCCTTGTGAAGCTTTCAATGGTACCGTCTTCCTTATAGGTTACATCGTAAAAAGCAGGCACATACATACCTTCTATCTGTGCCACCATTTCCAAATATTCTTTTCTTGTTTTACCCTGTTTCTTATATTCTTTATAAGCATCTAAAAGCTTATTGTATGCAGTCTCACCTTCTCCAATGTAAAAGAAGTCAAAGAAATCTGCAATGGGCTCCGGATTGTAACTACAAGGCCCTCCACCAATTACAATAGGGTCCTCTTCGGTACGATCCTTAGCATAAATCGGAATCTGTGATAGTTCCAAGATCTGTAGGATATTCGTATAACACATCTCATATTGTAGGGTGATGCCTAAGAAATCAAAATCTTTGATAGGATCCTGGCTTTCTAACGCAAACAAGGGAATATTCTTCTCCCTCATAAGCTTGTCCATATCGGTCCAAGGGGAATAAACCCTCTCACAATAGGTATCATCTCTGCGATTTAATATATCATATAATATTTGAATTCCCAAATGAGACATCCCTATCTCATAGACATCGGGAAAACACATACAGAAGCGGATATCCATATCTGCAGGGTTTTTCACCTGCATATTAACTTCACCACCGATGTAACGGGCAGGTTTCTCTACGGTTAATAATATTTCATCTGAAAGTGCTAGTTTTCTCATGATTTCCTCCATGATGCCAAGCTGGCATCTTATTGTTCGCGAAATATATTGTTTCGCAAAGCAAAAGAAGCGAACACAAAAGCTTTTGTAGTCCTGTCTATATTTTCTTTCGCTTTTCTATCCGTTATTATAACTGAAATAAATTAAAATTACAACGAACAAAACCTGTCAATGTATATCATATGAAAGCTCTTACTTCAACCAGGTAACAATAATATCTTCTAAATTCTGCAAGGAATCCTTGCCGGTTACATACTCCTCAATTACCTGTGTTGTAACCTTACCAATCTTAAATTCAAATTTATCAATGACAAAAATACTTAAAAACAATACAATTGCGAAAACAGTTCGAATTATTAAAGAGTGAAATGCAGCAATTTCCTGAGGGGATTCTTCTTCCCTATGTTGAGCGGAAGAAAAGGTTTCGTCATGAAAGAGTGACCAAGCCTTTGCTTTTTTATGGTTTATTTGCTCAGAATTGTCAGGCACGGGTTCCATATAATTAATATCATAGGGTCTTGTATAGATTTGTTGATCACTTAATTGACGCAGGCATGCTTCTCTTGCCTGCCTAATATATTCTGCTCTGGACATCGTTGCCGGCGAACTGCTTATGTAATCATAAGATACCAGCGGATAATCCTGATTTGTTGCTTTATTTTCTCTATCTTCTTTATCTTTATTCTCTCTATTCTCATCTAAAATAGCCGGTGTTTTGCCATCTCTTGTCATAGGTTGATTATTCTCATAGATCCTTCCGGTTAAAAATAGATTATCGTTAATATTATTCGATAAGTTCTTCTCAATTTGTCGAACAATTTTATCTTCATTTTGGGTATCCATCAGGTGCCTCCTTCCAAATGAGTGCTTGTTTCAAATGCTAAGAAAATAACGCTGGTTTCTCCATTCATTATATTGATAGGTAATCATTAATATGACAACCCATTGTCCAATTTCCAAAAAAAATCGCAAGAAACACCTTACGCACAAGATAAGAAGCGCTACTTTTGTAAGTAAATAGCGCTTCTTAAAATACCCTACACTTCATCTACCATACGGTAGCCAACTCCGACCTCTGTTACTATATATTTCGGTTCTGCAGGATTTGGTTCAATTTTACGTCTAATATTTGCCATATTAACACGAAGTGTCTGATTCTCATTCAAATATGGTCCCCATATCTCCTTCATGATATAATCATGTGTTAGTACTTTTCCAACATTTCTGGATAATAGAGTAATAATTTTGTACTCAATGGGAGTAAGATGGACTTCTTTGTCCTCCACCTTAACAATTCGTTTTTCGTAATCAATGCAAAGATTACCGATGATAAATTTATCACCTTCAAAATGAATCTCCTTATTTTTGCTGTTATTATGTCTTACGGCAGTACGTATTCTGGCAAGCAATTCTGAAGTACCAAAAGGTTTCGTAATATAATCATCGGCTCCAAGATCAAGTGCCTCCACCTTTTCTCTTTCAAAACCTCTGGCAGATACTACAATAATAGGAATATTACTCCATTCTCTAATACTTTTGAGCACCTCAATCCCATCCATATCCGGAAGACCAAGATCAAGTAAAATCACATCCGGACAATGGTTCGCTGCAATTTTAATAGCCTCTTTTCCTCTATCCGCTTTTATCACATTGTAATTATTATGTGTTAGAACCGTTGAAATGAAGTTGCTGATGGCAACATCATCTTCCACCAATAAAATTAATAGGTTGTTATTCATAATTTTCTCCATTCCTGCATATTTCTCTGTCTGTCGGGATTCTTAGCTTTCAGTATTTTGCAATAATGGTAAGGTAAACCGAAATACCGCACCACTCCCCGGTTGATTTAATGCTTCTATTTTACCTTGATGTGCCTTAATAATTGACATGCAAATGGATAATCCAATTCCCATGCCTCTTGAGGAATCCGCGCTTCTTTTTCCATTTGGTACGTACGATTCAAATAAATAAGGAAAATCCTGTTCGGATATTCCATCTCCATTGTCTTTTACCTCAAATACTGCCATACTATCCTCTCTTCTAAGAGACACCTCAATTGCAGTATCATCACCGGAATGTTTTATCGCATTTTCAAGAAGATTAATAATTACCTGTTCGATTAAGGTTGCATCCATAGGAACCATCAGAAGCTCCTCCGGTACGGATACACTTATCTTCTGTTTGGGAAATCTCTTTCTGATTCGGCTAATGGCAGCAGCAACAATTTCCTCCGCTGCCTCAGGAGTTTTTGCTACATTTGCGGTATCTTCATTAATACGTGTAACAGACAGTAGATTTTCCACCATACGAATCAACCATTGAGAATCATCCTTGATATGTTGAATTAATTTTTCCTTCGTATCCTGATCAAGAGCTTCTTTGTTTTCCAAAATTGCAGAGCTTGCTCCAAGAATTCCGGTTAAGGGCGTTCGAAGATCATGAGAAATTGCACGAAGTAAATTACTTCGCATTTTTTCTTTTTCTGTTTCAATTAATATTGTTCTCTGTTCATCGGATAATCGTTGACGTTCCAATGCCATAGCAACAAGTGATGATATTCTTCTTAAAAATGTTCTGTGGTTCTGACCAAGCAAACCATATTCCTTGCAGGATATCCCAATGACACCAAGTACATTTCCTTGTGATATTACCGGCATATAATAAGCTCCTGCATCCACCAATGTATCTGTTCCTGCACCGGCATGTTTTTGATTTACAAACACCCAATGTACCACGGACTTTTCCTCCGGTGTACGTAAATAAGTTGCCTCCACATCCTCCAGTGAACTTAAGATATAACCTTCATCACCATTGTTTGGATCATTCACATAAAAGATAACGGAGCGATCAAAGATCTTAGAGATATATTGGTTCGTCAGGTTCACTATATTTTCCAGTCCTCTGGTTACTAATAACTTTTTATTGATTTCATAAAGGAGTTCTACTCTTTGTTCACGGTCCTGAGCCAACTCCGCCTGTTCTTTAATACGGTTTGTCATGGTACTGGTAATAAGCGCCGTAATTAGCATAACAAAAAAAGTAATTAGATTATCCCTTTTGAAAATATTAAAGGAATGATAGGGTTCCATAAATAAGAAGTTATCCATCATAACACATAAGATCGAAGCGATTACTCCGTAAACATATCCTGAGGTGACCTTCGATATGATTAAAATCGATAAAATATATAACATAATAAAATTCTGATTTCTCATATCAAAGATTGCTAATAAACCGGATATAGCTGTAGTTATCGCTAGAATTACCAGCATTTTTATTACATCGGAGGTTGTAAACGTCACTCGCTTTTTATGAGTACGTTTCTTATTCTTCCTACATTTTTTCTGTGAAGTATTATCGGGAATAATGTGTATTTCGGTATTTTCTAAAAGCGAGATTAGCCTATCCTCTAAATAAGTCTCAAAAAGGCCTTTAATTGATTTTTTTACTCTGCTCTTCCCAATTACGATATTAGTAATACCCGAAAGCTTTGCATATTGTGCTACCGTTGTTGCTATATCATTACCGCTTAACGTAATAATCTCCGCTCCAAGTTGTTCCGCCAATTCTATATTAGCCTGCAGATTTTTTTTCGCTTCTGTAGTTTCTAACTCATTTTCCCCCTGCTCTACATAAACCACTACCCAAGGAGCATGGAACGCTTCCGCCATTCTAGCAGCCCAGCGGATACTTTTCGCCGAGGAAGGGGCGCTGCTGATACACACTAAAATCTTTGTGTTCGTTGTCTTGTCAGCCGGAATGCCTTCGTTTTGATTGTTATTACTAATTCGATCTGCGGCTTTACGCATGGCTATCTCACGGAGCAACCTAAGATTTTCTCTGTTCAATAAGTTTTGTGATTGCTCCTCCTGATCCTGTACTGCTCTTTGCTTGTCCCTTTCTAAACGTCGTAACAATTCATCCGGTTCAATATCAATTAACTTTACTTTGTCCGCATGATCAAATATATAATCCGGTACAGTCTGTGTCATATACTCATGGGTGATTCCCTGAACAATATCATTCAAACTCTCAATATTTTGAACGTTGATGGTCGTATAAACATCAATACCAGCATTTAAAAGCTCCTCCACATCCTGGTATCTTTTTCGGTTTCGTACTCCGAGTAGATTCGAATGCTCCAGCTCATCCACGATAATAAGCTTTGGCTTTCGCTCCAGCGCTGCATCAATATCAAATTCCTTTGACTCTATCCCTTGCTTATTCAGCACTTTCTCCGGTAAAATCGGTATTCCCTTCAAAAGTTCATAGGTCTCGCTACTCCGGTTGGGATTTAAATATCCAATCATAACATCGACGCCATTTTGCAATTGTTCTTGGGCATCGTCTAACATCGCATAGGTTTTACCAACACCGGAAGCATAGCTAAAAAATATTTTTAAATGACCTCTCTTTGACCGATCAGAGTGTTCTGTCTGCCAACTCATAATAATAACCTCCATGCTGCCACTCGGCAGTCTCTAATCAGCTAAATAACTTTTTCATATTGATTACTTAGATATTTTTATTATAACTGAAATGTGTTTATCAATCAACTCTAAGGAGCATTCATGTTAGCAATAATTTTCTAATGGTTGAATCACACTCTTCACACCCTTTTTTGCAGTATTACGCTCAAGGATACGCGACAAAAAAAGGATACCACCTAGCTTAGGGGTATCCTCTTCGTTAACATAAGACGGTTGCTATGGGCGAACGTCGTTGTTTCTACTGTTTTGCTTAATCTGTAATTACTAAGATGAATTTTTATGAAATTCTCTCCAGAAAGAGCTGAAATAGATTGTATTACTCCAAAGGGGAATTATTTATTTTCTTTATGTCAAATAACACCGAGGCAAAATCTCCTCCGGCAATATTCAAATCTTTACGATTAATCACTAAGCCTATGTTCATCAACTCATCTCCATAAGCTTTCATGGTTCTTCCAAGGCTTGTTATCTCGTATAAAGTATCAGCATCAAGCCCTGCCACTTTAAAACGCAGCCAACCGGCATTTACTTTATTTAAGCCCTGATAATATGCAGCAATTGCTTGTGTCTTATCTTCAGATACCACAATCCATGCTGTATCATTCCCTTCAAAAGGACTTTTTAGCCGATAGAACACTCCATATTGTATTAAACTGCGTTTCTCTTTAAAATAACTTATTTGTTCTTTTACTATCTCAATTTCTTCTTCACTTAATGTATTTAAATCTAATTCATATCCGAAAGCACCAAAAAAAGCTACATTCCCTCTTGACTCTAGTGGTGTAATTCTTCCGAGCTGGTGATTTGGAACTGCTGATACATGAGCACCTATACTGGATATTGGATATGCCAAACTGGTTCCATATTGTATCTTTTGTCTTTCAAAGGCATCGGTATCGTCACTACACCATGCTTGTGGAGCAAAATATAGCATTCCAGGATCGAAACGTCCACCCCCGCTTGAGCAGGACTCAAATAGAACCTCAGGAAACTCATTGGTTAATCGTGTGTATAAGCCATATACTCCCAAGATATATTTATGCATTACCATACCCTGTTCTTTTGCAGATGCTGTTCTAGAATAACATTCCGTAATATTGCGGTTCATATCCCACTTAATATAAGATATTTTTGATTCCCTTATAATTTTAGAAATCATGCAATAAATATATTCGACTACCTCTTCTCTGGAATAATCTAATACATGTTGATCACGGCTTAAGCTTTCAAAACGCCCCGGTGTAGAGATGATCCAATCCGGATGCGTACGATATAAATCACTATTCTTATTGGTCATCTCCGGTTCAATCCATAGACCAAATTTCATGCCCATATCTTCTATTTTTTCTGACAGCCCACGAATACCGTTTGGCAGCTTATCCAAATTGACATACCAGTCTCCTAAACTCTGATGATCATCATTTCTGGTTCCAAACCATCCATCATCTAAAACAAATAACTCTACTCCTACTTCTTTTGCCATCGAAGCAATCTTTAGAATACTTTCTTCATTAAAGTCCATATAGGTTGCTTCCCAGTTATTTAATAATACCGGTCGAACCTTATCTCGCCAAACACCTCTGGCTAATCTGGTACGATATAATTTGTGATAGGTCTGACTCATCTTGTTTAATCCTTGGTCTGAATAAACCATAACCAACTCCGGGGTCTGAAAGGTATCCCCTTTTTTCATGTACCATTCAAAATTATTTGGGTGAATTCCCATCATTATTCTCGTCATATCATGGGTACACACTTCGACCTGTGCTAAAAAGCTTCCACTATAAACAAGGCTAAAGCCATATACTTCACCCAATTGCTCCGTTGTTTCCGGACGTTTTAAAGCTAGGAAGGGGTTGTGTTCCGTACTACTAGCTCCCCGCATACTGTACACCGACTGTACGCCATGCTCCAACTTTCTATTCTTTACATGTCGTTCTCTTGCCCATGCTCCGGATAACTGTATCATTTCATAATCCATGTCCGGCAAATCAATACTTGCACTCATCGCACTAGTTAGATATATTTCTTCATTTCCTTCATAATAAAACTTAGCGTTTCTTGTAATGATCGGTTCATTTTCATATATGGTATATGTAAGAATTGATCTGCTATCGATTAAGGAGTCATACAGTTCGATTTCCAAGCTTTCTGCTTCCGTATCCTCTTCTACATAAGTAGACGGAAGTGGTTCTATTTTCTTCTTCCCCGGATAAATTGAATGGCAGACATATTCAAAATTGCTAACTCTACTAC
>JAEWEO010000038.1 GCA_023389295.1 Bacillota bacterium
GTATACAAGAGGACACGAAAAATACCGTACTGATTACCCTAAAGGCAGGAGAAGCCTTAAAGTTGCAGGATGGAGCTGTAAAAAATACGACGGAATCATTTCGTAATATTTTTAATAGTGTAGAGGAATTGAGAACCTATTTGAACTACATTGCAGACAATGTCGATAATATTGAAGAAACAAGAATTAGCACTATGTATGCCATAGAGAATATCTCGGCTGTTATGGAAGAGATAGCAGCTTCCAGCAATACCGTAAATCAGAACTCAAATATTCAATTGTTATCGGTTGAAACCTTAAATGAGTCGGCAGCTAATTTAAATGAGAATGCCAAATATCTAGTAGATGCAGTGTTAAAATTTCAAGTTTAGATGGGTTATATGTTAGGTCAATCATCCTTGCCAAAGCGTTGATATAAAATCGCTCATATTTCAGGTTACTGATGTATGGGCGATATTTTATTACAGGGTAATAAAATGTCTGCCACGCTGACGTTTTTGAAAACGTGAAACGGCAAATGTTTGCAAACCTGGCATGATGAAAACATGATACATAAATTGCTTGCAAAACTGACATGATGATAACAAGATACATAAAAATATGCTTAGTAGACATTTTTGGACATAACTAATATTAGTTGACTTGACTTTATGTTCATTAACAATGATAATAGATAGATGAAAAGATAGATAGATGAAAAGATAGATAGATGGAAAGATAGATAAATGGAATGATAGATGAATAGATGTTATTGATGCATAGATAACTTGATACATAGATAAATTGACCCATAGATAAATTGATACATCAATACTTAAGTACATAGCGTATAGTGTTTCGATCATATAATACTGATTGGTTACGTTTACGATATACTAATCTGTCACAATATGGTTAGAGATAGAAATAGAAAGGTGGATACAAATGAGTTCTAAAAATTACTTAACACCGCCGGAGATTACGGAAGCAACCATTGAGACGGCGATAAAGAAGACGAAGATGCCTGCGCTCAATACGCTCTTATTGGGAATTTTGGCAGGAGTATATATAGCCTTTGCATCAGAAGGGTCCAATATGGCAGCATTTAATTTGTTTGCAAAAGCAGATACTTATGGACTGGGTAAAGTGCTGGCAGGTGCTGTATTTGGAACCGGACTTATGTTAGTGTTAATTGCCGGAGGAGAACTGTTCACCGGTAATACAATGATTATTGCCGGAGTTCTTGATAAGAAGGTCCCATTACGTGGAATGTTAAAAAATTGGTTTTTTGTATATGTGGGTAATTTTATTGGTTCCATTTTGATTGCATTTTTGATGAACCAATCAGGGTTATTTAGCAGCGGAGATCATATGCTGGGAGCTGTGACCATTAAAATTGCATCCTATAAGGTGGGATTGTCCTTTTCCCAAGCTTTCATCTTAGGCATTATGTGTAACTGGTTAGTTTGTCTTGCCGTATGGATGGCATATGGAGCTAAGGATATGACGGGTAAGATTTTTGCAATCTTCTTTCCAATTTGGCTCTTTATAACTTCCGGCTTTGAACATAGTGTTGCCAATATGTATTACATACCTGCCGGTATTATGGCAAAAGGGAATCAAGAACTGATAGAAGTAGCAACAAGTCTTGGAGTTACAGCACAGAAGCTAGAGCATTTGAACTGGGAGAGTTTCTTCGTAGCTAATTTATTACCTGTTACCTTAGGTAATATTGTTGGGGGAGGATTTTTCGTAGCATCTATTTACTGGTTTGTATATTGCAAGAACAAAAAGGCATAGAAAGAAAGGCGAACAAGTGAGACTTTTTTCTAAAAAAGATTTATATCTTCTAATCATTCCTCTTATGTTAGAGCAAATATTGGGTGTAACCGTCGGAATGGCTGATACGGTTATGGTATCAGGTGCCGGGGAAGCAGCAGTATCTGGGGTATCCTTGGTTGATACGTTAAATGTTCTATTAATTAATGTTTTTACTTCCTTGGCCACCGGAGGTGCTGTTGTAGCAGCTAGGTACTTGGGTAATAAGAATGAAGAAAAGGCATGCAAGGCTGCAAATCAGCTATTATTATCCATTACGGCATTAGCATCCTTTGTGATGATCATTGCTCTCGTAGGAAATAAAGCTGTTCTACACTTTATCTATGGTAACTTAGATGCAGAAGTTATGGGACATGCAACTATCTATTTTTATTTGACCGCATTATCTTTTCCGTTTTTAGCAATCTATAGTGCTGGCGCAGCCTTGTGCCGTTCCATGGGAAATACAAAGCTAACGATGGTGACCTCCATTATCGTTAATGTAATCAATGTAATCGGTAATGCAATTCTAGTATTTGGATTTGGGATGGGCGCTAGTGGTGTAGGAACATCGACATTAGTCTCTAGAATAGTAGGAGCTGTTGTTATGATAATAATTATACATAATCAGAAACAACCAATTCACATTGATGTGAAATTTAGACTCGGTTATCATCCTGCCATGATTAAAAAAATATGTAATATTGGAATTCCAACAGGAATTGACAGTTGTGTCTTTCAAGTTGGTAAGCTGATGGTACAAAGTTTTGTTGCAGGTTTCGGTACAACAGCTATTGCAGCTAACGCTGTAGCGGGTAATATCTCCGGATTCGTGGTGATTCCAGGCGCCTCCATTGGTTTGGCCGTTATAACTGTAATAGGTCAATGTGTTGGAGCAAAGGCTTATGAAGATGTAAAATACTATATTAAGAAATTAATGAAAATGGCTTATGTCTCCATGTTTCTCCTGAATATTGTGATCATTCTGATAGCAAAGCAAATTGTTGGTATATATCATTTATCTACCGAAGCATCGGGGATGGCCACAATTATTATCATTTCCTATGCGATTGCAGCAATCATACTTTGGCCATCTTCTTTTACGTTACCAAATGTACTAAGGGCTTCGGACGATTCAAAATATACCATGTATGTCTCAATCATTTCTATGTGGGTGTTTCGAGTAGCCTCATGTTACTTATTAGACTATTTCTTTCATATGGGTATTTATGGAGCGTGGCTCGCTATGTATGTGGACTGGGCTTGCCGTGCGTTCTTCTTTATAAGAAGAACGGTAAAGAAGAAGTGGGACAATGTTGTAACCTAAGGACAGGCAAAAAAGTTAAGATGAGATAAATTTTATAGGTTTGAATCAATAGGAATAAATTTAGAGAAGCCTTCCGACGGAGTAATGGTTAAAAAAAGTAAAATAAAGATAATGTGTCACATGAGAAAAAAAGAAAAAATTAAGATGAATTTTCAAAGGAAATAATGGATAGGAAGAAAGAGCGTCAGATACAAAAGTATCAGCGCTCTTTTTATGAAAAAATCATTCAATATGATATGCGTTTTGCAAAGTTATACATTAGTATGAACTATGGATAAACTATGTCATAAACTATTTTGACTTAGTTGTTTTTGTCTGCTTTCTTTCTGTTAAAAAGACTTCTTTTCTTTTGAGTATGGTTCATATGATAATAAAAATACTCACAGTTATAATATTTCTCGGAGGTAATCCAATTTGGCGAAACGCTAGTTTTGTACTCAGGTAAATCCAATGCTAAATTTGTGCTACCAATATACATATATTTTCCTCCTCTAATTTCGATATTTATCATTAAAGTTAATGAATTCCTTTGTTCTAACTACATTATAATCACAAATTGACTTTCTGTATATAATCTGATAATCTAAAAATATGAAATGAAACTATGCTTACGATACAAAACATATGTTTGGTGAAGAGCGATAAATTTGGTAAGAAGGTGATCGTCTATGGCAGTACGTTTTTGGGAAATCTATGAAGATACAAAGGATGAATTTCGGCTTAAAATCGTTGCAGGTAAAGCCGGTATGGATACCGTAGTTAGCTGGGTGCATATGCTGGAGGATGAAACCATCGTGTCCAGGTTCCATGGGGAAGAATTGGCTATTACTACAGGAATGAAAGCCGGACAACCCAATTGGTTGTTAAAATTGGTACAGGAGATGGCACTAGAAGACTGTGCAGGGATTATTATAAACACCGGGATGTATTTGAAAGAAATACCACAGGAGGTTATCAACTGGTGTGAAGAGAATCGCTTTCCTCTCCTTGAGATGCCCTGGGAGTTTTCCATCACCAGCCTGATTCAAGCTTCTTGTATGAGAATTATTGACCAAATGCAATACGAGAAAAAATTCAGTAATGCATTTCGTGAGGTAATTCAAGGACGAGGTAACGAAGCGGAGGTTCGACGAATCTTAAGCGAACGCTTTGAGATTGAAGGAACATTTCAGGTGTTTTACCTTTATGTAAGAAGAACGGTGGATGAATTATTAGATTTTAATCATGCGATACTTAAACTGGAGAATTTATTCGGTTTATGGAAGGGTAATAAGAGAATTTATACGTCATATGGCATTATCCGGACAGAGGATACTCTAGTACTAATACTGAATAATATGCAGGAGAGACACCTACAGGAGTTACCTGATCTTGTATTACAAAGCTTTTCTTACTTTACAAGCAAAAAACGCTTCTTTCTTGGTATTGGATCTAAGGTTACAAGAGTAGAGAATTTATCCGTAAGTTACAAACGTGCCAGAACCGCTATGAAGATGGCTCAGGGGACGGGAACGGAAGTGATAACCTTTGAGGAAATGGGCTTTTATAAGATCTTATATTCCATTGAGGATACAGATATACTCAATAATTATGCCAATGAAGTATTAGGTCCCTTAGAGCAATATGATTTAAGTCATAATTCCACTTATGTGGAAACCTTACATAGTTATATTCAAAATGACCGAAGTCTCATTAGGGTAGCAGAGGATACCTTTACCCATAGGAATACGGTTAATTACCGTATACAAAATATTAAGAAAATTCTTAGGAATGAATTAAAAGATGCAGAGGATCTGTTCCCTTACCAAGTCGCTTTTTATATCAGAGAAATGGAGAAGAAAAGGCAAGAACAAGAAGCACTAAGTCTAGAATAAGGTAATATAATTCAAAATTAATAAGAAAATGAAAATATTTTATTATCCTGCATTATTTTGAGGTTCTGAACTGTATTATAATCAAAGGGGGTAATTATATGGTCCCATACCAACAAAATAATGAGAAAATTTCAATGCTCATTGAGAAATACGCCAGCTTGTTACTTCGTGTGGCGTATTCCTATCTTAATAATTTGCAGGATGCTGAAGATATGGTGCAGGATACTTTTATTAAGGCTATGCAAAAAAACATGGATTTTCAAAATACAGAACATGAAAAGGCATGGCTAATCAAAGTTACAATAAACCATTGCAAGAATCATTTAAGAAGTGCCTGGTATCGTAAGACAATGCCTTTAGGTGAAGAAATTGTCTTTACACCGCAGGAAAGTGAAGTGATGGCAGCAGTCTCTGAATTAACAGAGAAATATCGTAGCGTCATAGTGCTGTATTATGTTACTGGTTATAGCATTAAGGAAATTGCAGAGTTGCTAAAAAGGAAGGAAGCTACCGTTTCTTCGCAGCTTCAGCGCGCAAGAAACCAGTTGAAACTTAAATTAAAGGAGGAATTTGATTATGAATAAAGATCATTTACACTCTGCAATGGAAAAAATCAATGCCAGTACTGAATTTAAGAATAGAGTGAAAAACAG
>JAEWEO010000058.1 GCA_023389295.1 Bacillota bacterium
GAACAGCCATAGGCTTTTCCGCCCTCTTTATGAGTGAATACAGTAACAAGGATTGTAAAATTACAACAATAGAGAAGGTTCCTATGCGCTTAGTTGAGGCAGAAAAGAACTTAGCAAATGATAATTTCCCGAATAAGCATAAAATTACATTGCTGAAGGGGGAAGCACTTGATCTTTTACAAGAGCTTGTTGCAAAAAAAGAAACCTATGATTTTATATTTCTGGACGCTGCGAAGGCCCAATATATGAGCTTTCTTCCTGAACTTATGAAGCTTTTAGAGCATAAGGGGATGTTGATTACGGATAATGTATTGCAAGATGGTACTGTAACGAATTCCAGGTACAGCATAACCAGAAGAGATAGGACAATTCATTCTAGGATGAGAGAGTATCTTTATACAATTACTCATATGGAGGAACTGGACACAATGATACTTCCGGTAGGTGATGGTATCTCTGTTAGCCACCGGATATAGACTAAGTTAGAAAGAGTGAAATATATGCTAGAGGATATCAAAAAACCGGAGTTATTAATACCGGCTGGAAATTTGGAGACACTAAAAACAGCTGTTATGTATGGAGCAGATGCTATTTATATCGGTGGAGATATGTATGGTCTTCGTGCTAAGGCTAAGAATTTCTCCATGGAGGATATGAAACGAGGAATTGCCTTTGCCCATGAACATGGAAAGAAGGTATATGTTACCGCCAATATTACGGCCCATAATCAGGACTTAAATGGTATTCGTAAGTATTTTAAAGAATTGAAAGACTTTGGTGCGGATCAGCCGGATGCACTAATTATCTCCGATCCGGGCGTGTTTAGTATAGCAATGGAAGAAATTCCGGAGATTGAACTACACATTAGCACCCAAGCAAATAATACAAACTATGAAACCTATCGTTTTTGGCATAAACTTGGAGCTACCAGGGTAGTATCGGCAAGAGAATTATCTTTGGAGGAACTTGTTGAGCTAAGAGCGAAGATACCTGCAGAAATGGAAATAGAAACTTTCATTCATGGTGCTATGTGCATTGCATATTCCGGAAGATGCTTATTAAGTAATTATTTTACCGGAAGAGATGCAAACCTTGGAGCATGTACTCATTCTTGTAGATGGAAATATCATATTGTAGAGGAAACAAGACCCGGAGAGTATCTTCCTGTGGAAGAAAATGAAAGAGGAACTTATATCTTCAATTCAAAGGATTTGTGTATGATTGAATACATTCCGGAACTTGTGAAAGCGGGAATAAATAGTTTTAAAATAGAAGGAAGAATGAAAACAGCTCTGTATGTTGCAACGGTGGCAAGAACATACCGCAAAGCCATTGATGACTTCTTTGAAGATCCCACGCTTTATGAAGCAAACAAAGCAAAGTATCTTGAAGAAGTACGAAAAGGTGTCAATCGCCAATTCACAACAGGATTTTTCTTTGGTAAGCCACAACAAGAGGATCAGATCTATGATCACAATACTTATGAGAAAGCCTATACTTATCTAGGAACGATCTTAGGAGAGAAAGATGGGCTATATAAGATAGAACAGAAGAATAAGTTCTCTGTCGGTGAAATAATTGAAGTAATCAAGCCAAACGGTGAGACTATCGAAACGACGGTGAATAAAATTACGGATGAACAAGGGAACGATATGGAGAGCTGTCCTCATCCTAGGCAGTTGATTTACATTGATTTGGGTGTTGCTCTGAAAGAATTTGATATCCTACGGAGAAAGGAATAATTTCTCTCTATATTACAGATATAACAATGGAGTTGTATGATGGAATTATTGATAATTCTAATACAACTCCTTTTATCATTTCATCCTTTGATATATAATCTTCGATAAAAATTCAAAGGATGAAAAGTAATTATAAATGCTGTACTTTTTATAAGTATAGAGATATAATGTTCACAAATTAAATATAAGGGAGGGCGAACGAAAGATGAAAAACATTAGTAAACGAATGATGAATATGGCCAAATCCTTGATGAAATCTGTAATTAATCGAAATGAAGAAAGGAAGGCCGAAGGGTTCAAACAATGGAATCTAAAAAAACACAACGTGAGATTTGGTATTTTACAAAAGCTTATTTTGGGATTTTTAGTTCCGATTGCATTCATAGTAGTATTGGGTATCATTTCCTATTCAAAAGCTTCTGAAGGTCTGGTGTCAAATTATGAGAAAGCAACTCAGAATACCATGGATATGGCAACCAGTTATATGGACTATGTAGTTGAATATATCAATGCCTTGTCAAAGCAATACACAAGTGATAACGATATGTCCTATTTTGTACGTGGTGCATCACACAAAGAGGAAGAAGAAAGAAAAACTTTTGTTACTAAAATAAATAATGAGTTGTCGAAGAAATCAAGTCTTGAGAAATTTACTCAGGAAGTACATATTATAGCCGGTGAGGATATCCCTGTTATTTCAAGTAAAATGAAAAATGTGACAGGCTTTTATGATGAGATTTTGGCTGCGCCGGAAGGTGAAAAGCTTAAGGATGAGCAGATAGAGCAATACTGGGTGGGTAATCATCCTATGATCGATTCCAAACTGGGCCTTAAGAGTAATAACTACGCCTTTTCCTTCATCCGTAAATTCAAATCAAATAATGCAGCTATTATTATTGATATCAACGCCATCGAAGTAAAAGCTTTCTTAAAGGGATTAGAGCTAGGGAATAACAGTATTGTTGGTTTGGTAACAGCGGATGGGAAAGAAATCGTAATTAAAAATACCAATGAAAAGGATCGAGCTGAAGTAATTACTGATTTTACTTTTAGTAATCAGAGTTATTTTACTAATGCAATGGTTAACGAGGAGAAAACAGGTTCGAAGTACGTCGAATATGACTCAGAAGACCATTTGTTCATGTTTAGTAAAATTGGGGATACCGGAATTACCATCTGTGGCTTAGTACCAAAAGAAAGCTTTATGGAGCAAGCAGGTGAGATCCGTACAACAACGATTTTTATTGTTGTATTTGCTAGTATTGTAGCTGTGACCATCGGTTTTATTATGTCAAATGGAATTGGAAAAACCATAAAGAAGATTAACTGTAAGCTGCAAATGGTTTCGGAAGGAGATTTAACAGTAGAGGTTAACGTAAAGAGAAAGGATGAGTTTGCCATTCTTGCTGCCAATATTAGGGATACCCTAAATAATATGAGAACCCTAATTCAAAAGGTAACGGAGGTAAGTAATCTGGTATCTGTATCAGCAGAAAATGTGATGTTGGTAAACAAAGCAATCTCAGTATCCAATAATGACATCACCCTTGCTGTGGATGAAATTAGTAACGGAATCGAAGGACAGGCACAAGATTCACAAAGCTGCCTTGCTAGGATGGATGAATTGTCACAAAAAATTACTGTTGTATATACCAATCTTAATGAGATTGATACTTTGACCGAAGACATGAAGAAGATGATAGGTAGTGGAATTGATACAATGGAGAAATTGACAAAACAATCTGAGGATACAAATAGGATTACGAAGTATGTTGTTAATAATATGGATGCTCTTGAGGAGAAGATTAAATCCATTGCTGATATCATTCAAATGATCAATGAAATTTCTGATCAAACGAATTTACTATCTTTAAATGCCTCCATTGAAGCTGCAAGAGCGGGTGATGCCGGTAGAGGATTCTCCGTTGTTGCTACTGAAATCCGTAATCTAGCTGGTAAATCTATGACTGCAGCGGGTGAGATCAGAGCAGTAATTGAAGAGATTATGAAACAGACCAGGTCTACGGTTCGTACAGCCAAAGAAGCAGAAGATGTAGTTAATCTTCAAAATGAAGCTGTTGGACAGGCAATCCATTCCTTCCGGGATATGAATCTTGGAATAGAACATTTGATTACTAACCTATCTGTCATTGGTACCAATATGAAGAATATGGAAATGGCACGTGAAGGTACACTAACCGCTGTTGAAAATATCTCAGCAATTTCCGAAGAGACATTAGCAACCTCTTCAACAATAGATCTTAATATACACGAACAGGCGAAATCAGTAATGGCTCTCGATAATGCAGCCAATGAAATGAGTGAGAACGCAAAGAATTTGATGGAGGCAATTGAAATATTTAAGATTTAGTGAGAAATGAGTATTTGTTAAGAAATACCATGCACTAATATTTAAATATACGAAATTGTATTATAGTAATATACTTTATTGTTAAGTAGTCGGTAAATGATCTTCTGTCATTACCGACTACTTTGAATTCATGATTCATATGTCTGCGAAGCTGACATTTTTGAATTTTGAGACTTGGTTTTGCTAGAAAATAGTTCAAATTCTTATTGATAATTATATAACATACAGTCATATTTTTTAGAACTTTTAATAACATAAAGATAGAAGAAAGCATTTTCAATCTAGGAAATTAATTAAAAAGTAAGTCCTTCTGTCCTTTTTTGTTTCGTTAAGAAAAAAAGTAAGTCCTTCTGTCCTTTTTTAAGAGGGATAGGCACTTTATGTCAATAACGCACATATGATATTAATAACACATTAGGCATTGAGGGTGCTTATCTTCGTGAAGTCGTTTCCAAAACCGCTAAGCACCAAAGAGGAAACAGACTACTTAAGGCAATGTAAAGAAGGCGACAAGGATGCAAGAGACAAACTAATTGAACATAATCTGAGATTGGTAGCACATATTGTAAAAAAATACAATATGGTAGATAAGGAAACAGATGATCTGATATCGATCGGAACTATTGGATTAATTAAAGCAATCGATACATTTGACGATGAAAAAGGAATACGTCTGGCCACTTATGCCTCCCGTTGTATTGATAATGCTATCCTCTCCTAACGGACTTATAAGTTTTATTTCCATGAATAAGCAAATGAATTTGTAAATTGGATCGTATTTGATATAATGAAAGAAATGGAGGGATACAAATGAACAAGAAGTTTGTAGGGGTATTAATTAAAAGGGAGCGTCTGGCTAAGGATTGGAGCCAGGAAGGACTATGCAAAGGTATCTGTGCTGTGTCCTATCTGTCTAAGATTGAGCAGGGAAAGACAGAGGCTAGTCCTGAGATTGTTCACCTTTTACTTGATCGATTAGATGTATGCTGGTATGACGATGACTTAAACTGCAAACAAGCTGGGGAATTGGTTGAAAGATTATATGATGCCATCTTTTCTGTAGATAGAACAGCAAGTGAAACCGCTTCAAAGGATATGGACAAGCATTGGGAGATCTATTCCAAAGGGCCTTATATGCTTGATTTTATGATACTTAAAGCTTGGATTACGGATGAGGAAGACTCTGTATTGCAGGAATATGAAGAATATTTTGACGAGCGTCAACAGACCTTATGGTTACTATTACATCAAAAAGAAGATGAAGCGTTGCGTCGAAATCCATCTGCCTTTACCTATTATTATGCTGGTTCCACGGCTTATCATTATGGTAATTATCCATTAGCACTTGAACGCCTGCAACAAAGCTATCGATTGGCAGCTGAACAAGGATATGCCTATATCATGCTGGATAGCCGTCTTCTCATAGGAAATTGCTACAGTAATAATATGGAGTTTGATCGCATGCAAGAACATTATAAGATAGCAACAAGACTTGCAAACGCTCTTAAAGATGAAGCTTCCTTAGAAGATATGAAATATAATATTGCCTCTACCAGTTTGGAGCTAGGTAATGTAGAGGAAAGTTACGCCTATTTTTCAAAGTTAAAGTCGCCGAAACCTATGGCTCTTCATAAGCTGGCTATTTGCTACGAAAAATTAGGAAAAACAACAGAGGCCTTGATGACCTTAGATAAGATCGAGATTAGAAACAAGGGTTCTCTAACAAAGGATTTGGTTTTGTCCATGTGTAATTTGGTGAGGTATCGTTTAGAACATCCGAATTACTTGAAAGACCCTGCATATGGAGAAATGCTGCTTTCCTGCTTTGATAGCATTAAGAGTAAACTTCCAAGTGGGTATGCGGGATTTCATTTACCATGGGTGGTGGAATGGTATACGGCCACAAGACAGTATAAACAGGTCTATGAGCTTTTGGTGGATTTTCCTGTATGCAAGATACTTAAGCCGGTTAAGCAAGACTAATAACCATCGATTTTCCCAATAGTAGTGTATTTCCTTGGCCTTAGAACATGAGATATAATGTATCTAAACATCATAGAAAAGGAAAGAAACCAATGAAAAAAACACTTTGGACAAGAAATTTTACTTTATTAACGATGGCTACCGTCTTAGGTGCTGCCGGGGGTATTGCTGGTAATTTTGCACTCTCGTTTTTAGTATATGATGAGACGGGAAGTACATTTGCGGCCGCATTACTGATTGCAATTAATGTAATACCTAATTTCATAATACCTCTAATTGCTGCACCAATTATGGACCGATTACCACGAAAACCATTTCTGGTAGGGGGCGATTTGGTTAATGGTATTTTATATGGCTTAGCTGGTTTATATCTTCTAAACCTAGACTTCTCCTATCTCGGATACTTGGTATTCTCCCTCCTGTTATCTAGTTTGTCAGCATTTGATTCGCTAGCGTATAACAGCATTTATCCAAAGTTAATTACCGAAGGATTAGAGGAAAAAGGGTATACGGTATCCGGTATGATTTATCCGGTCATGCAGGTAATCATGGCACCGGTAGCAGCCTTTTTGTTTAGTACCATCGGTGTGGGTAATATTTTGCTCATACAAGGAGGTCTTTCCATATTGGCAGCTACGCTTGAGAGTAGAATAAGGATTACTGAGACAAGAAATAGGTCAGGAGATAAATTTACGTTCCATCTTTGGAGGCAGGATTTAAAAGCTGCTGTTTCATATCTACGTAGGGAAAAGGGATTGCAAAGTATTTATTCCTACATGGCATTTACGAACGGAGTGTCAGGAGGTCTTAATCCCATATTAGTAGCATTTTTCCGTACAGCTCCTGGATTTGGAATTGCTATGTATTCCTTTTTTTCTGTTGCTGAATTTATCGGCCGTTCCATTGGTGGGTTACTTCATTACCACATCGAAATACCACAAAAGAAGAGGTTTTCCTTCGCTTTTTTTGTTTATCAGACATACGAGTTCATGGACATGATTCTACTATGGCTTCCTTATCCGTTCATGTTGTTTAATCGTGCAATCTGCGGATTTTTGGGAATCAATAGTGCCACCATGCGAGAAGCCTCTGTACAACGATACATACCGGAGGAATTTCGTGCACGTATTAATGCTTTTTCAACAGTTCTGTATTCGGTTGGTTACAGTATACTAAGTTTGGTGATAGGTGCATTAGGAGAGATCTTAGATTATCGAGTATGTATGACCATCTGTGCCGCAGTTACTTCAGTAGTTTGTTGGTTTACCGTATGGCGAGGCCGCAACGATGTGCGTAAGATTTATAATCGGTTAGAGGAATAAGAGAAAAGGTTATTTTTAATTTATTCTAATCAAAGAAGAAGTATAGCACATACCTATATTTTCTCTTTATACTTGATTTTTCACGCACATTTCATAAATTGTCTGAAGGATTAGAATTTTATCTTCCAAGGTATAGGGAAGCTGTTTGATATAATCTGCGATTAGATCAGCGTGAATGGTCGCCGTATGTTTCTTTAATTCCTCCAAAGCGGAGTCACTATCTGGGTAATGAATGATGATTTCCATGGCGATCCCTTGATTTATTTGGTTATAAGAAGCATATGCAAACTGAGATGTCCATTATTTATTTATCTTATTGATAAATTGTTCCATTTAGGATGTTCTTCAAAGTAAGAAAAAACAAAAGGAAATCTCACAATAAATTTGAAAGATTTATCTATAATTTTGCCGTTATATCAATATGATAATATTGATATACTGCAGGGGGTATTAACCTTGTCTATAAGCATTGCAATTTATTCTCGAAAATCAAAATTTACTGGAAAAGGAGAAAGTATCGAAAACCAAATTGAACTTTGTAGACAGTATATAGAAAGACATTTTTTGAGTGAGGGACCCGTTGATATTCTTGTATATGAAGATGAAGGCTTTTCGGGAAAGAATACAGCAAGGCCACAGTTTAAAAGAATGTTACAGGATGCTAAGAAGAGAAAATTTTCCGTACTGATATGCTATCGCTTGGACCGAATTAGTCGTAACGTCGGTGATTTTGCCATTATGATAGAGGATTTGCATCTGATGGGCATAGATTTTGTATCCATTCGAGAATCCTTTGATACCTCAAGCCCTATGGGTCGTGCTATGATGTATATTGCTTCTGTATTTGCCCAGTTAGAACGTGAGACCATAGCCGAACGAATTCGCGACAATATGTATGAGTTATCGAAGACCGGAAGATGGCTAGGAGGAACAACACCAACAGGTTATAGTAGCATAAGTATGGAGAAGGTTACTGTGGAGGGAAAGATTCACAAAGCCTACGCACTAAAACTAATTCCAGAAGAAGCACAAGTCGTCTTATTGATCTATGATAAATTTTTGGAGACGGGATCTT
The DNA here is from genome assembly GCA_023389295.1 of Bacillota bacterium. Taxonomy (GTDB): domain Bacteria; phylum Bacillota; class Clostridia; order Lachnospirales; family Lachnospiraceae; genus Mobilitalea. The sequence continues at coordinate 8,494 of JAEWEO010000058.1, forward strand.
TAACACAGACGGAGGTATACCTAACACAAAATAATTACAGGACAAAAAATAATAAATACTTTTCCAGATTTTCCATCAAAAGTATACTTGCCAACCCGGTATATATGATTGCAGATGCCGAAGCCTATCAATTTATTTTGGATAAAAATATGGACTTATTTTCAGAAGAGAAGGATTTTGATGGCAAGCGTGGAATAATGGCTTATAACAAGACACTCCAGCGGGAAGGGAAGGCCCACAAAGCGAGAGATATAAAAGAGTGGGTTGTTACCGTTGGAAAACATGAAGGAATTATTAGCGGTTATCAATGGGTAATGGTTCAAAAACGATTAGAGCAGAATAAGTCCAAAGCTTATAAGAAACCAAGAAGTAACGTTGCCCTATTATCCGGTCTGTTAGTGTGTGGTGAATGTGGTAATTACATGCGCCCTAAATTAACCAGACAGAGATTGCAAACGGGGGAACGAAGCTATGATTATCTATGCTTACTGAAAGAGAAAAGCAATGGTAAATGCTGTTCTATGGTAAATCCTAAGGGAAACTTAATTGATTATGAAATAAGTCAGATGCTTGGGAACTTACAGCAAGATAGTGAAACATTTTTAGATCAGTTAGAACAGCATAAGAGGATTTTGTTGGATGAGAAAAAAGTACAAAATGCAGAAATAGAGCAAGTCAAAAAACTGATCCAAGAAAATGAAAAAGAAAGAAATGTACTGGTAAATACCTTGGCGAAGTGCTCAGAAAGTAGTGCCGAGCAATATATCATAAAGAGAATTGAGGAGTATCATGAGAAGGGCCTTAAGTTAAAGGATCAGTTGGAACAATTGCAATTTCATAGTGCAAAGGGGGAGCTTTCTATGGAGGATTATCACGAACTCGCCAAGAAAGTAATGAGTTTTAGCTACTCCTTTCATCAGGCTTCCATTGAAAAGAAGCGTCATGTAGTTTCATCTATCGTAAGTAGAGTGGTATGGGAGAAAAGTCAGCTTCACATCTACCTAACAAAGTCGGAGCCGTTATGTGAGGATAGCAAATGAGCTTCTAATGATGCTTCGAAGTGGAAAACGTTTGGCAAAAGAAGTCTATTTGTATGATCCCATCGGATCTGATCGGGAAGGTAATGAAATTAATCTGCTCGATATAATTGAAGAAGATGAGGTTGATATTGTTGACAATATTGTGCTAGAGGATGATATTAAAAAACTATATCACATGATCGGTAAAGTGTTAACGGATAGAGAACGAGAAATTATCTGTTTACGATATGGCTTAAGTAATAGGAAAGAAGTAACCCAGCGGGAGATTGCCAACAAACTGGGTATTTCCAGAAGCTATGTTAGTAGGATCGAAAAGAAAGCACTTAAAAAACTGAGAGAATGCTTTGATGGTCTGTAATATTTATCAGAATGCGGCGTTAGAAAAACGCCGCATTTTTGCATTTCTAAATGAAATGGCTTAACGAGTTATGATCAAGAAATGAATTCCAGTTTAAATATTTTCAAAATTTTAATATATTTTTAATGGGAAAAGCATTAAATATATAGTATGATTAATCTGAGGTGAACATTGGATGAATGGTTTGAGAAGATTTATGTATGGCAGATATGGAGTGGATCAATTTTCTAGAGCACTCGTTATTCTTGCCCTGATTTTATCAGTAACTGCATCTTTTACCAGGTATGGTATTCTTATGATACTTGCCTATATTCCATTGTGTTATGTTATTTTTAGAACTTTATCTAAGAACATACACAAAAGAACACAGGAGAATGTTGCTTACTGTAGATTTGCAGATCAAGTAAAACATTGGTTTAATAGTATCAAATTATCTCTTATTGGGACTAAGACTCACAAATACTACAAATGTAACCATTGCAAGCAGACGATTCGTGTCCCCAGAGGCAAAGGAAAGATCTGTATTACTTGTCCGAAATGCAAAACGGAATTTGTTCGTAGAACCTAGCTTATAATAAAATGACCGTACAAGAAGTTGCTTGGGCGAATCCCTTTCACTAGACTTATTTAAGTCTAACAAAAGGGGTTTACTTCACCCTCCGATGTACGGTCATTTTTTTATTTCTTCGTCGTCCATTTGGAGCAATCCCAAACTTTTGTTACAAGATCCTCATAGAAATCCGGTTCATGGCAGATAAGAAGAATACTGCCTTTATAGGCTTTTAACGCTCGTTTTAGTTCTTCTTTGGCATCCACATCCAGATGGTTTGTGGGCTCGTCAAGGAGGAGGATATTGGTTTCACGGTTAATTAATTTGCAAAGACGAACCTTAGCTTGCTCACCACCACTTAATACTCGAATCTGACTCTCAATATGCTTCGTAGTAAGTCCACATTTGGCTAAAGCGGAGCGAACTTCATATTGTGTAAATCCGGGAAACTCCTTCCAGATTTCATCCAGACAAGTAGTTGTGTTACCTGGAGCCATTTCCTGTTCAAAATACCCGATACTTAAATAGTCTCCTAAGGTAACCTCACCGCCTAGAGAAGGAATTAAGCCTAAAATACTCTTAAGCAAGGTAGTCTTACCGATACCATTGGCACCAACCAAAGCTATTTTCTCACCACGTTCCATGGATAAGGTTAGAGGTGAAGAGAGAGGATCGTCATATCCGATAATCAAATCTTGTGTTTGGAAGATGTACTTACTAGCTGCACGGGCTTCCTTGAAATTAAATTCCGGCTTTGGTTTCTCCTTAGCTAACTCGATAACCTCCATCTTATCGAGCTTCTTTTGACGGGACATTGCCATATTTCTAGTAGATACTCTTGCCTTATTACGGGCAACAAAATCTTCCAGCTCTTCGATTTCCTTTTGCTGACGCTTATAAGCTGCCTCTAGCTGTGTTTTTTTCATTTCGTAAACTTCTAAGAACTTATCATAATCGCCAACATAACGATTCAGTTCCTGATTCTCCATGTGATAAATGATATTAACTACACTATTTAGGAAAGGAATATCATGAGAAATAAGGATAAAAGCATTTTCATATTCATTTAAGTAACGTTTCAACCATTCTATGTGTACCACATCAAGATAGTTTGTAGGCTCGTCGAGCAGTAAGATGTCAGGCTTCTCAAGCAGTAGCTTTCCAAGTAACAGCTTTGTTCTCTGACCACCGCTTAAGTCAGTAACATCGCTTTCCAGACCGATTTCATCCAGTCCAAGAGCATGGGCTATTTCATCAACTTTACTATCTATGATATAAAAATCATGCATGGTTAACATATCCTGAATTACACCGAGCTCGTCAATCATTTCTTGAAGTTCATCACCCTCTGCTTGACCCATGGAGTCGCACAGCATGTTCATTTTCTCTTCCAATTCGAATAAATGGGAAAAGGCAGATTGAAGAACACTACGTAGAGTCATGCCTTTCTCAAGGACAGCGTGCTGATCAAGATATCCTACACGAACATTTTTAGACCATTCCACTTTTCCCTCATCCGGCATCAATCGATTGGTCACAATATTCATAAAGGTGGACTTGCCTTCACCGTTAGCGCCGACCAAGCCGATATGTTCACCCTTCAGTAAACGAAAGGATACATCATGAAAAATTGCACGATCACCAAAACCGTGACTTAAATTTGTTACATTAAGTATACTCATTCCAAAACTCCTTCTATCAAAGGGCATTTCTCCATGCCCAAAACATCGCACTCTGACTTAACATTTTACACGAACTGAGCTCAAATTACAAATAAAAATTAATGTTAGAGAAATTCTACAGGAAAATCAAAAAATAATAGTCGTTATAGTGGACAACGCAATTAAAAATATTGACAAAAACGATCAATATCTATATATTGATATTGATTATGCTACAATTAATTAAGAAGAGGGCTACCTTCTGGAAGCCTAGTACAATGTGGTTAAAGGTTCGTCCAAAGTTACTTTAATTAGGAGAAGCTTTTTTGTGCTTGATTAAGTTTCAAACTTAGGAGGTTACATGAAAAAAACGTCACTTCAGGATATAGTAATGAAGTTAATTAAAATTGTATTTAGCCGGGAGTTTATCACTTATGGTGTAGCTGGTGTTCTGACGACTGTCGTAAACTATAGCAGTTATCATTTCCTATGCAATATCCTTGGAATACAGAATCTAATTGCGAATGCCATTGCCTGGGTGCTTGCAGTATCCTTTGCGTATGTAATTAATGCAAAGTTTGTGTTTTTATCAAAACACGATACAGCTAGAGGTGAGGCCTTAAAGGTTACAAAATTCTTTGGTGCAAGAGTATTAACTTTTATTGTTGAAGAAATAGGAATGCTGATTTTTGTGGACTTATTGGATTATCCAAATCTTATAGTTAAGGCAGTATTATCCATCGTAGTTATCATTTTAAATTATATACTTAGTAAGCTATATATTTTTAGATCATAGAAAAGGGGGCTGTTATCAAACAGGTTTAATAGTTTTGCCGGTTTGATTCAGCCCCTCGACTTACCAAAAAGCTAGGTAATTGAAAAACTATATGGTTTTACAATTACCTATATCAAAAAGTAGTAGGAGGTATTAAAACGTGGAAAACACAAAAGCAATCGTTAAAATAAAAAAAGGAGAAGGAAGATCCTTAAAGAGTGGAGGTCTCTGGATTTTTGATAATGAGATTGATCAGATTATTGGAAATTATGAAAATGGTGACCTTGTTTACGTTCATGACTTCGATGATTATTATCTTGGTTGTGGTTTTATTAATACCAATTCTAAGATTACAGTTCGCGTTATGAGTAGAGTCAAAGGACAGGAAATCGATCATGATTTTCTAACCATGAGAGTGAAGGCCGCTTGGGATTACCGTAAGACAACGGTTGATACGGATAGTTGTAGAATTATTTTTGGAGAAGCGGATTTCTTACCCGGGCTGGTAGTAGATAAATTCTCGGATGTTTTGGTTGTCCAGTCTCTTGCACTCGGAATCGACCGAATGAAGGAAGAAATTATTACAATCTTAAAGGAGTTACTTGCAAAGGACGGTTATATCATTCGTGGCGTATACGAGCGTAGTGATGCAAAGGTAAGAACCAACGAAGGAATGGAACGTATCAAAGGATTCCTTGGAGCACCTTTTGATACGAAAGTAGAGATAACGGAGAACAATGTAAAATATCTAGTGGATGTAGCGGAAGGACAGAAGACGGGATTTTTCCTTGACCAGAAGTATAACCGTGCAGCCATTGCTAAGCTATGTAAGGATGCAAGAGTACTGGATTGCTTTACGCATACCGGTTCCTTTGCTTTGAATGCAGGAATGGGTGGAGCAAGAGAAGTAATTGGAGTCGATGCTTCAGAACTTGGGGTTAATCAAGCAACGGAGAACGCAGCTCTTAACGGATTATCCGACCGAGTTAAATTCATAACTGCGGATGTTTTTGACTTATTACCGGAGTATGAGAGGAAGGGTGAACTCTTTGATGTTGTAATATTAGATCCGCCGGCATTTACAAAGTCCAAGAATTCAGTAAAGAATGCAATTAAAGGCTATCGTGAAATTAACCTTAGAGCTATGAAGCTTGTGAAGGATGGCGGATATCTTGCCACCTGCTCCTGCTCTCATTTTATGACACCGGATTTATTTGCTGAGACCATTGGACAGGCAGCAAAGAATGTAAGAAAACGTATCCGACAGGTAGAATACCGTACACAGGCACCTGATCATCCGATTTTGTGGGCAGCAGATGAATCTTATTATCTGAAATTCTTTATCTTCCAGGTAGTAAGTGAGAAATAAAAATGGAGCTATGACAATGACATACGAAGAAGCAAGAACATTTATCCGGCAGTCAAATCAATACGGAAGTAAATTAGGATTAGAGTCTATTACAGAACTTTTAGAAAGACTGGGAAATCCCCAGGAGAAGTTGAAGGTGATTCACGTTGCCGGTAGTAATGGAAAAGGTTCAACAACTGCATTTATTGCGACAATTCTGTCCACACAAGGGTATACTGTTGGGAGATATATATCGCCAGCAGTATTCTCCTATCGTGAGCGAATTCAGATTACTACAAAAGAAAATAATAACCTATGTACGCAGTTTATCACAAAACAGGGTATTTGTGATGCAATTACTCTGATTGCTCCTATCTGTGAAGCAATGGAAAAGGAGGGCTTTTCTCATCCTACCTCCTTTGAGATTGAAACAGCTATGGCTATGCTATATTTCATGTGGGAGAAGGTAGACTTTGCAGTAGTGGAGGTTGGACTGGGCGGTAGACTGGATGCCACCAATGTGATTAAGGAACCTATTAGTTGTGTGATTACCTCCATAAGTATGGATCATATGCAGTATTTGGGGGATACCATTGAAAAAATTACCGAAGAAAAGGCAGGAATTATTAAGAAGAGAGTTCCCGTCGTGACGGGTAATACGGATAAAAGGGTATTAAGTACTTTATATAAGAAGTGTGAAGAGCTTAAGACAGTATTAACCCTAGCCCCTAGAGAAGAGGCAATGGATATTAGCTATCTGTCGGAGGGAACCAGTTTTACTTACCGGGGACAACGATATACCATTTCACTACTTGGTGACCATCAGATCAGTAATGCCCTTTTGGCAATTGAGACCATGAATCTGCTAAATCAAAAGGGGTATGGGATTGACCAGACCTCAATTGAAGAGGGACTGTATAGAACCACATGGAGTGGCCGCTTTGAAGTACTTAGGAGAAGTCCGTATGTAATCATCGACGGTGCACATAATGAGGATGCAGCGATTCAGCTAAAGAAAACACTACAAACATATTTTAAGGATCAAAAACTAATTCTTATTATGGGTGTACTGGCAGATAAGGATTATGGGAGTATTCTTCGTATTTTAGCACCCTTAGCAAAGGTTATATTAACCATTACACCGGACAATGATAGAGCATTAGCCTCTACGCAATTAGCAATAGAGGCTAAGAAATATACCGATGCTGAAATTATTGATTCTAATACAGTCCAAAAGGCAGTAACTTCTGCTTACAACATCGCTAACAAAGAAGACATTATCCTGGCCTTTGGATCTTTATCCTATCTAAGTGAAGTAAAAACCGCCCTACTCGGTAGCTAATCCGGGTGGGGCAAAAATATTTACAGCCGGATTAGCATCAGCGTCAGCATTAACGATATAAGTTTTTGTGTTGTCATAATCTTTGAAAAATACATAGTTGCTGGTTACATGAATCTGTTTAAAGTTACCATCCATTAATTCTTCTTCCTGCATGGTCTCCAAGTTCAGACGATACATTCCGTTTTGCTTTTGATTATCTACTTGATAGTAGAGGTATTTGCCGGTATTGGTTATGTTGTAGGTGCTACAACGATAATTCACTAACTTTGTTACTTCTGAGCCATCTTGCTTCATTCGATAAATCTTGTAGTGATCTGATCCATCCATATAATAGATGTAGCCATCTTTAAATATCGGATTAAGGAAAGTTCCTTCTATATTCGTATGAGTTGTATAACTAGATAAATTCATGACATTAATGTTGTTGTCCTTGGAGTATCCAACATAGTAGAGCAAATTGTCAATAATGGCTGCCGGTATTACAGCATCCTCGATCAAAAGACGTTCCATACTTGCGTCAATTTTATATCGATATAAAAATAAGCCAACACCTACATCATATCTTTGAAAAAATAATTCATTGCCCTTTAGTGTTAAATATGCTCCAGGATTGCCGGTAATGGCCTTAATATTTGAGCCATTTTGATTGATTCGATAGACACCCGTATTATTAAAAATGAAAAAACCACCTTCGTTATTCTCTCTCGTATTGTTAGCTCTTACATAATAAATGTAGTTCTCATCAACATTAATATAAGCGGCTTTATCTTCTGAGATTTTCTTAAAGTTAGTGCAATTTAAGCTCATAACATATAAGCTTCCATCATCATTATCATTGCTAAAGTATATGTGATCGTCCTGTTCACTAAAGAGTCCGCCATTATAGATGTTTCCTGCAGTATTTCCCTCTTCATTATCATTATTATAATAGGTACGATTTAGATTATGAAAGAATAAGGCTATGTATGCTCCGACTGTTAGAACGATTAGAATGATAAGCACACGCTTAATGATTTTAAACATATAACATCCTCCGATTATGAGATTCTACTCTATTTCATATTATATATCGACAAAAATGTTTATGCAAGCAAGACTAAATATACAGAAACCTTTGTTGCATCGTAAAAACAATGATAGTATAATAAGTCAAAGGTTTGAGAAAATAATCATAGAACCAAAGAGAAAAGGAAAAGCCGCAAAAACGGTGGAATGGAGGCAGAAATGGCAGATTTATTAGAATGTCGCAAACAAATTGATGAGATAGACAAAAAGATGGTGGAACTCTTTGAGCAGAGAATGCAACTTGCAATCGAGATTGCTGATTATAAAAAAAGTGTAGGAAAACCTATTTTTGATGCCACAAGAGAAGAGGAAAAGTTAATAGCTATTTCATCAATCACGGAGAATGATTTTAATAAGAAAGCAACAGTAGATCTGTTCAAGCAAATTATGTCTCTTAGTAGAAAACTGCAATATACAAGGAATGAACAGTTGGAAAGCTTGGGATTTGAGGAAGTAGACTCTATTCCTACAGATAAGAAGCCAAAGGTTGCTTTTTACGGGGAAAAGGGAGCTTATACCGAGCAAGCAATGTTAGAATATTTCAAAAAAGAAGCTGAAGGTATTGCCATGGGGACCTTCGAAGAAGTGATGCAGGCTATTAAGGAGGGAACCGCAGATTATGGTGTTCTTCCCATAGAGAATTCCTCCACAGGTACCTTGGCTGACATATTTGATCTGCTGGCAAAATATGATAATATCATCATAGGAGAGCATCACGTTAAAATAGAACATAACCTTTGGGGGTTGCCGGGAGCAAAATTATCAGATATTAAAAAAGTATACTCACATAAGCAGGGACTTCTTCAATGTTCTAAGTTTTTCTTAGAGAATTCAAATATCAAACAACAGGAACGTGGAAGTACGGCTGGGTGTGCAAGGATAGTACTGGAGGAACAGGATATTACGCAAGCAGCGATTGCCAGCAAAAGAGCCGGGGAAGTATATGAACTTCAGCTTCTCAAGGAGTCCATCCATGACGAAGATCACAATACCACTAGATTCATTATTATATCCAACCAAAAAGTATATCAAAAAGGTGCTAAGAGAATCAGTCTTTGTTTTGAATTACCACATAAGAGCGGATCTCTCTACCATATGCTTTCTCATTTTATATACAATAATATTAATATGACCAAAATAGAATCGAGACCGATCTTAGGCAAGGCATTTGCCTACCGCTTCTTTGTAGATATTGAAGGAGACTTAAATACTCCTGAAATTAAGAATGCACTTCATTGTATCAAGGAAGAAGCCAGTGAAATGAAAATTCTTGGATGCTATGTACCGGTTCATTAATTTAGAGTTTTCTTCATAAAATTTTCAAATACTGAACACAAAGTAAACATAATTGATTGTTAAACTGTTCCTATCAAAAGGAAATAACAGATTAGATCCTGCAGGAATTAAAAGTAGATATCATTTTGAAAGGAGAGTTTTCTATGAATAACGATTTTGAAAATAAGGATAGGAATGAATACGGTAGTAATAACAATGCCCCTTACACGGTTTATCCTACACCGATTATAGTTGATGAGGTGAAACCTAAGAAACGTAAACGTCTTGGTGCTATTAAGCTTATAGCAGCTGCCGCTGTCTTTGGTACAATTGCCGGCGCAAGCTTTCAAGGATTTAATTATATAACACAACCCAAAGATACCGTAGCAGAGGATAATGGCAGTAATTCAAATTTAAAGGTAACAGAGGTGGCGCAATCCTCTGAAGATAAGGAAACAGTAATTAACACCAACGCGACAGGAGCGGTGGTGACCGATGTATCGGATGTGGTGGAAAAGGTTATGCCTTCCATCGTTGCGATTAATTCTACAGTTAGCCAGACTACCTATGATTTCTTTGGAAGAGAATATACACAAGAAAGTCAAGGAAGTGGTTCTGGTATTATCATTGGTAAAAATGGATCCGAGCTTTTAATTGTAACCAATAATCACGTTGTAGAAGGTGCTACAACTGTTGAAATTGTATTTGTTGATGATAGTACAACAACAGCAGTAATTAAAGGTTCCGACTCAGGTTCTGACTTAGCAGTATTATCCGTAGACCTTGATAGTCTGAAAGAAGAGACTGTGAATACAATCAAGGTGGCAACACTTGGTAATTCTGATGATGTAAAGGCAGGAGAAATGTCAATTGCTATAGGTAATGCTCTTGGATACGGACAGTCAGTAACGGTGGGTTATATTAGTGCAGTTAACCGTAAGGTAACCATTGATGATCAGACCATGACCTTAATTCAGACGGATGCTGCGATCAATCCTGGTAATAGCGGTGGTGCATTACTTAATTCTTCTGGTGAATTAATCGGTATTAATTCAGTAAAATATGCCTCAGAAGAAGTAGAAGGTATGGGATATGCAATTCCTATCTCAAGTGCAATTCCGATGATTAATGAGCTGATGAACCGCGAGGTTATTGCTGAAAATGAGCAGGGCTTCCTTGGAATTAATGCTTCCACAGCGCAGAATGTAACAGAAATCTACTCAGAACGTTTCAATATGCCGATTGGTGTATATATCAATGATGTGATTGAGAACTCTCCAGTTGATGAGGCAGGGCTTGTTCAAGGTGATATCATTACAGGTCTTGATAACGTAAAAATTGAGACGATCGATGATCTTAAGAGTGCTTTAAGCTATAAAAAGGAAGGTCAGGAAATTAAATTAACCATACAGACAAAAGAAAATGGTCAGTATGTAGAAAAGACCTTAACAGTTACGCTAGGTAAAAAGAATTAAGATTACCAAGAAATAAATGGAAAATATTGGTATTGTAAAATATTGGATTATGAAATATGAGATTATAAAATAAATAGATAATATAAAAAATATAGTATATATAAAAATAGTTTATAAAAAAATAGTATATAAAAAAATAGTATATAAAAAGGCTATCGCATCTGTGATAGCCATTTTTTGTACTAAGATGTTGGCAGGATATCAGCGCTCAAGGAAGTGGAATGAAACTTTTAACTATTTTTTATTACATTTCTTAGAAGTAGAACAAAGTACTAGCACAAAACACTTAATAGCTTGATATATATATTAGAGGAATAAATTTCTCTGGAGGGCTTTATGAAGAAGAAATTGTTATGCGTAATTGTTTTAATTACCATGGTCGCCTCAATGTTTGTAGGCTGTAGCAGCAAAGGCGGAGTAAAGGAAATCACTTTGAATGAAGTGGCACATTCTATTTTTTATGCACCGATGTATGTAGCAATTGAAAAGGACTATTTTAAGGATGAGGGATTAAAAGTTAATTTGGTCAATGGCCTTGGTGCAGATAAGACAATGACTGCTTTGCTATCCGGCGAATGCCAAATAGGTTTCATGGGACCAGAAGCAAGTGTCTATGTTTATAACGAAGGTGCTGAAGATTATGTTGTAAACTTTGCACAGCTGACCCAGAGAGCGGGTAACTTCTTAGTTTCTAAGGATTTAAATGAGGAATTCTCATGGAATAATATTAAGGGTAAGACCGTAATCGGAGGCCGTGCCGGTGGGATGCCCGAGATGGTATTTGAATATATCCTTAAGAAACAAGGAATTGATCCAAAGACAGATCTTACTATCGTTCAAAATATCGATTTTGGTTTGACTTCTCAGGCATTTGCCTCCGGACAAGGAGATTACACCATTGAATTTGAGCCGGCTGCAACTGCTTTGGAGTTAGAGAAGAGCGGTAAAGTAGTTGCTTCCTTGGGTGTAGAGAGTGGTAAGGTTCCGTATACCGCATTTTCAACAAAGAAGAGCTACTTGGATAAGAATCCGGAAGTTATTCAGAGCTTTACTAATGCAATTCAAAAAGGTTTGGATTATGTAGCAACCCACACCCCGGAAGAAATTGCGAAGGTAATTCAGCCTCAATTTGCAGAAACAGACTATGATAAATTAGTTCTTATCGTTACCAGATATTATGAGCAGGATACTTGGAAAACGGATCTTGTATTTGAAGAGAGTAGCCTTACCTTATTACAGGATATTCTTGATCAGGCAGGAGAATTAACAGCACGTGTTCCTTATAAGGATATTGTAACTACGGAATATGCAAAGAAGGCTGCAGGAAAGTAGTTGTTACCAACGGATATTTTGACCATCACTATTATAGAAGCCGAGGAACCAAATCCGTAAGATTTCAGTAATGTAGAAAGAGAACTGTTACAAAACTAATATTTAGGTTGAGCAACAGTTCTCTTTTCATGATTGTAAGTTCGCATCTTAATTAGGCTCTCTGTCTACATCAGAATGGAAGAATACAGAATTTCTTTCTATGATCGTACAGGGGATGTAGATTCTTTGCTTTGGTAGGGATGGATTTTCTATGCGGCTTCGTAGCTGTGAATATGATTTTTCTGCTATTATTTTTGTATTAATATCGATTGTGGTTAACATAGGTTTTGAGTTCTCAGCAAGCTTTGTATTATCAAAGCTGATGACGGAGACATCTTCTGGGACCTTGATATTTTCCATGTTGAGTCTCTGAATGAGAAAATAGGCAGCTCTATCACAATGACAAACAAAAGCAGTCGGTAATATATCAGGTAGTAGTGTATCAAGGGTATAAACACCACTAATAGAATCATTATTAGACAGATGCCAGTCCAAATTATAAGCC
>JAEWEO010000098.1 GCA_023389295.1 Bacillota bacterium
ACACTACCCTTAGAAAGGGCAACATCATACATTCCTGTGCTATTATTATACGTAACAACTGCTGATACGCCTGTTGTAGTAGCACTTAATAGACTGTCTACATAGCTTTGTACCTCTGCTGTTTTTGCTGTCTGATCAGCGCCGAAGGCTACATTGACCTCTCCGTTAAGTAGTGCTGTCTTCGCAGCTTCTACTGCGGCAATGTCTGGGTCGGGGGCAGTTTGAAAGCTAACCAACATATCCTTGGTTTGCCATGAATAACCATCACTAGCACTCACTACTTTACCAGAGTCACTAGTAACAGGTTCACAAGAGAGTGCTTGAAGTGCACCTTGTGCTTCTAACCTAGTTGAATCACCTGAAATGAAGATGTGTGTTCCTTCAACCCCATATTTACCGCCTTTATCCGGACTTGTAGCATCATTTAACTTAACTCCTCCTAATGCTTTTACTATACCACCACTTATTATCACCTGATTTGCTGTACCGTCTGTTCCACCGTACCAACCTTCATCTCCACCTCTGCCGCCAGGACCGATACCACTACCTCCAGTACTTTCCCTTGTGTTTCCTGGAGAGCCTCCAATAGCAGTGACATTTCCACCAGATATGGTAACTTCGCCACAGCTACCACCACCATATTGAAAAACTCCACCGCCGCCGCCGATACCAGCTCCACCACCGCCCCAATAGCCAGTAGTATTACCACCTTGGGCATTTATAGTACCATTTTTGATAATGATTGTACCGCTAGTTTCTGCATCTGATGTTTCGTAAGTACGTCTGCCATCTCCACCGATACCAGCACCACCACCACCATGAGCATAACTCGTCCAAGCATTAAAACCCTCTGCACCCGTAGTATTTAATGTGCCTGTACCATCAATAGTTAAAGCCGCACCAGATGCCACATGTAAACCAGCTTTTCCGCTACCTAATTTAATATTAACATTGCCTGAATCTGCACTACATGTTGGTGTAAATCCCAAGGTATTAATCTTATCAGATGCAAGATTAATGGTAACTTGATAATTACCATTAATGTTAATTGGATTAGAATTAATGAAATCATTCCTATTATCTGGAGCCAGAGCCTGTATATTGACACCTGCTAGTGTCACAGTACAATTGCCCTCAATGGATATGGTATCATTGGTCGGCGTATTTGGAGTTGTGTTTGCAATCGAGCAGTCTCCTGTCACCGTCAAAATTTTTGTGTCACTGTTGTATGACGCTACGGAATTCACGTCATCACCTACCACGGTAACTGAAAATCCACCCAAAGTTTCCGTTGTCTCTGCTGCAACAGTAGCAGTTGGAATCATAGTCATTACTATGATGATAACCATCAGCATAGATAAAAATCGTTTTTTCATCTGTTTTTCTCCTCCATTTTGCTTTATTCTCCTACTTTATTATTTTCTTTGGCCAATAACATACGCCCACATCGAGCGAACGAGGCTTGTCCAGATGAAAATCAGCATACTGGCAGTACCAGCACTGCCTTACACCCTCTGGTGTTTCTCCTCTTTTCTCAAAAGCTGGACATACCTGTTTTGGCCATACATTTCCCTCTGCGTTAGGAGCAGAAAGGGGCATATCATCCCGCCTACGTCGGCAATTCTCCATACAATCACATTCCTTTGCCCAAAGATGCATGCAGATTATTCTGCAATGTTCTACAAAAGAATACCATAAAATAACAAAAAAATGAGTCTTCGCACTTAAAAGACTCATTTTTACACCTAAAAAACTCATATTTACTAAAATTTATTATTGACAAATGGTCACGACTTGTTCTTACACTAACAGGCGAACCAAATGTAATGCGGAGTTCAATTATTTCCTCACTATTATATATGACTATCAACAAGTTAAAAAAGATACAATTTCCCAAGCATAATCTTTTTCTTTTCTTTCCCAAACCAATGAAAGCTCAATATATTTTCTATGATCTTTATCCCTATACTTCGCTGGATTATCTATAATTGTAAAAATATAACCCCTTTTTGTAATTTCCGATGTTTTATAAGGTAATACGTATTTTGTTATATTCATATCTTTTGGCCATTCATTTTGATCACTATAAGCGTATTCGTAAGTGTCAGTATCAGAAGCTCCAATACCGATAATAATATCACCTATCTCACCAACAATATTTAATGTATGTTCATCTCCACCATCATTTTCCATTTTCCCATTATCAAGTTCACATGTAATATGGTCTCCAACTGTAAAAGAAATTAAATCCAGAACAATTTTAAAGCATCCTTCTGGATGTACTGCTCTGTTATCATTCAACCAAAAAGTATTGTAATCACTCTCTTCAACAGAGAAAGAACATATATCAGAATTCTTAAATACTCTAAAAGATCCAACAGGTGTTATTAGATTATCAACTATCATATATTTTTCCTTTCTAATGCCTGTTTTAGATGTCGGAGTAATTGGTATGTACTAAACATAATGGGAAGTCGGTTTACTTCCCAATTGTGAAAGATTACGACATAACAACTGTAAAAAGTTATGCTAACTCATCTTTACAAATCTGAACTTGTGAACTTCGTGTTATGCTCAAACACCAAGCACTACCTCGCATTTATTGATTAATTCTAGTTTGTGCTAATACTTTATTAATTAAGATATGATTCACCTTACTAGTATCCTCAATGATTGGATTATGTGCACATTCTTCTAATGCAATTAATTCTTTATATGGCGCTTGCAATACTTCAAAATACTCTTCGCAAGACTGAAACGATGTTATATAATCATTTTTTCCTTGAACAAAAAATACATTAGTATCGACAACGGGTATTTCTTCTGACAAGTTAGCGCTAAATAATTCTAATCGTGCAATATCCTTTTCAGAATTTGCATAATACAGTTTTTCTCCATTTATATAATGTATTATATCAATAATATTATATTCTGGACGAATGATAGTTTCCAACACAAATCGGTTTGTGTTAGTTGCACCATAAATTGAACCACCATAGTAAGTGGTCCATTTTCGAGCCGTAGATATCTTTTTACCAAATTCATAGTCCGTATATGGCAATTCACCTAAACCATTCAACTCTTCAAGAGCCTTTTCGTTTCCTTCTTCTTCAGACTTTTTGATAGCATAATCTAATATATATTTTTCGTTATGTTGTTGATTTCCTATTTGTCCCATTCCAACATATGCATAATAATCATCTGGATTATTATTGATACATTTCATTCCTATATAAGTTCCATAAGAATGACATACTAAATATATTTTTTCTGTTTTAAACTCTTCTTTTAAATATTGTGTCAATTCAACTGCATCTAAATAAATCTGCTCTGATGTTAATGTATTTGTATCTATATTATTATGGTAGGATTTCCCACTACCTCTTTGATCCCAATTTACAACAGTATAATATTTTTCCCATTCTTTTTGATATGGAACAATAAATGAAGTTTCAGGATTACCAGGTCCACCATGTATATACAATATAACTGGATTATTCCTATCTTCTCCTCTTATTAGTACACTTTGACTTACTCCACCTAATTCCACCATTCTAAATTCAGAAATAGCATTTTCTTTCATTATTGGCATAGAATGACCAGCTATAATACATTTGTAAATCAAAAATATAAAAAAACCAAACAATATTACAATTGAAAACTTACCTAATTTTCTTTTAATTTTCATATCAGAATCTCTCCTATTAAATGATTTTTCTTCAATTTGGTATTAACCATTGTTTTGCTTTTTCAAAATCATCTATACACTCCACAACTTCCTATTTATCGGTTATTAATAAATAAATTGTATGTCGCATTTGTAAACGATTGTGCAGTTATCTAATTATAAACCATTGAATAAAATCCCATATAAAATGAAAAATAGTTGGAGCAATAATGCTATTATATTTTGCGTACAACCATTGAAATATAAAATGGAATATAATAATAAAAATTAAGTTTTCCCAGTTTTGAGATATGTATTCCACCAAGCTCATTTGTGCAACCGTCATATGAAACGGAATATGTTCAAAAGAAAACATAATGCCTACAATAACTATTGATAATCGTTTGTTGGTAAAGTAACCATATAATCTTGTCCCTATATACCCTCTTATTACAACTTCTTCCATAAATGCAATGAAAATCAAATAATAAATAACGTTCATAACAATAAGAACAATATCAGTTTGGATTTTTGAACCATTGTAAACAGAAGTAAATCCTTTCAAAGCAATAACTATCATTAGCAAAGACATTCCCATACCAAAAGACTGTAAGGCATATGTCTTACTAAAGCCTACTGTCACTAATTTTTGCTTACGTACTGAACATAATAAAAATACAGAGCCAATAAGAAATAATGAAACAAAGCAAGTAACAATAAATGTATATACTGCTGTCAAATTAGAACTCTTATATACGAAAAGTTTTCCCATCAGTAAAAAGAGAAATATCATAACAACATATACGATTAGTGCATACAGGGCATCAATTCTTCCATATTTTTTTGTTTGCTGTACATAATCATCTTTACCTAATGCTGCTGAATCTTTCCTCATTTCATCCTATCCCCTTACTTTAAATCTAAAATGTTATATTATGAATCTTACGTAACTAAATCATCTATTATTATTTGAAATCTATCCGCGATCTAAACCAACTGCGAAAGTATAATTTGCCCAATAAACATAATGGGAAGTCGATTTTACATATAAATTATAAAGGTCTCTTACAATATAGATCTAGAAAAATTTTATTAAAATCAGTGTAATAATAGCCGATACAAATGAATATAATAATTTTTTAAAGAGAATTACCACTTTTCCAACAATTCTTTAGCCATTGATTTGGTTTGTTCAGCGCTTAAACCTATGGTGTTTTTATTTAAATTTGCAGGGTTCATTGCAATAACTTCTTTTAACCAATCTTTATGATATATTTTTCCTTTGTTGTATTTAGAAATACGAGATTGAGTTGTTGAAACTCTATCCCAATTTCTATGCGTTCTATCCATCTTTTCATAGTATATATATGATACAAACCAAGAAGCACCCATACCTGTAAGTATTTCGCCACCTGTGAATGAAAAATTATGAGAATTCATTAGAAAGCCTCCTTTGTAATCGAGCAGACGATAATTTTTATGTTAATTTATCTACTCAATTTATAGACATCATAAATATAACGAGAAGTTATTGCCGTATTCTAGGATCTGTAATAATCGCCATTATATATGACGGCCCTTGAAGATTCATATTTTCGAATTGCGATACTGTAGGATTTACAACTTCTAGGGAACGTTCAATATTGCTCCTAGGAATATTTCGAGTTGTATTAAGAAGGATAATTTGATTGCCAGAAATTTTGTATGAACAAGGTCTTCCAGTTACCGTAAAAAATTGTTCTCCTTCATGCTTCACAATGTTAGCCCAAATTCGGTCATTTTCATACATATTATTTTCCCTCCAATAATCATCGTTTGTTATGGAAACATAGGCAAGATCCTCTGTATTTCATAATCAATTTTCCTTTCTAATAATCTATACTAATACGCTCTAATATGTCATGTTGGATTAGCATAAATCCTATTCCTACATCGCTCAAGATAAATTTAATGGGAAGTTTAAAGAGAACTTGTGTTATTGATTTAACAAAGCTCATCACAAGACTTGAGTTGACTGTAATATATGTAATAGACCGTTAGTCGGGTTTGTACTTTTCTAAGAACTTGTCACTTATTATAGATTTATATTCTTCCGAAAAATCATCAATACAATATTTTTCTAAAAAGTGCACTTTGCTATAATAGTACATGCTATGATTTTCTAATCTATGCAGTAGATTGGCTAGACTTTTATCGATATTTTACCACTATAAACAACAAAATAAAATACATATTTTCTATAGATTGGTAATAAGAAATGCTTATCTAGAATACTCTGAAATTTTATTACCTCCCATTCGGTATTAACTTCTTATACTTTTTGTTTTCTCTCTATATGGTTAACTGCATCTTTGCATTCGTTTTACTCGTAACCTCTATACGGACTTTTTCTCCTTTACCTTCCTTAAACCAATCAGCAATTGTCCCTTTCATTAATTTATTTTTCGTCTAGGCATAAAAATCCCCCTCGAATCGCTTGCACAAATTGCAATTAATCATGAGGGGGAAGTTATACATTTTAGTACTTATATCATTATTTATTGTACCATATCATTATTTATTAGTTAATATCATTATTTATTGAATTTCAACATTTTTCCGGCAAAGCAGAGCCACCGTCTCCACATGCACACTATGACTAAACTGATCCACAGCCTTCACCTTTACCAGTTCATAATCCTTTTCACAAAGATACTTTAGATCTCTTGCTAAAGTTGCAGGGTCACAAGAGACATAGACAATTCTCTTAGGAGCCATGGCAAGTATGGTATCTAAGAGACTTTGGTCGCAGCCCTTTCTCGGAGGATCTACTACAATCACATCCGCTTTGATGTTTTCTTCCTCATACATTCTAGGAAGAACCTCTTCTGCTGCCCCAACATAAAACTTGGTATTGTCAATCTGATTAATCTTGGCATTGGTCTTGGCATCCTCAATCGCCTGAGGAACAATCTCAACTGCATATACCATCTTTGCCTTACGAGCAAGAAACAAAGATATGGTGCCAATACCACAATAAAGATCCCATACAACCTCATCACCGGTTAGTCCGGCATAGTCAAGAGCAATATCATAAAGCTTCTTTGTCTGAACCGGGTTTACCTGATAGAAGGATAAGGGTGATATCTGATATTTGACCTCACCGATATAGTCCGTAATATAGGGTTCTCCCCAGAGAGGAATGATCTTTTCCCCTAAGATTACATTGGTCTTCTCTTTATTTACATTCAAGCAGATACTCTTCATTCCTTTGATCTTACGCAGTCCCTGGATTAATTCCTCTTGGTGCGGGATCTTCGTACCATTAACCACGAGAC
The DNA here is from genome assembly GCA_023389295.1 of Bacillota bacterium. Taxonomy (GTDB): domain Bacteria; phylum Bacillota; class Clostridia; order Lachnospirales; family Lachnospiraceae; genus Mobilitalea. The sequence continues at coordinate 6,985 of JAEWEO010000098.1, forward strand.
ATACCATAATCTCGCCGGTGCTATATCCTACGCGTGTTAGGATATGCCTTAATAACCCCCTATGATTTTCTTCTTCATAAGGCTCTATACCATATTGTTCTATATATGTGCGAAGAAAAGCCAGGATATCTTCATTTACCTTTGCACCAATGTAGCAATGCTTCGTATCAATGATGGAGTGAGTCCTGCCGGCATAGAAGCCGATGGCTAGGCTTCCATCCTTATTTCTTCCTACGGGGAACTGTGATTTATTGCGATAATAGTAGGGTTCCTCCATTCCTTCCACGGGCTCCATAGGAATGTCTGTAAAACCTCCAATTCTACTAAGACAACTTCTAACCTTATTTTCCTTATAGTCCAATTGCTTCTTATAATCCACATGTTGAAGCTGACAGCCACCACACTTTGCTGCAATTGGGCAAATAGGCTCTACTCGAAAGTCCGAAGGTTTGATGAGCTTTATTAGTCTTGCATATCCATAGGTTTTACCGGTTTTCATCACCTGAACCAGCGCTACATCTCCCATGACGGTGTCTTTTACAAAAAGGGTATACCCTTCATATTTACCGATACCCTCTCCCTCTGAGCCGATATCGTCTATGGTTATTTCTACTTGATCATTCTTTTTCAGTAATGTCTGCATGAACTTCACCTATCTATTCTTTACTCTTCGTACTCCGTTTGATGTTTGACTCAAAGAGCCTCTGATAACCCATCCATTCAGACTTTGGATCACCAGTTGCTAACAGTTCTGTCATTGTCTGCATCTTTGCATCCGTATTGTCTGCAAAATGAAGAGCCATTGCTTCTGCAGTTGCAGGCTTCTTGGGAGATCCGTATTCTAATTCTCCATGATGTGCCAAAATGCAATGAATTAGTTCATTTGCTAACTTAGGTGGAAATTTACTCATTTTGCTTATCTGGTTGGACACAATATTGGCACCGATAAAGATATGACCTAATAACTGACCATCATCGGTATAATCATTTTCCGGAAAAGAGGATAACTCCTGCGTCTTACCAATATCGTGAAAGAGTGCTGCCGTAATCAGAAGATCCTTATTTAGAATGGGATAGCTGGAGGTATAATATTCACAGAGTTTAACTACACTTAAGGTATGCTCTAATAATCCGCCGACAAACCCATGATGTACACTCTTAGCAGCAGAATGACTCTTAAAGTTCTTGATAAATTCCGCGTTATTTACGAAGAATTCCTCTGCCAGTAGCTTAAGGTTTGGCTCTTTTATCGCCGCAATATATTCCTTTATCTCACGATACATGGTATCAATATTTTTATTCGTTACAGGAAAATAGTCCTCCGGATAGTATTCACCCTCGTGCGCCTTGTAAATCCTACTAACATTAAGCTGAAGGGAATCTTGAAAACTGGTTACTCTCGCATCAATATGTACGAAATCCATCGTGTCATATTGCTCTATCTCACAGGAGAAATCCCATATCTTCGCATCAATGGTACCTGTTTTATCTTGTAGGATAAGGGATCCATAGCTTTTACCACTCTTACCCGTTAATATCTGTTTTGACTTACATAAATATATCTCATTTTTAATAAAATCGTTCTCTCTTAAATCTTGAATAAACTTCATTTTGTCTTAACCTTTCTAATTGTTTCACATCATTATAAGAGTAGGAAGCTTCTACCTCCTAATCATCTCTCTCAGTCTTATACTACGCTTCCTGCGTGTATCCGATCACTTTTATTATACCCTACCCCCGAGGATATATAAAGCATTAAATTAATTTTTACGTCTTGGATGGCATAAAAAATGCTGTATTTTTGGAGCTAATGACTTTTCAATCACGTCAAATGTCTCCAAAGATACAACATTTTATTTTAGACAAGAGAATTGGATTTCCAATACCCTTTCATATCCCTTTGGTATTTATTTATCTTTTTCTGCAAGTTTAACGGTAAGATCCATTTCTTTAAAACCATTGGCAGTCATGCGTTTAATCTTAACGGCCAACTCGTCTCCAGCCTTGCAATCTGCAATTATTTTATAAAAATAATTCGTGTTTAAAATAACATGCTCATCTACCGTTAATATAATATCCCCATTCTTTAGCCCAGCTTCAAAAGCCGGAGAATCCGATTGAACTTCGTTAACATAGATGCCCTCTGTAACATCGTTCTCCTTCTTTATGAGCTCCGTCATATCATCCGCCTTGATACCAAAATAAATTCGAGGTTCTTGATTGCTTAATTGAAGAATATAGGAAGTGATATTACTAATATCAATTGCCGTACACAACTCCTCATTTACATCCTCGCTTAGGGTTCGTGTAATTAAACCTATAAATTCACCATTTAAGTTGATAATTGCTCCATCGCTATATGCATTGTTAATCATGTTGGTATTAAAGAGTTCAATTCTGTTATCCGTAATATTGGCCCAGCTTCCTCTACTGGATATAATGCCAATATCCATCGATCCCGTATGTCCATTGGGATTGCCAAGTGCCAGAACCGGTGTCCCAACCGTTATGGTATAAGGTTTACTTAAATCTGCTACTTGAAGTCCATTTAGATAAATCTGAGGAATGTCCTTAATAGCAACGGCAAGAAGAGCAAGATTAAGCTCACTTTCATAGTCTTGTAATGCCGCATCAACATAGACAGTATCAGAGAATTTAATCTGAACACTATTCGCTTCCTTTACACGGTCAAGACTTACTAAAATAAGATAATCTGCGTTGTTATTGGCTACAATAACACCGGAGGTATTAATGGTCTTCTCCACGGAATTTCCGAAGATATCAAATACGGTCATGTTACAGTTTACATATACCAATGATTTGCTGGCCTCATAGGCAACCTCACGAATTTCACTATACATGTCCGTAAAATCCTCTACCCTTGCATCAATTTTCTGAATAATCGGATTTACTATGGTAGGCTGAGTAGTTTCTGTGTCATCCCTATCATCCGGTTTGGTATCCTCCTTTCCCTCCTTTGAAGAATCCGTATCTTCTACAGAAGGGGCTTTTGTTGGAGATGTCGTAGGGAAAGTCACCGGGGTTTTAGTATCCTCCTCTTTATGTAGGTATTGATACAATTTAGGTTCTGCAAGCACGAAAGTAACTGCTGCAATAATACCAAATAATATGGCTAATAATATCGTTGTTAAGAGTGGTAGCAGACGCTTCTTTAATTTTCTATGCTTCCTCTCTATTACCTGTTCTTTAATAAATTCGAAGTCTTTATTGTCCTTATCGTTCTCAGACATTCAATTTCTCCTTAAAAATCTGGTGTATTATAGTAGTGATACTTTAGTCCTATCGTAGCATTGACATATGAACATACTATGAATTATTTGTAAACAAACAAGAGTAATTATAGCATAATGCCAAAAATAATGATACTTATAAAATATAAAGACGTAATAACTATAAATACGGACAAAATTTGATAATCTCGCATTTACCTGTTTTATTTTTCTACTTCATAAGGTAAAATAGAAATAGAATAATTTACTGTAAGATAGGGATTTTACAAGCATAAATTGTGTTATTTCGGAAAGGGTTATTTAGTATGAATGAAAAAGCCTTAAGAACTTTAGAATACAACAAAATTATTGATAAATTATGCTCCTTTGCAGGTTCAAGCTTTGGACGAGAACTTTGTTCGAAGCTATTACCCTCCAACGACATAAATCTTATCAGAAAATTACAGAAGGAGACCTCTGATGCGCTCTCCCGTAACCTAAGAAAGGGAAGCGTATCCTTTAGTGGTATCCATGATATCAGACCCTCCCTTATGAGATTAAAAGTGGGGTCCTCGCTAAGTGCTGTCGAACTATTGCACATCAGCTCCGATTTGGATGCCACCTTAAGATTAAAGGCATATGGTGGTTATACAGGGAAAGAAGGAGATGAGCAAACCGAAGACTCGCTAACAGAGTATTTTGCAAATCTTGAACCTCTAACCCCTTTAAACAATGAGATTAAGCGCTGTATCATCTCCGAAGAGGAGATTGCAGATGATGCAAGTCCCGCACTCAAATCCGTACGTAGGGCTATCCGTAATGCAAATGATAAGATACACAGCGACTTATCCTCCATCCTTAATTCCTCAAGGACCATGCTACAGGATAATATTATTACCATGCGTAACGGCCGTTATTGCTTGCCGGTACGTGCAGAATATAAAAGCCAGTTTCAAGGTATGGTACACGATCAGTCTTCTACCGGTTCTACCTTATTTATAGAACCTATGGCAATCGTGCGCCTAAATAATGAATTAAAGGAGTTAGCCATCAAGGAACAGGAAGAGATCGAGAAGATTTTGGCTGATTTAAGCAATATGGCTTCAGAGCATACGGAAAATTTAGAGTATAACATTTCCACTTTGTCAGAGTTAGACTTTATCTTTGCACGTGCTTCTTTATCAAAACATATGAAGGGCTCCGAACCTATCTTTAATGAGAAGGGGTACATCAATATTAAAAAGGGACGTCATCCTCTGATTGATCCCAAGAAAGTAGTTCCGATTGATATTATGCTCGGGAAGGATTTTACTATGTTAATCATCACGGGTCCCAACACCGGTGGTAAAACTGTATCCCTTAAAACCGTCGGCTTACTTACTTTACTCGGCCAAGCCGGACTTCACATTCCTGCTTTTGACGGTTCCGAATTATCCATTTTTGAAGAAGTATATGCAGATATCGGTGACGAACAAAGCATTGAGCAGAGTCTTAGTACCTTCTCCTCTCACATGACCAATATCGTTAAGATACTAGATAAGGCGGATACTAGATCTCTTGTATTATTTGATGAGTTAGGTGCAGGAACTGATCCCACGGAGGGCGCTGCTCTTGCTATGTCCATACTCTCTCATCTTCATAAGAGAAAAATCAGAACCATGGCAACCACTCACTACAGCGAGCTAAAAATCTACGCACTCTCCACGGAAGGTGTTACCAATGCCTCCTGTGAATTTGATATTGAAACCCTTCGTCCAACCTACCGTCTTTTAATCGGTATTCCAGGTAAGAGTAATGCCTTTGCTATTTCCTCTAAGCTTGGTCTTCCGGATTATATCATCGAGGATGCAAATGAAAGAATCGGTACGAAGGATAAGAGCTTTGAAGATGTAATCAGTGATCTGGAGGTCAGCCGTATTACCATTGAACGGGAACAGAATGAGATAGCAAAATATAAAGCTGAAATCGAGCAATTAAAGAAAAACCTGGCTAAGAAAAGCGAATCTTTAGATGCCAGCCGTGAGCGTCTACTTAATGAAGCAAAGGAAAAAGCAGCAAGTATCTTAAATGAAGCCAAGGAATATGCAGATCAAAGCATTCGTAAGTATAATAAGTGGATGCAAGGTGGTGGCAACATTAAGGAGATGGAAGCAGAACGTAACTCTTTACGTGAGCGCTTAAGTGATAGTGAAGTTGCCAAACTTAAGAAAAAACAAAATCAAAATAAAAAAATTTCCACAAATGACATCAAAGTCGGTGATTTTGTCCATGTCATAAGTCTTGGCTTAAATGGAACCGTTAGCACTAAGCCCAACGCTAAGGGAGATTTATTTGTTCAAATGGGCATTCTTCGTTCCCAAGTCAATTTAAAAGATATTGAATTAATTGAGGAGGAAGTGGATACTCAAACGGGTCCGAGCAATACTCAAAGCGGTAAAATAAAAATGTCAAAATCAGCATCCATCCATCCTGACATTAACCTCATTGGAAAGACCGTTGATGAGGCTATGCCCGAGCTTGATAAATATCTGGATGATGCTTATTTAGCGCACCTTCCGCAGGTAACTGTTATTCATGGACGTGGAACCGGTGCTCTTAAGAATGCGGTGCATGCACACCTTAAGAAATTAAAGTATGTAAAATCTTATCGTGTGGGTGGCTTCGGTGAAGGTGACCACGGAGTAACCATTGTAGAATTCAAATAACACGTCCAACCAAAATTGAGAGGAGTTTACCATGATAGCCAAACAGAAAATCTTAATTGTCGATGACGATGTCAATATTGCAGAGCTAATCTCCCTTTATCTGACGAAGGAATGCTTTGATACACTAATCGTTCATGATGGAGAAGCCGCAATCAATCAATTTAACAGCTATAAACCCAATCTCATACTGCTAGATCTTATGCTTCCGGGAATTGATGGCTATGAGGTATGTCGAGAAATTCGTAAAACCTCCAATTGCCCCATTATTATGCTATCTGCTAAGGGAGAAATTTTTGACAAAGTATTGGGACTGGAGTTAGGGGCAGATGATTATATCATAAAGCCCTTTGATTCCAAGGAGTTAGTTGCAAGAGTCAGAGCGGTGCTTCGCCGTTTTCATTCGGATATTAAGGAGGAGGTAGCGCCACCGCCGACTCCCGCAGGTTCTTATGTTGCTTACCCCGATCTTATCATTAATCTTAGCAATTATTCCGTACAGTATTACGGGGATAATATAGAAATGCCGCCAAAGGAATTGGAGCTTTTATACTTTCTAGCCTCTAATCCCAATCAAGTATTTACCAGAGAGCAACTTCTGGATCATATTTGGGGTTATGAATACTACGGTGATACTAGAACGGTAGATGTTCACATTAAGCGACTTCGTGAGAAAATAAAAGATCATACGGATTGGAGCCTTGCAACTGTATGGGGTATCGGCTATAAATTCGAAGCAAAGGGCACAAAGAAATAGAAGGGCTGGTACTTTCATGAAAAAAACCTTATGGTCAAGGCTTATTATCTGTTTTCTGTTAGCCGCAGTAATGGTATTCATTCTACTGAATACATATGGTATGGACCGATTAGAAAAGAGTCTGAAAGAGGATAAAAAAGACCTTATGACAAAAGAGGCCAACCTAATTGCCTCTGAATACATGACTAATTTTTATACGGAGCAATTGCCACTAAGCTATCTAAAAGCTCAGCTCAAATCCATTGATACGTTCCTTGGAATTCGCGTTTGGGTTGTTAGTACCAATGGGATTATCATAGCCGATTCCTCTGATATCCGTAATGTAGAGGGAGAAAAAATCAATGATTTAGATCCTAGTTTTCTAGATAAGAATTACTCCGAAAACAACTATTTTAACAATGTCTTTCAAGAGCCTATGATGAGCTTAACCCGTTCGATTACCAGCAATTATAAGGTTCGTGGGTACATTGTATTGCACATACCACAAAATAGTGTTACAAAGGAAGCAACCTATTATATTGATGTCATTAATATTTGCTTTTTAATTTTTCTTCCACTATTATTTGTAATGTTTCTCTATCTCTATTACATTACAGCCATACCGCTTAAGAAGCTATCAAAAGCCGCTATGGAATATAGCTCGGGTAATTATAATTATGCACTAACGCTAAAAGGCCTTAGTGAATATCGGGATTTGGCCGCCGCCATCTCTTATATGTCGGGAGAATTAAGTAAGTTAGATGATTACCAGAAGAAATTTGTGGCGAATATTTCCCATGATTTCAGGTCTCCGTTAACCTCCATCAAGGGATTTGCAGAAGCAATTAAGGATGGTACAATTCCCCATGAAATGCAGGATAAGTATTTGAACATTATCTTATTTGAGACGGAACGACTCACCAAGCTTACATCAAGCCTTTTAGAGTTGAACCGCTTTGAAAACAAAGGAACCTTCTTAGATATTACCTCTTTTAATATCAATCATATTATTAAAAAGACGGCCGAAAGTTTTGAAGGGTCCTGTCGTGAGAAGAAGATAACGTTAAACCTGGTGTTTTCCTCCAAGATCACTTATGTCGATGCAGATATGGGTAAAATTCAACAGGTACTCTATAACCTAATCGATAATGCCATTAAATTCAGCCATAACAATTCTAAGATCAAAGTTTCCACCGAGGAAAAGGGGGAAAAGGTCTTTGTATCCGTCAAGGATTATGGTATTGGAATTCCCAAAGACTCCATTAAAAAGATCTGGGAGCGTTTTTATAAAACAGATGCGTCCCGCGGAAAAGACAAGCGAGGTACCGGACTTGGTCTCTCCATCGCAAAGGAAATCATTCAGGCTCACAACGAGAACATCAATGTAATTAGTACCGAGGGCGTTGGAACTGAGTTTATATTCTCACTAACCAAGACACCGGAATAGAAGAAACACCATTTATAACGGAGCGTTTATAATGCTCGTTTTATTCTATCATAAGTCTACCCCCTGTACCTCTCGCATAGGAACTTGAGAGATACAGGGGGAGTTTTTAGTTATCCTATTCATATAATAATTTTACTATATTTGTTCGGTTTATCACTCGATCGAATTTTTCCATTTATCCTTATTGAAGCTCTGCTTCCTCCCAACTGTGGTGATGAAGTTTCCCTTCCATTCTCATACCCTCAAAGTTATTCTGTCTCAAAGCCTCATATAGGATAATTGCTACAGAATTACCTAAGTTAAGTGATCTGATATCACCTACCATAGGAATACGAATGGTATTCTCTTTGTTCTCCAATAATAACTCCTCAGGAATTCCTGCACTTTCCTTTCCAAACATAATATAGCAATCAGGATCATAATGCACATGTGTATAAGAATGCTGCGCTTTTGTGGTAGCCATGTAAATCTTGGCATTTGGATTTTTCTCTAAGAAATCTTCATAATTATCATATACTGTTACATCAAGATCCTTCCAATAATCAAGACCCGCCCTTTTTATTTCTTTTTCGCTAAGGCGAAAGCCCATGGGCTCAATCAGGTGAAGTTTAGTCCCTGTAGCTACACAGGTTCTACCAATATTACCGGTATTTGCAGGTATCTCCGGCTCTAATAATACTATGTTCATGTTATTTACCTCACTTATTTAACGTAATATATATTTAAAGGTTCAATTGTAGTCTATCCTATAATTGTTGTTATATGAAATAATAGATCTAATATGAAACAAAGAAAAAAGGTGACCTAATCACCTTTTATCGCTATATTGATTTCTATTTTCTTATTATTGTCATATTCTAGTGGAACACATATATTGGATGCAAAACTGGTGGTAAATGACATAGTTCCATTTCCTAAGGCAGGCGGTGTTATATCAATCGCTATCCCCTTTGTAGAAAAAATTGTTGCCGTATTACCCATTATCATATTTCCCAATTCACAAATTGCACTCTTGGCTAATTCGTCCATTTCTGTTATGGGCATCATAATCATTTTAGATGCAATATCACAAGCAACCGGGTTTTCAAAAGCTATCATCGCTTGACCACGCATTTCACCTGTGAATCCAATCAAAATGAGTAAGGTGTCTGCAAAAAATGCTGGATTCTTTATATATGGTTTTCCAATCTTAGCGTCAATAAAACACATCTCTTTTAAAATCTTTGTTGACGCCATTAAGAATGGATTAATATGTTCCACGTTAACATTAGCCATTAAACCACCTCCCAAATTCCTATTAATCGATTTCCATTGTAACACATGAGGTTACATAATTTCAACTTAATAGTTAAAATATCGCAAAAACGGGAAATTTGTCCTATTTTGTTAAAAACAATTTACCCGTTTCTACACCACATGTATTATTTTTTATACTTTGCAACGAATCGTTCCATTCTTTCCAAAGCAACTTTTAAATTCTCAATGGAATATGCATAGGATATTCTAAGGTAGCCTTCACCACAGTCACCAAAAGCAGTACCCGGAACTACTGCTACTTTTTCTTCCTGCAACAGTTTGGTAGCAAACTCTTCAGAGGTCATTCCAAGACTCTTAATACAGGGGAATACGTAAAATGCGCCATAAGGCTCAAAACACTCAAGTCCCATATTGCGGAAGGAATGAATCAGTAATCTTCGTCTCTTATCATAAGCATCTCTCATGATCTCAACATCTTCATCACCATTTTTTAGAGCCTCTACACCGGCATACTGGCTTGTTGTAGGCGCACACATAATTGCAAATTGATGTATCTTAATCATCTGCTCAATAATCAAAGAAGGCCCTACCGCATAACCAAGTCTCCAGCCAGTCATAGCATAGGACTTTGAAAATCCGTTAATAACAATTGTTCTTTCCTTCATACCGGGAAATGAAGCGATAGATACATGTTTTTTTCCATATGTAAGTTCTGCATATATTTCATCCGAGATAACAATGATATCTTTTTCTATTATTATATCGACAATTGCCTTCAGATCATCATAATCCATAATAGCACCGGTAGGATTATTGGGGAATGCTAAGATTAATATCTTTGTTTTGTCAGTAATCGCATCGAGTAATTCCTGTCTGGTCAGTTTAAAGTCATTTTCGCCCTTTAGCTCAATAACAACTGGCTTTCCTCCTGCTAGTACGGTACATGGATGATAGGATACATAGCAGGGTTGAGGAATAAGAACTTCATCTCCCGGCTCTATCATTGCTCTAAGAGCAATATCAATTGCTTCACTACCACCTACGGTTACAATACTCTCTGTATTGTAATCATACACTAAGTCAAATCTTCTCTTTAAATAGTTACAAATTTCGATTTTTAATTCTTTTAAACCTGCATTGGAGGTGTAAAAGGTTTTTCCTTTTTCTAAGGAATAAATACCCTCTTCACGTATGTGCCAGGGAGTATCAAAATCCGGTTCGCCCACACCGAGCGAAATAGCATCTTTCATTTCACTCACAATGTCAAAAAATTTACGAATACCAGACGGGGGGATATTTACTATAGTTTTCGATAATGGGTTTCTCAAGGTGTAATCAGCATCCTTTCATCATGTTTGGTTTGAACGAGTGGCAAACCGTGCTCTTTGTATTTTTTTAATACAAAATGAGTCGCGGTACTTAAGATGGCGTCCATCGGAGCTAGTTTCTCCGATACAAAACTGGCGACCTCTCTCATCGTTTTCCCCTCAAGAATGACAGTTAAATCAAACCCGCCGGACATCAGATATACGGATTGTACTTCTTTAAACTGATAAATGCGCTCTGCAATCTTATCAAAGCCCAACCCACGCTGGGGAGTAACCTTTAATTCAATTAACGCTGTTACTCTTTCACACTCAATCCTATCCCAATTAATCAATGTAGGATAGCCACAAATGATATTTTCTTTCTCCATTTGATTGATTAGTGATGTGATCTCCTCCTCGCTTGTTCCTAACATAATTGCCAGATCTGCTGCAGAAATCTTACTGTTTTTATCAATTGCCTTTAAGATTTTTTCTTTCATCCTAACCCTCCATCCAAGTTCACACATTTATTTACACTACTTTATAAAGCTCATCACTCTTTGGTGGCTCCAAATAACGCCGTTCATCTTCATTTATAATAATACGGTCATTGCCTTCTGTTATTCGTCCGATAACAGCTGCTGCAATGCCCTTCGCTTTTAACTGATTTACTAGTTGATTTGCTTTATCCGTAACAATTAGCATACAACCGCTGGATATTAGCATGTAGGGATTAATATCATAAAACTCGCATATTTCTACCGTTTCTTGTTTTAAGAGTATCTTCTTTAAATCCACTTCCAAACCTACCTTGGAAGCAGCTCCGATTTCCCATAATGCTCCAAATATTCCACCTTCTGTGACATCGTGCATTGATGTCACAGAAGCGGCTCGTGCGACCATAGCTTCGGGTACTACACTAATATAGTCTATCAATTTTTTTGCCCCATCTATAAAGCTTTGCGTGTATTTTGACGTCAATTCCTCTTCTTTGGCTTTAGCTATAATTGCAGTTCCTTCTAAACCAGCCCATTTCGTCATAACGATTTCCTGGCCCGGCTTTGCTCCTGCAGTTTTGATAATCTCTGATCTTTTCATCTTACCAACACCGGTTACAGTAACAATTGGTTGACATACTGCCTTTGTGACCTCCGTGTGTCCTCCGATGACTTCAATATGAAGCTTCTCACATGCCGCCTCTATGTCCTGCATCATAGCCTTCAGTTCTGCTTCCTCCGTTTTTTCAGGAAGCAATATAGTTAACATAATTCCAAATACTTCAGCACCATTGGATGCGACATCATTAGCAGTAATGTTTACTGCTAATGTGCCGATATCCTGTACTGTTCCGGTAATAGGATCCGTGGATAGGACCAGTACTTCATCCTCTGCTAGTGCTAGGATACTGCAGTCTTCTCCAATGGCCGGGCCCACCAGAACCTCATCTCTCCTATGATTTATTTGGTTAAGTACAGACCTTTTTAGGACTGCTTCCGATACTTTTCCAATATTCATGCTACGTCGTCTCCAATTTTGTGCTTTTGTATTATTCAACCGGATCTTCAAAATCCCATTCAGGATTCCAATCCTCTAAAGAATTCTCTGCCTCTTGATCATCCGTACTTATCTGACCATCTGTAACTGTGTTGTCACCTGAAGTTGTCTGATCATCTGGTTTTGTTTGATTATTAGGCTTCTTATTTGGCTTTGTAGTATTATTATTCTTGTTATCGTCACTACCTGTATTGGTATCATCTTTTCCCGTAGTGTCCTTATCTTCTTCAACTTCCTTAGTCCCAATGGTAATATACTGAGGTGCTGCCTGATAATAGCTTGTATTTACAAGAGTTCTGCTAACTTCTTTACCATTTTCATATACAACCTTATATAACTCTGTCTTGTAACCGATGTGCGCAGACTGAGTTACCTTACGATAGGTTGTAGGTTGATTTGGATCCTTTGTAATAACATCAGCCGGAGGCTTTGTTTCAGATATTACTTTTGTTACAAATTCAAACTTTCTGTTTTGTGTATCTCTGGTTTCATTTCCATAAATATTAAACGTAATTTTTCTGTTATGCGTAATTGCTTCAATTAATATTGGTGTATCCGTATTATTTTTGAATTTAAAGTCCTTGTAGGTTCCGGCAATCGCTGCATCTCTAGATAAATCAACATAACTAATTGTCATGGAGTGAGGTTGACGTTCCACGATCTCTAACTCTGCATTCAAAACAGTATTATAAAGAGTCGTTGTAACCTGACATGCTCCTCCACCTACGCTATCAATAACCTTACCGTTTAAATATGCTCCGGCGGTGTAATATCCGTTTTCTGCCGTAAATGGTGTCAAATATTCATATGCAGAAAATACATCTCCCGGATAGAGAACTGCATTATTTATGAGTCTTCCACCGTTGCTTACATTTGCTGCTCTATCAACACTAGAAGTTGAAAAGTCCGTTGTAAAAGAACCTAATAAGTCATTGCACTTTTCAACAATATCTTTTGTATAAATCGGCATATCGTCTTCCACAACTGCATTGATTACAATTTCCTGACGATTCCAGTTAGCCATTGCATCTGCAAGTAGCTTTGTGGTTTCTTCCACGTTAACCTTGCTTCCTACTTGATGATTTGTATAAACAAACTGTCCGTTTTCTCTTTTTACTGAAGCATTAACAGGATCTACATTATAGGAACTTACCTCTTTTGAAACTAATTCTTTGATTTTCTCTTCATCAAAGGTAAAGGTAAGTGGATATACTATATTGCCCTGTTCTATATCCTTCAAATCCTTATAACGTTTAATCAGATTACCGGACTTACCGATACTAATTGCCTGTTCTATATTATCATTTGGCTCATAAGTATAGCCCAAATCACCCATGGTAGAATATACAATATCTTCGCCTACCATGATTGCTACACCTGCATTACGTAAGCCTTCTACAAACTCATCTACAGCAGCTTTCGCCTGTTCTTTTGTCATACCACCAATATCTACTTCATCTATAAATACTCCTTGGCAAACGGTGTTATCGTTCTCCTTGGCAGATGCATAGTTAGCATTTCCTGCAAAAATAAAGAATAACGATAGAAATAATATCGCAGTAAATATAGTTCTTTTCCTGCTCATATTCATCCTCCTTTTCCAATTATTTTAATAAAAATCATGTTCTAAATACTAAAAAATAACTTCTTCCTATTGTAACATAAACCGAAGATTATTCAAGAAATACTTTCCTTCATTGACTTTTCAGCTTTAATTATGTATATTTGATTAACATACATGGTTAACTTCTTTTAGCTAATTACGCTTAATACATAGGAAGCCAAAAAGGTTAAAATCATTACAGATACGATTACGATCGATATGATTCTCTGTGTTTTCTTATTATGAAAATTCATGTTATATCACCTCTTTTAATATTATTTGAAAGGATGTGTCTTGCATGCTAATGCCTGTTCCGGTTTTATCAATTATCCTATTTATATTTATTATATGGCTACAGTATGAAATAAGAAAGTCCCAAAGAAAAGCGAAAAAAGACTCCGATCGCTTTTGGGATAAGGAAAAACAATCAAATCTTACCCGAAGATCCGACCTGTCTTCTCTAAAGTATATCACACTTTCTACAGCTAATTTGCCTCTGGATGATAAGGAGGATGCCACAATTAATTCCTATCGTGATACCATTCTCAACTTATCAGATAAGAAAATCCTTAATCTTACCGGCTTTACGAATACTCAATTAAAAACTGAATATGGTGCTGCCAATATAAAACTCCTAATGGAGTATGACAACAATTATACGATATTGGTAAGCATGCTACATAAATGGGCAGAACGCTTATATGAAAAGGATTTCACTGAGGATGCAATCTCTGTATTAGAATATGCCGTTTCTTGTCAAACTGACGTAACCAAAACCTATCGGCTGCTAGCCAAAATATATCATAAACAGAATACTCCGGGGAAAATTGACCGGCTTATTGATACCGTGTCCAAAACTACGATACCGCGGAAAGAAGAGTTAATACAGGATTTAAAACGTTAGTATGTTCTTAACATTTATTATATCCTATGGTAATTATACTATTCTTACATTACATCAAACAATTTTTAGTGTAATGATAATTCTATGATATAATTCCCTTTCAAGCAAGTTTTTTTTTATTTTTTCTTTTGATTTGCGTAAATACAATCCGGTTTTAGAAAGCATTCATCACACTTAGGACTTCTTGCAGTACAAATACTACGTCCATGTGTGATGATTTGTATATTATAAAGAATCCATTGTTCCTTCGGTAACAAGTTCATTAAATCAAACTCTATTTTAACCGGATCCTCTTCCTTCGTAAATCCAAGTCTTTTTGAAATCCGTTTGACATGAGTATCAACAACTACACTTGGTTCTCCGTATACATTTCCACGGATTACATTGGCAGTTTTTCTTCCTACCCCTGCAAGGTTCGTCAAGATATCTATATCATTTGGAACTTCACCATTATATTCTTTCACTAACTGTTTTGCACAGGCGATGATATTCTTTGCTTTATTACGGTAAAAACCTGTAGAGTGAATGTCCTTCTCAAGTTCCGATTGATCTGCCTCCGCAAAATCCTTTAGACTCTTGTATTTTTTAAACAGGTGTTTTGTCACCATATTAACACGATTATCGGTGCATTGAGCACTTAATATGGTAGCAATTAACAACTGCCAGGGTGTCTCATAGTCAAGAAAACAACGGTATTCCATGGAGTACTCTCGGTTGAGTGCTTCTATAATTCGCTCCATGCGTTCACGTTCTTTCTTCGATATTCTTCGGTTTGCCAAAAAGATCCTCCTTTCGAGTAGTTTTACATAGGATTAGGGCTTCACTATCAAGTATTGTTATTTTTGCTCCTTTGTTTAAGGGGTCTCTCTTACTATAATCAAAAATAAGAATGAGATTCTTTTTGACCGGTTGTCCGGTTTTAGCGGAGGCAATAACATCATACTTAAATTCTTCTATATGAATCCATCTTTTTATATCACGGTATTTTTGATATAACTCTCGTAAGCTATTGTTTGTTTTACTTTGCTCAGGTGCAAACGCCGGTCTGGATTTCATATCCTCCCGCAAGAAGAGATCAAGCATCAATATTTCGCTAAAAAGCTGTTCTAATGTTGCTTTCTTCTCTTCTTCCCTATATTGTAACACCTGATCACGAAAGAAATCCAGTAGTATTTCATACCTTTTAATCCTACTATGAGATACCAATGAATACCCGGTTTCCTCATAATAATCATATAATGCCTCGTACAATTTCATGGGTGAAGAATAATAATGTTCCAGATACAAAAGGGCGTAATGGAATTGACCGCTGTTATAGTAAATCTCAACCATCTCGCAAATCCCCTTCATTCTGATTACTTCATCAAAGGTCAAGGCTGAGGTAAATAAAACCTCATAAGGTGGCGTCTCATGATAGGTAATTCCATAACGTTTAACATCCTCTTCCATCATGGAGCCTTTTAATATTTTTAGAAAGCCTAACTGAAGCTGGTCCGGTCTTAATTGATATACATCCACAAAGGATTGTTCAAAAGATTTATAACCTTCTAAGGGTAGCCCTGCTATTAGATCCAGGTGCTGATGAATATTTTTCCCCTCTTTAATACGCAGTACATTCTTTACTAATTTCTCCATATTCATCTTTCTATGGATTGCAGCCGCAGTATCGGGATTGGTGGTCTGTACTCCTATCTCAAATTGTACCTGTCCCGGTCTTAGGGTTGAAAGGAATGTAATTTCCTCCTCATCCAATAAATCCGCCGAAAGTTCAAAGTGAAAATTCGTTATCCCATTATCATGTTCCTTTATAAAACTCCAAATGTCCATGGCATGCTTCTTGTTACAGTTAAACGTACGGTCTACGAATTTTACTTGTGGTATCTCGTAATCTAAGAATAACTTCAATTCTCGCTTTACCAGATCTGCACTTCGAAAACGTACCCTATGGTCGATGGAAGATAGACAGTAGCTGCAGGAAAAGGGACAGCCTCTGCTACTTTCATAGTAAATAATCCTATTTCTAAATAATTCCATATCCTCATAGGGAAAAGGGATGGAATCAAGTGAAATGGGTGTTCGAACACCCGTCATCGTTATTTCCAACTGTGGAGGATTTTTTAATATATTTTCACCAAACTTTGCTACTTCATCGTGACTTTGAATATTTTCTGAAATCTCGCCCAGTTTGGCACTAGGCTTGAACGCAAGACCGGATATGTGTTCCAGTTCTATATTACCTTCTGTATAATAGCCCATCAGTTCCAGAAAAGTTTGTTCTCCTTCCCCAATCATAATGCCATCCAAATATTCTTGTCCCTTCAGACTTTCTCTTGCATCATAGGATACTTCCGGACCTCCATACCATATCTTTACCTTAGGCAGTACCTTCTTTAACTCAACCGATACTCTCTTAATGATACTAATATTCCATATATAACAAGAAAATGCGATGACATCAGCTTTTCTTCTATAAATTTCCCTCAGTATATCTTCTTCTGAATGATTTATGGTCAACTCAAGTAAATCTATTTGATCTGAATATTTCTCTGCATAAGATTTTAGGCTATAGACAGCCAGATTAGAATGAATATACTTTGCATTCAGCGCAACAAGCAGCACCTTCATAATTAGTTTTCAGCCTCCTTATGGTTATGTCTCATAGCAAGTCATAACAGTTTTATCGTATCATCATTCTAACACAAGAAAAATAGACAAGCTACCTTCTTTATAAATTTTTAATGATCTCTATAATTCCCATTTTCTAAATTCCCATCATTGGATAAACAAGCGATATTTTAGAAATCATAAGAATATGATGAATTTTGGATGACTAGACATCTTTTCTATCATGTGCTATAGTTTGATTTGTCAGATTCTAAATTGCTTTAGGAGGATTTTATGCTTCAATTTGAGCCAATCAATAGTGACAATATATTAAAAGCAGCAGAATATTTTAAATATAAAATAAGTCGTACTAGTGATTACACCATTGGTGCCATGTATATGTGGCGCGATTTTTATGAGAACAGCTTTACCATATATGATGATATGATCCTCTATAAGGTAAAATTTTTAAATAGGACCTCCTTTACTTTACCGGTGGGGGGTGGCTCCCTAACAAAGGCCATGGATGCACTTAAGGAGTACTGTAGGGAACAAAATCTGCCTCTCTGGTTTTGTACCATTCCAAAGGAGGCTCTTGACCCTCTGGTAAACCAATTCCATGGTACAATTCCCGGGGATCCCAGCCGAGACTGGGCTGATTATTTGTATAGGGCTGTTGATCTAGCTGAAATGGCCGGAAGAAGATATAGCGGTCAAAGAAACCACATCAATAAATTCAAAAAATTATATCCGAATTATCGGTATCAAAGAATTACTTCGGACAACCTTCACAAAGTAGAGGAATTTTTAATTGATTACGAACAAAATCATAGTAAGAATGCAAGCTTAGCAAAGGAAGAGCTAAGTAGAACCTTGGAAATATTGCCCTTACTAGAGAAATTTAATCTTCCCGGAGGTTTCATTGAGGTTGATAATACCATTGTAGCCCTTGCCATCGGAGAGGTTATTCAGGACACCCTATATTGTCATATTGAAAAAGCAAACAGAGACTATCAGGGCTCTTATCAAATGATCGTAAAAGAATTTTCAAGTGACATGAGAAACTCCTTTGGTATCGAATACATCAACCGTGAGGAGGATGTGGGGGACGAAGGATTACGTACCTCCAAGTTGTCCTACCATCCCATAGAGCTTTTAGACAAATACTGCGTACTGGTGTCGACGGATAATGTAACACCATAGTTGCGCTAGAATATCTTATATTTTGGTTTTTCCTCTTTCAATAGAAAATAGCGCAAATAATCATCCAGTAAAATAGCAAATAAGGAGAGCAAAAACCAAATGTTTGTATAAAGCAAGCATATTTGTCCCATAAAGTTATAGGCCTTGTCGGAGTAGTCCCATACATTAAGATTAAGCCAGACGTTTACAATAAGGCCGACCACTAGTTCCACCGTTGTAATAATTAGGGCGGATATAACCATTTGACTGACTAAGGACATATTCCAAGAATAAACTTCGTTTAGTAGACCAATTAAAATAAAACAGATACCTCCGGCAATCAGCATGGATATGTGAGAATAACCCCTTGATAATATCTCTATCCCACCATAGAGAAAACCCCCGATTAGAAACAAAAAAGTGTATTTTAGAAAACGATTGTAAATCAACATCATAACTAACATCCCCCTTGTAGTTAAACATAGTTTTTTACTTTACTCCTACTTATAGATGAAAACCGGTCTGGATAAGCAATACCATACCGGTTTTCTGCTATTCTAACCCTTCTATATTAAGTATACTCATTCAAAAAGAGAATAAATCGTAGTTTTCTCATTTCTAAAAACTACATTTCTATACTAGTTGTTCCATATTTTTGCACGTAAAAAAGGGCAGTTATGGGACTGCCCTTTTTCGGAGAAGGTATTTTTGTTACTTATGGGGGTGTAGCAAAAACTATATAATGTATTGGGGTTTACTTCTATAGTATAGCATGTGCCCCAAAATAAGTGTGCACAAACTTTACAAATTTTCATGTCGTAATCCGTCACATTGCACAATTCGTTAACATTATATGGTATTAAGCTTCTTTTACTTCAAACAAATCCTCAAATTCTTCTCTGCTAATTCGTTCTTTCTCCATAAGAAGATTTGCACAAGACTCCAGCACATGGCGATACTCAGTTAGTATTCTCTTTGCCTCTGCATAGCTATCATCAATAATGGAACGCACTTCATCATCGATACGATTTGCAACACTCTCACTATAGCTTCTAGTATGTGCTAAATCTCTACCAATAAATACTTCATCATCATCATTATCATAGTTTACCATTCCGATAGCATCTGAGAATCCATAACGGGTTACCATTGCTCTTGCTGTCTTCGTAGCCACTTTGATATCTTGAGATGCTCCGGTTGTAATATCATCAAAGACTAACTCTTCAGCAGCTCTGCCCGCAAGATCAACAATGATTTCCTGCTTCATTCTACCTTTGGTATGGAACATTTCATCTTTTTCGGGAAGCGGCATTGTAAAACCTGCAGCACCATTACCGGTAGGGATAATGGATATTGTATATACGGGACCTACATCAGGTAATACATGGAATAAAATTGCATGACCGGCTTCATGATATGCGGTAATTCTTTTTTCTTTGTCAGTAATAACCTTACTCTTTTTCTCTGTACCAATTCCAACCTTAATAAAGGATTTCTTCACATCTTCACTATTAATAAAACTGCGGTTATCCCTAGCTGCCCCGATTGCAGCTTCATTTAAAAGGTTTTCTAGATCCGCGCCAGTAAAGCCCGCTGTTGTTTGTGCTATTTCCTTTAAATCTACATCATCACCTAAGGGTTTTCCTTTTGCATGGACTTGAAGAATTTCTTCTCTTCCCTTAACATCTGGACGTCCAACGGTTACCTTGCGGTCAAATCGACCGGGACGAAGAATTGCAGGGTCTAGGATATCGACGCGATTGGTTGCTGCCATAACAATAATTCCTTCATTGACACCAAAGCCATCCATCTCCACGAGTAACTGGTTTAAGGTCTGTTCTCTTTCGTCATGTCCACCACCCATACCGGTTCCTCTACGTCTTGCTACTGCATCAATCTCATCGATAAAAACAATACAAGGTGCATTTTTCTTAGCTTCTTCAAATAAATCTCTTACACGGGAAGCTCCTACACCTACAAACATTTCCACAAAGTCAGAACCGGAGATGGAGAAAAAGGGAACTCCTGCTTCTCCAGCGACCGCTTTCCCAAGTAAGGTCTTACCGGTACCGGGAGGTCCTACAAGAAGAACGCCCTTCGGAATTCTAGCCCCCACCTGTATATATTTTTTCGGTGATTTTAAGAAGTCAACGATTTCCTTTAATTCATCCTTTTCTTCATCAAGGCCAGCAACATTCTTAAAGGTGATCTTCTTATTCTCCTCCGTTGACATCTTCGCACGGCTCTTACCAAAATTCATCACCTTGTTATTGCCACCTCCCACAGAGGCTTGATTAGACAGAAAGGAGAAAAGCACGATAATCACGATAAATACTAAAATATAAGGTAAAATTGAAGATAAGAAAAAATTCTCCTTAGGAACATCATTGGTAAAATAATCGACCTTTGCTTCCTGTGCGATCTTTTCTATCTCTTTTACGTCTGTGACAGAAAAAGATTTGTTTTCATCATTTTTAAGAGTAACTGTAACATTACCTGTCGGCACCTCTTTATTTTGATCAATTTCTATGGCTTTTACATTATTGTCATTTATGTCATTCACAAACTGGTTATAAGAATATTCATCCATATCGTTGAATTCGATTTTCTGGGACAAGAATACTGTAGCAAACACAATTAGCAGAATGATGATATAGAAACCATATCCTTTCATCTGTTTTCTCACTGAACAACCTCCTTTAAATCATTATATTATTAATCTTTTGTAAACAACCAATTTCAAACTGCCCGCATATTTCCTCCTGCATGCAGAAATCATGTTGTTAAGAATTAAGCCCGAAACAGTAAGGCTGATTTTTCCAGCCTGTATCTTGCAATAATTACTGCTCTACTACTCCGACGTAAGGAAGATTTCTATAATACTGATCGTAATCAAGACCGTAACCTACCACAAATTCATCCGGTATCTCAAATCCGACATACTTAACATCCACATCGGTTGTTCTACGATCCGGTTTATCAAGTAAGGTACAGATGGATAAGCTCTTAGGGGATCTGGTTGCCAGTAAATCTCGTAAATAATTTAAGGTATTACCTGAATCAATAATGTCCTCAACAATAAGAACATCTTTACCTTGAATTGATTCATCTAAATCCTTTAATATCCTTACTCTACCGGAACTTACTGTCTCACTACCATAGCTAGATACTGACATAAAATCCAAGGTTACCGGAATGGTAATTCTCTTTGCTAAATCACAGCTAAAAAACACACTACCTTTTAATATACAAATAAGATGAATGCTTTTTCCTTCATAATCTTTACTAATCTGCTCAGCAAGCTCTCGAATTCTCTCATTTACCTGTTCTTCTGATATCATGACTCTTACATTACCTGTCATCTTTGCTTTCCTCCAAATCAATCATTTTCATCAATAGTATCTTTGTTGTTGTTTCATCCACTTTATATTTTTCACTCATGCGATCCGAAGTGCCCGGAATCCACATAACATGATTACCATCCGCAATAAGAACTTGACTGTCTCTTTGTTCTTTTGGTATCTTCTGGTCAATAAAGAAATCTTTTATCTTTTTACGACCACCCGAACCATTGATTTGAATATAGTCTCCTTCTTTTCTGGTTCTTATTTCAACAGCATTTTCTATTTTATCATAATCAAACCACTTCATACAACTGTTTTTAGGGATTGTATTCTTTTTTTCATATTGTAATAGCTGCGTCTGCAAAACTTTGTTAAGTTGTGGTACATAAAGCTCTCCCGGAATCCCAATTATTTTGGCTTCTATTTTAGTATCGCCTGAATTTATGGTTCTTACCTCATTCTTTTTATAAATCTTTATTTCTTCATAATCCCGTTTTGCAATCATATGATAGGGCAAATGAACATATTTGCCAACTTGTTTGTCATAGAGAGATCGTATGGCATCGATGTGCTTTGACTCAAGGTCCTTTTGTCTTCCTGCAATCTCTTCCAAAACCTTTCTAATAATACCTTTTTGGAGGGCCATGGCTTCCTTCGACAACTCTTTTACCTTAATTGTAAACTCAGATCCCTTTTTCGTTACCAGTTCCCGATAGCGGGAATTTATATTCTCCTCCATGTACTCCAAGGCTTCTTTTAATTTCAAAGAACTTTCATGTATATTATTAACTGCACCGGTATTAATCTCTTTTGTTGCATAACGTAGTATCCGGTTACGGATTTTATTTCTTGTATAATCCTCCGTCAGATTCGTTGAATCAATCTGATAGGAAATACCTTCCCTATGAAGATATTCTTCTATCTCATCACGCTCCATGCAAAGTAGTGGTCGTATTAAGATAATATTTCCAAAATCAGTACAAATTACTCGGTTTGGTTCCATACCGGTCAATCCTTTAATGCCACTTCCGCGAAATAGATGGAACAGAATCGTCTCTGCATTATCATTCTTATTATGCGCTACTGCTATTTTATTACACTTTTGTTGCCTGCACACCTCTAAAAAAGACTGATACCTGATATTTCTTCCTGCCTCCTCCTCGGTAAGATTGCAACGTTCTGCAAATTCTTTTACATTATAGGTAAAGTGGAAAAATGGTATACCCAAGCTTTTACAAAGCTCGGATACATATAATTGATCACGATTCGCTTCCTCTCCACGAATTCCATGATTAATGTGAACCGCAATTAATTCCATGGAATAGACAGGGATCAGTTTATGAAGCACATACAAAAGGCAGACAGAATCCGCGCCTCCAGAGACACCGACGACAATTCTATCTCCCCTTTCTATCATATGAAATTGTTTTGTATATTCCATTACTTTTTTAAACATAGATATCCTATCTTACCTATCCAAGGTCTTTTGTTAGTCAAAATATTAATAGTATAATAACCCTTTTATTTCTGTATTTCAATGAAATTTTCTTATTTCCTTTTATTTTAACCACATTCCTGCAGTTATTACCGTCATATCATCTTTTGGCACATAATTACTTTGAGAAAGTGCTTTGTCTAATATACGATTTGCAATTTCCTGCGGGTTATTGCTTTTTATTTCCATGATCATTTTTTCCATAAAGGCTTCTTTTTCCTCAACCTCAATGCAATCTAATACACCGTCCGTTACCATAATCACAATATCTCCCTCATAAAGCTTTTTAGTAACAGTATCATAATCCACATTACCAAACATTCCGATTGGCAAAGTGGTCGAACTAATGGTTTCCACCCAATGATCCCTCTTAATAAAAGCTGCTGCTGCACCTATTTTGATAAATTCACACATACCGGTGAATAAATTGATGATGCTCAAATCAATAGTAGAGAAGGTCTGCTTATCGGATTTTAATACTAAACTTGAATTTATCAGTCGAATGGCCGTCTCCGCCTTAAAACCGGCTTCGATCATCTGCTCCAGTAAGGACATGACCGCTTCACTTTCTTCACTAGCTTCTTTGCCCGTTCCCATGCCATCGGATAGCGCAACCATAAACTCGCCTGACTCCAGCTTAAGAATGGAGAAATTATCTCCGGACACATTTTCTTTCATCGCTCGTGAAATCCCGGTTAGTATTTTAAATTTAGTATCTGTGACAAAATTAAAACTATCATACTCCTTTGCAATAACAGTCTTGGAGGCCTCGCTAACTTTCATTTTTACACCAAGTGCATCGCTTATAGCTGCTGCGGCTTCTCTTGCCGTAACACATCTTCCATTAGGACAGGCTGCATTTAAGAAAATTTCTTTTCTCTTATCCGAACGCTCAAAGATAGTAATATCCTTTACTAAGATATGCTCAGCACGCAATCTGCGAACAACCTTCTCCTCCTCCGTATGAAAACCCTGTGCAGTCTCATAGATGTCCCCGGTGATGTCACAAATAACAGTGGACACCTCCTTCAATTGCTCAGCAATGACTTCTCTGCTCTCAGAGATTCTGCTATACCATATTTGATTTAATTTCGCTATTTCAAAGCCACGATTTGTTTCAGCAATAAAATCATCCGCACAGATACAATCCGATAAAAAACCCGCCGGTATATCTTCTATTCCCAGAACACCTTTTTTCTCCGCTATCTCAAACATAGTACAGGCAGCATCATAGGTATTCTCAAAATTATTCTCCCAGCAGGAATTGCAGTTGCTGCAGTTTTTGCAAAGTTTCTCAGAGATATCCTCAAAGATACGATTCAGCTCTTGTTGTTTTAATTTTGTCTGTTTTTCCGTTATGGTATCCAAGGTCTTGGATAGTTTAAGAAAAGAATCAGAAAACACCTTCATTCTAGCTTTTGCAATCTTTCTTAAATTCTGAGTTGCAAGTTGTTCTTCTCTACCGGTTCCACCGGCTGCATCAACGCGATAAATAAGACTTGATGGAAGAAGTAAGAATACTATGACCGCAGATGCCAAGGCACCTATTTCATTGATGGATAACTCCATATCCCTATTTACATAACCCATAAATGCAGCTGTTATTAAGTATATGATGGCAGTTGGTATTCTACCCATTTCTCTAAAAACAGCAGGAATAATGCCCATAATGGTATACATACTTACCTCTGCTAAAGGCGCTCCTCTCATACATAGCGCAAAGCCACAGACACTTCCTGTAATAGCACCTTGTCCAACACCATATTTATAGGTAAAAAATAATATAATTAAAAACACCATAGTTTCTATTGGTTCCACATAGCCGTTATTGATCTCCGGCAATGCATAAATAACAACTGCAACCATGGCTGCAATGCTTACCATTTGCTCATTTGTCATTTTAAAGCCTTTGGTCACCTTTAGAAGATAATCAATTCCGTTTTTAAACATACCGCCTGATACGATTACTATGATACCTTCTAATACAACGAGAGTCACCCTCTCTGAAAAATTACTTCCTGACGCAATCTCCATAAACGAAAATATACATAGCGAAACTGCAGGTATCAAATATAGGATAGGTTTGGGAATATTCCGGTTTTTCAGTACTGGTGATTTCATCAATATTAATGCTGTCAACATCGATAACGTATATTTAATTATCTGCGTAGGTGCCATAACTGAGGCTATTCCAAGAAAAGTAACCAGAAATGTGATTCCTATTCCTGCATTACTCAGATATGCTGCAGTAAAAAATCCAATGGCCAAAGGATTCATATTATAAAATTCAGCCCTGGATATCACAAAACCAATCAATTGAATCAATATTATTCTTTTATTAAATCCCTTCATACT
Organism: Bacillota bacterium; assembly: GCA_023389295.1. Lineage (GTDB taxonomy): Bacteria > Bacillota > Clostridia > Lachnospirales > Lachnospiraceae > Mobilitalea. The sequence goes on from JAEWEO010000098.1 coordinate 32,705, forward strand.
AACATTCGCTCCTCCTGCTTTACCTTGTTGGTTCTATAGCTGTGGTTGTAATTATAGGCAGAGCAATATAAAATCTTTGTCATAATTAATACTTGTTCTTTAAAAACTTGTTGACAAGAATTCCATAGAAATGTCGATAATCTCGAATAAAGGGAGTTAATTCGTATTAAGACCCTGAAAAGTTCTTCCCTTAAGAATTATTTGAATTACCCCAGATCATGAAGTAATTTTAACATTATCCGTTTTTAAGAAGAATTAAAGTAACCATATCTACTTAGAGACTTAGGCTTCAGGCTTTGGAAATGTTTTTAGGGTTCATATTATAATTGAAACCATTTAACAATACCACCTTAGAAATAGAACAAAGAGTCCGCTTGCGAAGCGCTAGCTCCCCAAGCAGATTATGACACAAAAAAAAGGAAGTTGCATATAACAACTTCCTTATCATAGCGAAGGACGGATTTGAACCGCCGACACTGCGGGTATGAACCGCATGCTCTCGCCAACTGAGCTACTTCGCCAAAGTGACGAACTCTATTATATCTGCTAAATGAAGGATTGTCAATCCTTTTATCAAGAATTTTTATATATTTTATAATATGGTAAATATCTACTCTTCCCGCTTAAAAATATATTCATCCGGATAAACAAGACCAAGCTTATCTCTTGCAATTTCCTCAATATAACTCTTGGTTTGAACCCTTGCTTTTAGATTATTAATCTCTGTGGTTCTCTCCTCTTCCTCATCAATCTGGGCTTGAAGACGACTAATTTTAATTTCGGCCGTATCCTTACGCTCTTCCAAACTGATTCGTTTATAAGATACAATGGCAAAAAGAATCAATACCACAAAGGCAATTACACCTACGCCTGTCCCATTTTTACTCCTTCTTCTCATCAGCCTCATCTCCTAAATTTTTTCCTAATACCTCATGTATCTTATATTAGATCCAATTCTGTTATCAACTTAACCGGGGAAGTCTGTACTGCCGGTAGGTTCACTCTCTGGACTCTTCTTGTCCTTACTCTTTTGCAGCTACCCTGGGATTGTCTTGGCTTTGTCCCCAGCATTGTCCTTGGCTTTGTCCTTGGCTTTGTCCTTGGCTTTATTCTTGGATTTGCCCTCTGGTTTATTCTTTGCTTTTCTTTGCTCTTTCTTTTGGCGTTCCATAGCTTTTTCTTCCAAACGCTTCCTTCTTTTTACTGCCACATTTTGTTTTTTTCTATTTACTGCTATTTTATATGATTTCATCCATTTTTTCAATTGGGTATTTAATACCTTTATCATCTTCTTTTCCTGTAATCCTACAAAATGGAATATTTTTTTCAAGTATTTAATCGCTATCCGAATAGGACTTAGCACAAATTTGATTAATTTAGTAATACTATTAACCAAGAAATTACTTAATATGTAATAATACAGCACCATACCAATAGCCATGCCCATAATAGCAAAGCCTCTGATGATGCCGTTATTTTCTTTATAAATCATAGAAAATATAAAGATACTGGCTATGATCCAGAAAATAATATCTTCAATAGCTATAAACACCGCATTATGCTTTATTAATCTACGAAAAATCCGCAGCACATCATAAGCAAGGAGTATGAAGCCTCCCCATAAAACTGAAACTATAAAGAATTGAAGTTCCACAGTAATTGCATGATTCATACAGGCCTCCTATTTGAAAAGCCTGCCAAATATTGTTTCTGAAGATTTATTGCCACTAGCGGCATCAGAATACGTAAGGCTGTCAATTCTACCATCAATATCAACTTCACCCTTTTCAAGTGTTAATCGGTTTACATGAAGTTCACTTCCGCGTATCATAAGAATTCCTTGTTCTGTTTGGAGTAAAACTTCACCGGCATCAAAGGACAGCACATCATTTACACCTGTTATTAAGGCAGTTTTTCTCGCGTTAATATTTAATTTGTGACCCTTAAGAATCTGTTGTTTTTCATCCATAGAAAAAGCCTCCTCATATAATAACTTAGTACATCCTTAAAATAGACCAAGATATACCTTGTTAAGTATATGAGAAGACCTTGAACTTCATGACGATGCAAAAGTAATTAATCAAAAGACTTAAGACAATCCTTCATAACCACTAGAGATACTTGTACAATTCCTTAGCATCATCCTTCTTTGTCGTTTCTTGAACATCCATTACCTCTACTTTGACCGCTTTCTCACCAAAGCCGATCTCTATAACATCTCCAACCTTAACATTTGCAGAAGCCTTTGCAGGTTTGCCGTTAATTGTTACCCTGCCGGCATCACATGCTTCGTTTGCTATGGTTCTACGCTTAATTAATCTGGATACCTTTAAGAATTTATCTAATCTCATGCCAACCTCCCATACCAGCTTCTTATAAAGAAAGATGATAAAAAAGGCTGTTTTTACTCCCACACCCAAATGAGTTCAGGAATTAAAAACAGCCCTTTAGTTTCAATCTACTATGCGTTGATAACGTCCTTTAAAGCCTTACCTGCTTTGAATTTCGGTGCTTTAGAAGCAGCAATCTCAATAGTTTCCTTTGTTAAAGGATTTCTGCCAGTTCTAGCAGGTCTCTCAGATACCTCAAAAGTACCGAAACCAACCAATTGAACCTTCTCACCTTTGGTTAATTCCTCTGTTACTACATCAATAAAAGCTTTTAAAGCCTTCTCTGAATCTTTTTTTGAAAAATCTGTTTTCTCTGCAATCGCTGCAACTAACTCTGCTTTGTTCATGGATTTCTCCTCCTCTAAAGTATTTTTTATATTTTGTTTTTTTTAATCTAACGATTCTTAACTTCCCGCCACAAAACGTCCTGCTCGATAGGGGTAAGCTCGCTTAGATTCCGGCCCATACTCTCTGCTAGAGCAAAGACATCTACAAATCTATTTATAAACTTATTAGTGGCATTTGTCAAGGAATTTTCTGCATTTAATTGTAAAAAGCGTGATAAATTAATCATGGAGAACATCACATCTCCAAATTCCTCAAAAATATAGCTTTCATCCCTAATTTCAATGGCTTTTTTAAGTTCTTCCAACTCTTCATAAACCTTTTGCAAAGCTTCTTCATAACCGGCAAAATCCAATCCAGTTTTTGACACTTTACGTTGAATTTTTTCAGCTCTGATGTTTGCTGGTAATGCCTTCGCAACCTCTTTTAGTTCATCAGCTAAATTTCGATCCTTCTTTTCTTTCTTTTTGATTTCATCCCAGTTCCTTAATACCTCATCTGCATCCTCTGCTGTAGCATCTCCAAATACATGTGGATGTCTGCGGATCATTTTCTCGGCTTCTAAAGAAACAACATCATCAATACTAAATTCCTTCTCTTCTTCTGCAATCACGCTATGAAGTGCCACCTGGAGCAAAACATCTCCTAGCTCCTCACACAGGTTTTCTTCATCTTGGTTATTAATTGCTTCTACTGTCTCATAGCACTCTTCAATAAGACAGTTTTTCAGGCTTTCATGGGTCTGTTCTCTATCCCAAGGGCAACCTTCTTCACTTCTAAGCTTCCGTATAATTTCCATAAATTCTTCAAAGCTGTATTTTGCCACTTGAACCTCCACTTCTTATGCGAACCAACAAGGAACAGAAGGTTCACAAAACACTTATCTGATTGTAAGATTCTTATCAACTTATCTTCTTTTTGTATTATAACCATATCGATATGATTTTTACAATAAAAAAGCACTCCTCGCTTCAATTTTTCATTGATTCTAACTCTCTAGAATATATAGGGAGCAGTACAATGAAAAAAGTACTTGGAGTGCCGATAATTTATTGTTCCATTTGTCTTCCTAAAAAAGCCGCTGCGGTACTCGCCAGCTTAATTTCCAATTCGCCAAATTTAGTTTTTGAGTCCTTTGTTAGGATAATAACTGAACCTATAGCATCGCCTTCACTAATAATCGGGGTGATTACCTGATACATAAACTCCGAATCATCCTCATTCATTATTCTTATAAAATTTTTATCATCCTTTGAGGCAACCACAGTTTCTCTTTCATTAATAACCTCTTCCAAATCATGGCTTATACCTTTCGTAATTAGGTCCTTCTTTGTAGGACCAGCTACTGCGATAAACTGATCTTTATCAGTAATTGCAACAATATGCCCTGTTGTCTGAGTAAGTGAGTCTGCATATTGCTTTGCAAACTGACCCAACTCACCGATGGGAGAGTATTTCTTTAAGATAATTTCCCCTTCTCTATCAGTAAATATTTCTAAAGGGTCTCCCTCTCGGATTCTTAATGTCCGACGAATTTCTTTAGGTACAACGACACGACCGAGGTCATCTATTCTTCTTACGATTCCAGTTGCTTTCATAAATGATCTTCCTCCATTTTACGTAATTAAGTGAATTTAGTTAGATGTTACATTATTTAACTAATACTATTGTTTGTAAAATGGGAAACTTTATACATTTGTTTCAGTAATTATTTTAAGTTGCATCGTTCTGGTTTTATGTTCGTTTTCAAAACAAGTTCTCATCTAACACGATAGTAAATGGACCATCATTTACAAGAGATACCTTCATATCAGCGCCAAACTCTCCTGCCTGTACCTTTCCAACGCGTTTTTCTACCTGTTCCAAAGCATATTCATACAGTTCCTTAGCTTTTAAAGCCCCAGCAGCACGTAAAAAGTCCGGACGGTTACCTCTTTTGCAATCGGCATATAACGTAAATTGGGATACTATCAATACTTCTCCTGAAACATCCCAAAGTGAAAGATTTGTTTTTCCGTTTTCATCCGCAAAAATACGCATTTTCAGTATCTTATCCAGGTACTTATCTACAATTTCCTTCGTATCCTCAGCTCCTACACCTAAAAAAATCAATAATCCCTGCCCTATGGCACCGATTACTTTTTCCTCGACTGTTACCTTTGCCTCTAATACTCTTTGTATTACAATTCTCATCATTTCCTCCCTCAATAAAAAACAAGTGAATTAGTATCAATTTAATAATACCAATCTTCGTTTTTACTTCAATTAATCTGATAATTTCCTAAGACAGGACCAAGCCTCAATGAGCTTGTCCATATTATAGCCTGCATTGGCCGGGCTAGTAGATGGTAATTTTACTGCTTTCATTTCTGTGTTTGGATAAATGTACTTCATATAGAGTTGATGGGAGGTATTACCATTTGTAATAATTGATTTAATGGGTGCTTCTTTCAATATCTTAGTCAAATCATTGGCTATAACATTTTTTATACTGCTATCCGCAGAACCTTCAATTTCACAGCTTTGTATCACATCCCAGACAGCAAGATGATTGTCTAAAATCATTTGTTTCTTCTCCTCTATGGTCGTGGGTAGTGGATACTCATATAGGGTACTGATAACCTTCCAAAAGCGATTCTGAGGATGATGATAAAAAAATTGACCCTCTCTGGATTTAACAGAGGGAAAGGATCCCAAAATCAAAATTTCGGAATCCTTGTTATAAAGTGGTGGAATCGGGTGTGCTACTCTATTCATACATTACCTCTATCTCGACAGACTATTCTTTATTTAAGAATCTCCTTTAGGAAGGAGGTACCTGCTGTCTTCTGCTCAACATTAAAATAATCTAAGATGGTTGCAGAAATATCTGCAAAGGACTTCTGTGTTCCCAGGTTTACACCTTTTTTAATCTTATTACCATAAACAACGAGCGGAATATATTCTCTGGAGTGATCAGTAGACGGCGTTGCCGGATCACAGCCATGATCTGCCGTGATCATGAGAATATCATCCTCACGGAGTCCTTCTAAGATTCTTGGCAATTGCTCGTCAAAATACGTCAGTGCCTTTGCATAACCGTCAACATCATTGCGATGTCCATAAACCATATCAAAATCAACCAAATTAACAAAGCACAAGCCTTCAAAATCTCTTCCTGTACGTTCAATTAGCTTCTCAATTCCCTCTGCATTGTCATGCGTACGAACGGTATCCGTAATTCCCTTACCTGCAAAAATATCAAATATTTTACCAACTGCAAGAGTATCATATCCCTTCTCTTTTAACTGATCCATCATGGTTGTAGATGGTTCCAAAGAGTAATCATGTCGATTTGAGGTACGTTTATAATCGGGGTAACTACCGATAAAAGGTCTTGCAATAACACGTCCTACACTATGATCTCCTGTAAGTAATTCTCTTGCTATCTCACAGTAACGATACAGTTCCTCTACCGGAACAACCTCTTCATGAGCAGCAATTTGGAATACACTGTCAGCAGAAGTATAGACGATAAGTGCGCCGGTTTCTACGTGCTCTTTTCCATAATCACGAATTACATCCGTTCCGGAATAGGGCAGATTACAAATTACTTTTCTTCCCGTTCTCTCTTCAAAGGGTTTTAAAATCTCCTGTGGGAATCCGTTTGGATAAGTAGGAAATGGTTTTTCTGATATAATACCTGCTATCTCCCAATGTCCTGTTGTTGTATCCTTACCCTTTGACAACTCTGCCATTCTACCAATTGTTCCGTCATAGGAACTATCCGGCTCTTGAAACTTCTCTTTTACGCCATCGATCTGAAAAAGTCCCAACTTTTTCATGTTCGGCATATGAAAATATTTGCTGGTGGAGGCAGCATAAAGAGTATGACTTCCCTCATCACCATATAAATTAGCATCCGGTAACTCTCCGATGCCAACACTATCTAAGACAACAATAAATACTCGTTTCATTATATTTCCTCCATTCTCTCATATTATATATTATAATACATCGCTTATTACTTAGCATTTCCATTTTGATGACTATTACATACAAACAAACTAGAATCAATACTGAGTCCTTATCACGTTTTAATCTATAATACTTGGTGCATTCGGCTATACTCCTATTATAAAATGAATGCCTACTAATATTATAATAATTTATTTAAATTATGTCTATGTATTATTCGCAACATCCCAAGAGTTATGTGTCTTTAGGATAGAGAAACTACCATATTTTTAAAAATTAAGGTTTTATTAAATATGTTGTAGATGCAAATTAACTATGCTATAATTTACCCAGTTGTTAAGACCTCGTTAAGCTTCTGACAATTAGAAAGGTTGTGTAAAATTGAAGCAATTAAAAATCATAAAAGAATTCCTATTAAAATATAAGCATGGTGTAATTCTTTCTTACTTTTTTATTTATATGACCTGGTTTACTTATCTGGAGCGCACCATCACCAAGAAGTTTCATCCGGTCTATTGCCGTTTGGATGATTTGATACCCTTTAATGAGGTATTTATCATTCCCTATATTCTGTGGTTCGCCTATATTTTTGTCACAGTCGTTTATTTTTTATTTAGTTCAAAACAGGAATTTTATAAACTCTGTGCTAATCTATTTATAGGTATGACCATATGTTTAATCATTTATACCATATGGCCAAACGGGCATAACCTTAGGGTTGATATTGATTCACTTGGCAGGGATAACATATTTTTATCGATACTTTCCACGATTTATAATGTGGATACCTCCACCAATGTATTCCCCAGTATTCATGTCTTTAACTCAGTAGCGGCATGTATAGCAATTTATAAAAATGAGCGGCTAAGAAAGATTACTTGGATAAGACCTATGACATTCCTCCTTACGGTCTCCATATGCTTATCTACTGTATTTCTAAAGCAACACTCCGTATTAGATATCTTTGGAGCCTTAGCATTAAATCTATTTATGTATGCTGTTGTATATATCCCCAATTGGTCTAAATCAACACAGAACGCAAAGCAGGAATTATCAAAGATATAAAAACATAATTCATTAGAAAAATTGAAAATTAATCTATTCATTAGGAATAATTGAAAATCATTTATTTAAAAATTAGAAATCTATTCATTAGAAAAGGACAATCACATCTGATTGTCCTTTTCTTTTATCCTTATAAGTTATACTTAATTAAATCCATAGATTTTTCTAGAGATATTATATCCCAGCTCAACAACTCTTCTACCAAATTTACCTGGTAAATTCATAGATCTTCCTAGTATTTGAGATCTGATTTTCTTATATAAACGTCTATCATAATTCTTTAAATAGTCCCAAAGGTCCTGCTTTTTTGCAAGACTTTCTTCACTACCTTCTTTAATTAGAAATACACTACTTACCACCATCATCATAGAAAGATATTTGATCATGTAATTTTGCAGCTTCTTACTCTTAATCTGCATTAGGTTATGTGACTCAATCATGATTTTCGTAATCTTTAGCTGCTGGTCAATGCGTCGTATCATCACTTGTTCATTTACAGATTGATCTTCTCTTCCGATAAAATAACGATACAAATTAACATCCATGTAATATAACGTCTTTACATAGGGCAATGGCTGATAAACAAAAATGTTATCCACATAGAAGGTGTGTTTCGGTAACTGAATTCCACAGCTCTTAAGTAATTTTGTACGATAAATTGTGGAATGCATCAAAATGTTCTGACTCTGTTTAAAATGCATGATCTCATCCCAGCTAAAGATACGGTCCTTGGGTAATGCCCAGTTATAATTGATCACCTTTTTCTTTTTTGCATCTACCTTTTCGTATACATAGTTTGCTAAAAATAAGTCAGGGCTGTTTCCTTCTGCAATGAGATTCTTCAGTACTTCCATCACTTGCTTTAATGCTCGTTCGTTTACCCAGTCATCACTATCCACTACTTTAAAGTAAAAGCCAGTCGCATTCGCAAGTCCGGTATTAACAGCTTCCCCATGTCCGCCGTTTTCTTGATTAATCACTTTAATAATACTCGGATATTTATTTTGATAATCCTCTGCTATCTTTTGCGTATCATCGGATGATCCATCATTTACAATTATTATCTCCATTTCCTCCCCACCCGTAAGAAGGGTCTCTATGGCGTGGCTCATATAAGCCGCAGAGTTATAGCAGGGAATTGCTGCTGTCAATAACTTCATGTTTCCTCCATTCATCCGCTAGTAGCGGAATAAAATAGTATAATAATTAATCCCTTGGTTCCTGTTAGGATTGGAGTATCAAAAGGTCCCCAAATTGCTCTCTTCGTCAAATTACACAATAAAGTTCTCGACCAAGTGATACAGTTGCGCATCGAACGAGCTACTATATCACTTCTATTCAAGTTAGCTTATGTGCAATTTGACGATGCTATATTCAAAGTTGACCTTTTGACACTCGAATTCTGTTATATTAAATTCTCAGGATTTAATCCCTCTAATTCCTTAACCACGAAACGACCATCCTTACGGATCAAAACATCATCAAAATAGATTTCTCCGCCGCCATATTCCGGTGTCTGGATACATACCAAATCCCAATGAATTGCAGAATGGTTACCATTTGGAGCACTCTCCTCATAGCAGTTACCAGGTGTAAAGTGGAAGGAACCCATAATCTTCTCATCAAATAAGGTATCCTTCATCGGCTTAAGAATATAAGGATTAACACCAATTGCAAATTCACCAATATAACGAGCACCTTCATCCGTATCTAATACCTGGTTAATTCTTTCGGTATCATTAGCGGTTGCTTCTACAATCTTACCATTTTCAAAGCGGAACGTAATATTCTCATAAGTAAAGCCTTGGAATACTGCAGGAGTATTATAAGCTAAGGTACCATTTACAGATTCTCTAACAGGTGCTGTATATACTTCACCGTCCGGAATATTACACTCACCATCACAAGGTACCGCAGGAATATCCTTTATTGAGAAGGATAAATCTGTTCCAGGTCCTACAATTCTTACTTTATCGGTACGATTCATATAATCTACCAGGCTCTTCATTGCTTCGCCCATTTTCGCATAATCTAAGTTACATACATTAAAATAGAAATCTTCAAAGGCTTCTGTACTTGTATTAGAAAGCTGAGCCATAGAAGAGTTAGGATAGCGAAGCACTACCCATCTAGTCTTTGGTACACGAATTTCATGATGTACCGGAGTCTGATAGTAAGTCTCGTAAATCTTCATTTTGTCTGACGGTATATCTGCAAGCTCTGATACATTGTCAGTACCTCGAACTGCCACATAGCAATCCATCTCAGCCATCTCGGCGCCGTCAATCTTTGCCATCAAGGACATCTGCTCTTTGGTGCAATTTAACAGCATTTCTCTTTGTAATTTAACATCAGTATAATGAACAAAAGGAACTCCTCCTGCTTTGTATACCTCTTTCACTAACTGTCTAGCGAGATCCTGTGTTGAAGGTCCGATATAATGAACATATACCTTATCGCCAGCTTTCACTTTCATTGAATAATTAACTAAATTATGTGCTAATACTTTAATTCTTTCATCCATAGTTTTATCTCCTTAAATTATTATATTTTGGTGTTTATTATACTTGGCTTTTTTGTCTGGAATATATAAGATTATTATCTATTCACAGCTCTTTCTCTTCTGTAACTTTAGCGATTATTCTTTAAGATAGGATAGAAATACATTTCCAGCCCCCTCAAATAATTTTGCACTATCTCCAATACCCATCTTGATTTTTCTTCCGGTAGAAGGATTAATTACCATAATGTTAAAGGCATCATAACCGTAAATAACGACTGCATCATTCAAACCGGTCATGGCAATTACCGGTCGGTCCTTTGAGATATAATAAAAGACGTCATCTAGTGTAACTCCTGTCAGTCGTACCGGAGAATATTTTGAGTGTTTTTTCATTATATCATAAGCGGAGCTATTTTTGATAGATAATTGTTCTTTATTTGTATAAACTCCTTGATAATCAAGTAATATCTTGATACAGTTCTCCACGGATGAGCCGGAGGTAGGAATGTTATTCAAATTCTCCAATTTACTTATGGTAGAACTATTCTTTCGAACGCCTCGCTCCCAAATCATCTCATTGTTGCTATTTAAAACAACTCCAATTCTCTCTCTTGCTACCTCAATCGCATCCGAAGCATTTAAATATGCATTTTCAATTCCACCAGTAATATAGGGGTAATAATACAGCACGCTTTGCTCTGACTCTGGTAGCCGTATGGTAGGATCTTCGGCAATTACTGTATTAACGGATGTCTTCACCTGTGGTAAGCTTTCCATCACAAATGAACCGGGTAGCGCAACATAATACTGTGTTAAAGCTTCCTCCGTAACCCTTGAGGTTATATTTATAATAGGGTTTGTATTTTTTTTATTATTCATAATATGATCCAGATCTGCAAAGGTATATATCATACGTCCGTCTTGATTTACCTTTTTTACTCTGCGAAGCTCAATAATATTTTCCTTTACCTCTAGTCCGCTTACATAATAACCAGGTTCACTATAGGTTTTTAAAATTTTCTTATCAACGGAAGCAATCTCAACGGTAGTAAGAGGAGCCATTATGCTTCCATCCACCATAGCTCCAATGTCATCTACACTTACATACCCATAGATTATATTGCTATCTATCTTATCCATTAAACGTATATTATATCCTTCTTTAGCGGTAATCTCATCTTGCTTGCCGGTGTCTAAACTCATTATGTGAATGCTTTTTGACTGCTTAGGATCTGCATTATCTTGCCAAACTACATAGTTGATATCCTTTAAGACTACAACCTGATCTTTGCTGACTTTTTTTGCAATCTCAGTTAATTGCTTCGTTATTAAATCATAAGAATATATTGTATTGTATACGTGAAAGTAAAACACCTCATTTGTATTGACATATACAAGCTCGCCCATATTCTCTTTTAAGCTCTGGTAAGGCTCATCTACCGGAATATATACCCGTTCTTCAATACGATCCTCTGCACGAATAAAACGATAGAGAATGATGGCTACTCGACCCTCATATTGACCTCGATTCATATAGCCATAGACCATAAAATCTATATTTCCTTCCGCATCCATATTTAAAATACGTATGTCATGCTGGTCATACATATCTCTAATATAATCCGTATTCTCCTGTCTAAAGGAGAACACTTTAGTCGCTTCATTTTGTTCCAAATTATAGAACCATAATTCTCTATTTCTAACAAAAGCTATTTTTGTGCCATCTTCTCCTGCAACATAAGGTACTTCTTTATCTCCGGTTATTCCAAGTTTTAATTCACTCTTTGCCGTACTGGCATGTGCAATATCAAAGATCGACTCCATGTATCGCTCATAATTTAATAAATACATACGATCTGTAGAGTAGCGGACACGATAAAATTCAGTAATACGGTAGATTTCCTTCTGACCGGATACCTCTGATTCAACTAAATATTCTAATTCTATCGATGCGGTATCCGAATAGATCTCTTTTACCGTCGGTATCACATTAGTAAGTACCTTAGGATTTATATTTCCCCAGCTAACCAATTCAAAACTCGAATTTATATTAACATAAGCATAGGAGGAATTATCGGAAGTATTTAAAGGTTCCAGATACTTAATTATTTCCTCTGCCGTATCCTTGTTCATAATAGCATTATGAAAGTCCATAATAAACTCTAATTTATCGGATAAATATGCATCCCCATAGATCTTTATTCGCTGATAATAATACATCTTCTTACTCTCGCTGGTAATTAAGGTAATCTTAATTGCATATTCCTTCTCCAGTTCGAGATCTGCTTGTAATTTAATCTTGGCAGTTCTATATTCACCATCATTTTCAAATACACTTACAGAGTTTGTCTCAATAAGAGTATTTCCGACAAACTCTCTTACTTCGTAATTTAATTTCTTAATATCATAATCCTTTTGGTCAATCTGTACCTCAAAGGTTTTATTATGATCAAGGGGAGTGACGGATTCTCTTATTTTATTTGCATCAAGATTGCTGCTATAACCATGCAATAAATTAATTGTATTATCTCCGGTTTTTATAGTAACTAGTGGAAATGTTGTCTCTGACATCGTTGTTGTATTGTCGATATCAAATACAACCTCCTTAATATCCCTACTAAAATAGGTTAGAGCACCGATAAAAATTGCTATTAAAATAATCGCTCTATAAATATATTTTAACACCTTTACCTCCATCTATTTAAAATATTTCATTTGTCCTCTTGAAATAATCGGTACAGGCTGGGAGACACTTTCAAAAATTCCATACAGCGTATTAATTCTCCTTCTTGACCGGGAGTATTGTTGGATGAACTTTTTTTAACTGCCCGTATCAAAATATTTTTCGGTGTATGCTCTATATCAATAAACTCCAGTAGTTGAACGCGATATCCTTTTGTTTCAAGTATTTCGGCTCGCAGAGCATCCGTCATGAGCGCAGCCATTCGCTCCTTTACAATACCATATTTGATTACAGGTTTTAATATTTCATTATCAATCTGTCTATTTAGTTCATGCTGACAACAGGGAACGGATAGTATTACTTTGGCTCCCCAAGACACCGCCTTATAGAGTGCATGATCCGTAGCCGTATCGCAGGCATGCAAAGTTACAACCATATCTACAGAGCTTCGCCCTGTATAGGAAGCAATATCCCCAACTAGGAATTGTAATTTATCATATCCATATTTGTCACTCAAAAGGTTACAATGGGCAATTACATCCTTCTTTAAATCCAAACCAATGACATTGATCTGATACCCCTTCATGATCTTTAGATAATAGTACATGGCAAAGGTAAGATAGGATTTACCACATCCAAAATCCAAAATTGTCAATTCTTTATTCTTTTCCAACGCGGGTAGAACATCCTCAATATACTCCAGAAAACGATTAATTTGGCGGTACTTATCGGATTTGGCTTTCACAACCATCCCATCCTTTGTCATTACTCCCAAATCGACTAAAAAAGGAAGTGGTGTACCTTCCTGCAAGATATAGTTCTTCTTCTTATTGTGTAAGAAATTTTCCTGGGATAAGGTCTCTGTTCTCTCCCTATCTTTATTATCCTTAGATACAGGTAATTTTGACAGTTTATTATTGATCGTTACCTTACCTTTTTTACTTATTAAAATTGTTACCTTTCCTCTTTTGGTTTCAATCTCTGCCTGTTTAAACAAGCCATCAAACCACTCCGGTAGCTGTAAAAGCAACTCTTCCTTTGTATAATTTTTATGAAATACCTTCTCAGCTATAAATTCTGACGCCTGAAAAAATAGTTCCTCCTTCACTAGTACCGGGCGAATTTTAACCTTAGTGATTCGGTCTCTATTTACAGAATTACTAATTGTTATATTTACTAAATCCCAATTTACAGTTTCTTCAAATATCTTTTTAATTGAAAGTTCCATGTTTTTATCCATTCTAATTATTTTAACATACAATTCAAACGTTGGATAGACTTATACTATCCATTCCTATTTTAATGTCTTTTGACAGATAGTACAACCCACTTATTGAAATTTTTATCTTAAGATTGTTCCATTGTATTTTTCACAATAGTTGCTCCTTTGCATATATTGGTATAAAAAAGCTTAGGAGTACTTAAATGTCATATACAAGTGGTAGAAGTTACGGCACCGGAAGAGCTTATAGAGTGCCAAATTATAATGCAAAATCACAAACTACTACTCCAGATAGTACATCAGGCGATCAAATTCGCACCAATCAAATGACCCCGGGGACTGGTACAGGAACTGCTCCGGTTAGACCTAGTGTCGGAACAGGTACAGGCACCACTCCCTCAACAAAAAGACCCGGTTTAGAAACTATGCCTCCAAATCCATCTCGGATGAGTCCTGGCAGCAATATGGGAACCCCTCCCACAACACCTAGGACTACACCTTCCGAAACAGGAACTAGGCCCCCCGGCGCTGGTATGGGTACTGGCGGAAGTGGTACCACTCCTGGTGCTGGAATGGGTACTGTTAATCCTCCATCTGCCACACCCGGAACTCCTGCAACAGGATCGACTCCTCCTGCTCCAAGTGTACCCACTCCTCCGACTCCTCAAACAAACCCAAATCCAACTACCCCTACTCGCCCAATGGCTCCAACCATCCCCGCTCCGATACCTCCAGCTACCTCCGCTCCAATGCCTCCGGCTTCTTCGGCGACCCCAACTACGCCAATGGCTCCGGCTCGTCCTATGACCCCGGCTACTCCAATGGCTCCGGCTACTCCCATGGCTCCGGCTACTCCCATGGCTCCGGCTACTCCTATGACCCCGTCTACTCCAATGGCTCCGGCTACTCCCATGGCCCCGGCTACTCCAATGGCTCCGGCTCGTCCTATGACTCCTAGAACTGGAAGCGGATTAACTCCCGGTAATGATATGGGTACTTCTACAAATAACCGAGTTCCGCCTTATATTTACGAATACAATCCAAACTATACGACTTTCACGCAACCCGGTATGGGTGGCAATACCATCGGGAACATGCGTCCTGGTATGAGTGGTGGCAACATCGGTAACATACAACCCGGCATGAGAAGCGGTATACAGCAAGGTATGCCTATGAATTTTGGAACACCCATGAATAACATGAATGGTCCTGCATATCAAGGCTTACCTAATATGATGATGCCAAATAACAATCCTTACGGCACGCCTATGGCTGTTCCAATGTTTCCTTTATATGGTTATGACAACTGTGCAGACTTAGATAACGATGCTCAGTTAATGAAAAGACTTTATCCTTCTACAACGAAAAGAATTCAAAGAGAAGTAGATGAAGAGTGCGACCAGATGGAGTATGATGGTAGTTTGATGTTTGACCAATATCCCGATAGAGAATCCATTGAAAGAATAACCGACCGTATCTATGATAAAGTAAAAGATATGGATGAGGAACCTCAAGTGGAAGCTAACAGTCTCTATCTATTCCCTCAAAGGCGTCATAATAATCATCTAAGAGATGTTGTTTCTATCATCCTCCTCAATGAATTTTTCCATCGCAGAAGACGCCATCGCGGTAGAAAACGTTGGTTCTAAATAGTATTTTAAACCTTTTTATATTTTGCATAAACACAAATAGGCCTGTCGATTTATCGACGGGCTTTATTTGCTATCAAATTTTATTATGATATAAGCCTGCCGACACCAGCAGGCTTATATTCATATTTTCTCTATTTCTTCTACCAGCTATCATTATTGATGGGTGTGGCAAGTGATATTTTAGTCTTATTCGTCATTTCATTATAGGATATGGCAATCTGAATATTAATTTTATTGCCCATTGAAGTAACATATTCATTTAGCATGCCAGTATAGGCATAGATTGTATAAAGATCTCCTTCATCGTATTCCAAAGCTATATTTCCCTGCAATTCATCAACCAGAAGAACAGCCAAATCATGCTTTTGCTCCGAGGTAAGATCTCCTTCCCTATTACCTTCATATTTTAGGGTGATTTGCTTATTTTCAATTCCCAAATCATCTAGGGTAGCTTCTAAGATTTTTTTGTATTGATCAATCCCTTGGATTCCATCAAGGATGCTCAGACGTACGATAATGTAATGCTTCATCTTTACCGGTTCTTCTTCCTCTTGTTCCACACTAATAATCTTTATCTCCGTAGATGCTTGTCTCGCTTGTTTATAAAAAATATACTCACTACGTTTATCTTCTTCCCATACTGTAATATCATTATCAATAATTAATCCAATGGAATCACCAATAATATGAATTAAATCCTTTTTATTATCATCACTCAAATATTCGGTCTCATATTCTGCAACAACCTCTAAACTACTTTGCATTTCATGTGTATCGGATTTATAAAAGGCTTCTGTAATTTCAACCTCCTCCTGAAACACACGATTTACTAAGATCTGCGTTGCTACCGCTACCCAAAGAACTATTACAATATATAATGTAATTCTTGTACGTTTCATCCAAACTATATTTTTAACTTCTATCATAAGCTGATTTAACTTCTTATTCATCATATAAAATAACCTCCAATTGCGGACTACTGTTACTTCACCTAATAGTTTTGCCCGTAAATTGCAGGTTTATACTTCCTTGCTATTTTTATCAAACTACATGAATTTAAGATATTCCTACCTACAGAAGAGCGCTTGTATTCTAAATCAGATCTTACTTTTATATACTATACCATATACTTTTTTTGTGTTATAATAAATACATTATTAATTTTCAGATTATTTAACTTATATTCAGATTAGCTCAACCACTTACATCAAATCGACAGTCACTTTAAACCTTGTGCACTACAAATATTCAACTAGTGAAAAGGAGGTCTCTCTATGAACGTACCAATGCTTTATCGAAAACGTTTCATCCCCAATGAATGTATCTATCTAAAGGATGATATCATAGTAACCATGAATCCGGATTTTATTGTTACAAAGTGGAAAACCTTACATCCCCGTAAAGATATAGCCCGCGGTATTTCCGCCTTCTATCTAGATCAGGGCATCAAAGTAAGTAAAATATATGATAAGAATGATCAGATCGTCTATTGGTATTGCGATATTATTAAGTCAAAGCAGGATAGCAATAAAAATACCGTCATTATCGAAGACCTTTTGGTTGATGTTCTTCTATATAATGACGGTAGTATTCGTATTGTAGATATGGATGAGCTTGCAGATGCCCTAGATCAACGCCTGATTTCTAAAGAAGAAGCAGCCTATGCTCTACGAGCCTTAGATCATTTACTTCAAATCATTTATAGCGGAAGATTTCACGATTTGCAAGAACCTGTTAATCAAGTAGAGCAGCTTACTCCTCTTCCATCATCTTAATCCTTTTGATATGTCTCTCCTCCTTGGAGAAGTCTGTATTTAAGAAGGTCTCTACTATCTTTAACGCATGGCCCATGCCGATTACTCTTGCTCCTAAAGCTAATACGTTTGCATCATTATGGAGTCTGGTTGCTTCTGCACTAAAGCAGTCATGACAGAGAGCAGCACGAATCCCCTTCATCTTATTCGCTGTAATAGAAATCCCAATTCCGGTACCACAAATTAATATGCCCTTATCACATTCCCTATTTTGAATTGCTCTACCGACAGCTTTGGCATAATCAGGATAATTACTCATTGTGACATCACCACAGCCAAAATCCTTATACTCTATCCCTTTCGAGTCTAAATAATCCATAATAGCCTTTTTCATTTCAAATCCTGTGTGGTCATTACCTAACGCTATCATATTTACCTCCATAAACTCTGTCTTTAACTCTTGTATGTTCGTCTTCTGTCAATTTAACACCCTAAAAAATCTTATTATCCCTCGTTTAGCTTGTAAACTGTCTTTTTGACCAAGCGCCCTAATTCAATATAACATTCTTCATAATCCATTAGGGTACCACCATAGGGATCTACTACATCCCCCATCTCACCCGCAAATTCTTTAATGGTATAAACTTCTGTAAGCTCCGGATAAAGTTCTAATACCTTTTTCCTTTGACTTGCTGTCATTGTAAGAATTAGTGTATTTTCCTCAATATCTGAAGCTTTTAAACCTTTTGCCATATGATTATTTAGTTCCAGATCATGCTTTTTCAATACAATTTCTGATTTCGGATTAATTGGCTCAGAGAAAAGAACTACCAACCCTCTGGAACACACCTTCATATCACTCACTTTTTCAAGGTTTCTATAAATAGCTTCTGCCATAGGGCTTCTGCAGGTATTACCTGTACATACAAAGATTAATTTCTGGTATTTTCCCATAATTTCCTCCTATCCATGGCGGCTGTTCTCGCTATCATTATACTTTAATAACTCGATATCCTGCTGCCTTCAATAATCGATTCATAATTGCTTGTCCTAGTGTGTTATCTTCAAAACTTTCCGAGTAAATATATTCTGCTTGAAGCTCATCAAATTCTCGTAATATTCCATAGAGTCCGGCTGCAATGGTAGCTTCATTACTTCTTGACCCTATGGCCTTTACCGTTCCGAAATGGTAGCTATCTTTTGTTTCATCTGTTGCGATGATACCTACACGGCTACCCCTACTTACTTTTACTTCAGCTTCTGTATTGATGGTTTCAATAATTTTAGTTAAGTCGCCTTCATAAATTGTTAGGCTTCCTTCCGGCGCATAATGACGGTATTTCATTCCGGGAGCCTTCGGAACCAAATCAAGATTAGGAACTTTTTGCAAGATTACCGGATCGTAATCTATCTGGCCAATGACATTCTCTAACATTGCCTTCGTTATACATCCAGGCCGTAAAATCATCGGTCTTGGTCCTGATAAATCAACAATAGTAGACTCCAACCCAAGTGTTGCGTTGCCACCATCTATAATCATATCAATTTTTCCGCTCATATCCTTTATGACATGACTTGCGGTAGTCGGACTTGGTTTACCACTAATATTAGCACTAGGAGCTGCAAGATATACTCCGGAGCTTGCGATCAACTCCCTAGCTAATTGATTAGCCGGCAAACGGATTGCTACCGTATCTAGACCTCCTGTTGTTTGACTAGGTACAAAATCCTTCTTTTTTAATATAATGGTAAGTGGTCCCGGCCAAAAAACTTTCGCTAAATCATAGGCTAAATCCGGAACCTCCCTTGCGAGTACTTCCATATCTTCTACTTTTGATACATGAACGATAAGTGGATTATCCGAAGGTCTTCCCTTCGCCTGATATATTTTTAAGGAAGCAGTTTCATCAAGTGCATTGGCACCAAGTCCATATACGGTTTCTGTAGGAAATGCTACTAATCCTCCATTTTTAAGAATTCGAGAAGCTTCCCAAAAACTATCTTCCTGTAATTCATCTGCATTCAACTTAATTATCTTTGTATTCATTAATTACATACTCCTTATGATGCTATCCATGATAGACCAGAAGTTCTGTCCGAATAGTATAAATGAAACTCAATTTATTTTTTACCGAGCTTATTATAGCACCATCATGAAACAAAATCAAATTTTGTTATAATGGCTACAGATCAGGGTTTTCCAACCCACCTTTATTTATAAATTGTAATATTCCAAGGTGTATTCCCCAAGCCATCTTTTCTTGATAATCTTCGTTAATCAGAAGCTCTGATTCCTTGATATTAGATAGATAGCCACATTCCACGATAACCAAGGGACAATTCGTTTTAGTTAGCATAAAATAATTATTATTCGATTTAGCTTTTCTATGATTCCCATCCTGCATCGTATCTACAATCTGTGCCTGGAGTATTTCTGCTAGCTTTTTGCCCTGCTTTGATTCTGAATAATAAAATACCTGAGCTCCTTTAACATATTCCTCTGTAAAACTGTTTTGATGGAGGCTGATAGCCATATCAGCATTACTAGAATGTATCATATCAACTCTAGCTTTCAAGTCCGCATTCTTTTTATTCGAATCTGATTCAGAATATAATCCGACATCATCTTCTCTTGTCATAATTACTTGAATATCATTTTGTTCCAATAGATTCTTTAGTTTTAATGCAACACTTAAATTGATATCCTTTTCAAGCGCATTATTAACGCCTACCTTACCCGGATCTCTTCCTCCATGTCCCGGGTCAATAACAATTGTAATCTGTTTTTCGTCTATCTTATTGTTTTGAGAGAATAGGACTCTTTTCATAACCTTAACGGATTGGTCCGTAGTTAATATACTTGCAAGGAATATAAGAAGAAGGAAGATCACGCTAAAATACTTTTTCATATTGATACATCCATTACCCAAGTTCCCTATATTCTATGAAATACCTCTTTGTCCTATTCTATCCGATCCCCATTATTCTATCTCCGGTATTACTTATTTAGATACCTAGTGATTACATTCCAGATGCTTTCTCTCTCAAGACCAAGCTTCCAGGCAGCAACTCCTGCAACATCCGCATTATAGATCACCTTCATCTTCTCTTCAATGGATTTATCCTCTTCCTGCCACATGCGATAGATTGCGTCATCTTTCTCAAACTCTACATAGTAGCAACCATAATTATCATCCCATTTTGCCTCTAGATTATTTTCCTCAATGAGCTTCATTGCCGGTGTCATTGATAAGGTTTCTGAAGTAACTTCTCCCTCTTTGGTTTCCTTCCAAAGTCTAGTATAGAAGGGGATTGCGATAACAACCTTTTCTTTTGGAACCATGGATAATATATTATTTACTGCATCGGTAACAAATCCAAGTGAAGACACCGGTCCTGCCACCTCTGAACCCGCATAATGTTCATCATAAGCCATAACAATGACATAATCTACAATTTCACCTTGCTCTTCTCTATCATAGTATTCGCTATAAGCAGATGGAACATAACTGTCAACCGAAAGTACAATTCCATTGTTTCTGCATTTTACCGATAACTCACGCAAGAACTGAACGTAATGCTCTCCTGCTTTGGAGGGAATCTTCTCAAAATCAATATTGATACCATTTAATTTATATTCTAACGCTAACTCAATCAACTTGTTCGACAGAGCTTCTCTACGCGAGGTGTAGGAAAGCAATTCATTCATATCAAGGTTAGAATTTGCATTAAAATCATCGATTACCGCCCAAACCTCTAAACCAAGTTTGCCTGCTTTCTCAACATATGCTTTTGTTGCTACTGAGGTGATATTTGCCATTTCATCGCTGATGCTAAACCAGGTCGGCAATACAACGTTTACCTCTTTTGTTGCTCCAATTAAACTCTCCAAATTGTTAACAGCATCCGTATTAAATACCTGATGAAATACCATATTTAACTTACCGGATCTTGACTGTGAAGTATAGATCGGCGCCTGATAGGAGCTTTCCAAAGTCTCATAGAAGGCTTCTTTTGTATGTTTCTTCTTAACATAACCTTTTATACCATCGTTAGTCATAACCTTAACAAAACCTTTTTTCGGAGCTTCCTCCGTATCGACATACATCAATTTAGTACCCACCGGCAATTCCACCAAAATATCACTCTTAATATTAGGCTCAACACGAAGCTGAGTATTTTTTGATACTTCGGTATATAAGTAATCATCCCAGATGTAATTGATCACTACTCTATTAGGGTCTTTAAAATATTCAAAGGTTAAATCTGAATAGTTCTTTACAAAATCTAGGGAAACATAAACCTTATCCGCATATACCTTAGCAATGGGATATTCCGTTGATACCTGTGTTTTAATGGTACTTTTCGTTACGCTATACTCACTTTTTCCTGCATCGATCTGAATAATCTCATTAGGAGTAGTATAAGTCAAAATATTCTCGTTGTAATCCCAATAAAAACGATGATTAAATTCTTCCACAACCGTATTATAATCTATATAAACCTTACCTTCCGATAGTAGGCCTTTTTTCTCGCTTATTTCATTTTGCAATATTACCAATACCTCTGTATCACTTACCGCATAATATTCGGTTAGCGGCATAACCTTTTTACTCGGAGTCATAAATTCGACAATTGCTGATATAACAACAATTGCTATTATAATAATTGCAGCGACTGAACCAATAGCCGCCATTTTCATTCTCTTTTCCATAATAACCTCCATCGTTCGAAAAGTAGCATATGTCCATCTTATTGTCCTATTATAGCATTTAATTGATATAGAGTCATCAGTTTATTGTTCTTTTTTCACTTATTTCTTACAAAATTTGATTGAAAGTGCCAGCAAAGAACAGGTTGTCAATCTACGAATAGGTTTCTTCGCCTTGCGGTTACTCAAACACTATTATAGCCAGACAACCTGTTAAACCATCCCTATTATATTTTACTAATTGTGATAGAAGCTATCATAGGTAACATAATCAAGGCAAAAAAGTATAGAGGGCTTTTTAAGTGCCTGTGAAATGATATCATCTATCACTTTATCAATACTTATTCACATTTTCTTACATCCCGAATGAATTATTTATCCTAATCCATAAATCCTCTAAGAAGGAGACGGTGGTTGCTTTTTCATCACCTCGGATAAGAAGGTCATTTGTGATATGTTATACTTATCCAAAACCAGCTCCATTTTCTCAGGTATCTCCATGGTTTATGAATGTACTATTCTTCGAAACAGTTGATTTGCAGTAATGTAGGGTACTGTAGGGTCCTCAATAAATGGTACCGACCACACCCTTTGTTGTAATTCTTTTCTTATCTTTTTTGCTCTTTCCTGTGTAGCTAGGGGAATTAAAAACAACCAACTATTACTATCCGGACCTATGTCCAAAGACTCTTCAAAATGAAGTAGCTTAGGAAAATCCCATTCCGATGGACCGCCTACAACAATTTTTAAAGTACACCTTATGAACTCCTCTCTGTTTCCTAAATAATCCGTGCCAAGGTCCATGATAATACAGTCAAAATCTTCAGAATAGATATCCACGATTTGTTTGGATTGAACCCCCTTATAGCAAGTAAGTTGACCATAGGAGAAAGAATCTTCCGTCTCCCTGTCCCATTCATAAGCATTTTGAATACACTCCATGTCGCGGTGGTGATTACATTCCAAAAAGGCGGTTTTTCGTCCCAACTCCCCTCCCATGTAGAAAGCGAGCATAAGCCCGGTATGAGTTACACCAACTCCGCGGTGAGTTCCGATTAGTCCGATAACCTCTCTAACTCTACCCGAATTCTTATGTATTAATTTCTTAAGTAGTATTGGTCTTTGTCTCATTAGAGGTCGCTCCTCCTTGCTTATAGTATTTACTGTAGGTTTAATCCCTTTGACTGGTTATACAGTTCATGAAAAAGTTCTTTTCCGTTCTGCGCAGTTATCTTAGAAAATGGATCCGGTTCATATGGTACGCGATAACATTTGCGGTGTTCCATGTTTTGTACGGCTCTAGAAAATTGTTGTCCGTTGGCAAAGTTAAATAAGTAATAGATCTCTTTATATTCTGCTACTAAATCCAGCGCTTCCTCCGAATAATTCAATTCCCAGTCCTTAAGTCCAAGTAGTAATAGCTTTACATCAGCTTGAAGAAATTCCTCCACATTTTTACCTGTAAGACATCCATAATCAATAATAACAAGAGGAGCTTCTACTTCTTCTTTGGATCTATCTTCCTGATAGAGTAGTAAAGGTATTCTCCCTATGGTATAGATTGAGGGAGCTTTTGCAGCCCCTTCATACCGACTTTTCATTATTCGGACTCCACCGCTATTATTTCTCTCAAGATAAATACAGTTTAACTTGCGGCTTAATAAATAATTACATAGTCGAAAGGAAAAGTGTGTTACTCCGATTCTTGGCTGTGCACCGGCAATCGCAAAGGTTATTTTCTTCTTCGTTGATCCATTGTATTGATTCTTCTTACTTAGGGCTGATAACTGAGCATAAAGATTTGATACCGAAGCATACCGTAATGACGGATGAAATTTTAGACATTTATTTATAATATTCTTTAATTGCATGGAACAACTACTTACCTGATCAATATTATCAAAGTCCAAAGAATTCCTCGTTATCATGATTTTGGTGGCCATAAAATAAAGCAACATTCCAATACTGTACACATCACTTCGTTCGTCTATCTTTGTCCTATGATATAATTCCGGTGCTGAATAACCCCTTGTACCAGTGTAGGGCTGTGCTTCGGATAATTCATCCTGATAAAGTGCACTTCCAAAATCAATTAGCTTTATGGTGTGATCGGACAGAATAATATTATCCGGCTTTAAGTCAATATATAAAATTGGTCTTAAGGTGGAGTGTAAATACTGAATGAGATTACAGATTTGAATTCCATATTGAATTATGATATCCTCCGAAAGTAATCCCTGGGAATCAACATACTCTTTTAGGGTCTGCCCCTCCAGATATTGTTCAATAATATAGGAACCTTCTTCGTCTTCCTCAATATCATAAATTATAGGAATACAGGAATGTTTTAGATTCTTTAATACAAATGCTTCTTTTCTTTGGAAATTATATAAGGGATGGTTTTTAGAAATGAATTTGATTGCACGGTAAGAATTTAGCTTGATATGTACGGCAAGATATACGGTAGAAGTACCACCTTTGCCAAGCAGTCCTAAGATTTTATATTTTTGAAACCAGATTTCCTGATGCATTCTCTCCTTTCCTATCAGCATATGATGGAATCAATACAACTTAATTATAGTAAAATTATGTCATTTATACAACTTATTTTTCGTTGTGTATTTTTACAAACATTTTCCATTTTTTTGTTGATTTTTTTGTCATAACCTGCTTTATTTTGTAACTTTAGGGCGTGTCATTCATATAAATTTCATATCTATGTGTATTGACTTTACCTGTTATTTAAATTATACTTTTTTTACACCATAGGTTGATTATTGTGGAATGCCTATATCCACTATATAATCAGTTACTTTTTAAGTACAGAAAGGGGTGTACTTTATGAAAATAGAAAAAATTAGCGATAATCAAATACGATGTACCTTGAGTAAAAGCGATTTAATAGACCGAGAACTAAAAATTAGTGAACTGGCTTATGGCACGGAAAAAGCAAAAGCGTTGTTTCGAGATATGATTCAACAAGCTTTCTATGAGTTTGGTTTTGAAGTAGATGATATTCCCTTAATGATTGAAGCAATACCGGTTTCTACCGAATGTCTTATCTTAGTTATAACCAAGGTAGAAGATCCCGATGAATTGGATACACGTTTTTCTAAGTTCTCTTCTTTTAACCTTCATGGACAACATGAAAAAGATGAAGATGATGAGTCCTACGCAGATGAAATCATAAGTAGTTTTGATCAGATGGATGATGAGCTTAATGATGATATGGAGGATAACTCAAAAGAAGATAATACTGAGGAAGCTGACACTCCAGAGGTTGAAGCGACCTCAAAGCAAGGCATTAATGTTGCTCCAAGATTAACCAAGATATATTCTTTCCGTTCTTTGAAAGAAGTAATTGAATTAGCCAATATTATGCTTGGAACATATCATGGTCGTAATACATTATACAAGAACCCACAAAGTGCTACCTACTATCTAGTAATCAGCATATCCGATCATACTCCGGAGGAATTCAACAAAATATGTAATATCATATCTGAATATGGTAAAACAGAACGGTCTACTTACGCAAGCGCTACTTATTATGAGGAACATTATGAAATCATCGTTAAAGATCACGCATTACAAATACTCTCTGTAATGTAAATGGGTATATCAAACAGCTACTAATCGCAATTAACTACAAAGAAAACTAGCTATAAAAAAGAGAATTGGGAAACCAATTCTCTTTTTTATAGCTAAGTAAAAATGATCTCTTTACTTATTCTATGGAGAAAAATGATTTCCCAATCAATTCTATTATTCACCGGTTTCTGCGTAAATTCTATCCATTAATTCTTCCGGATCTAATCCATGTACCATTGCTGCCTCTTCTAATGTTTCTGCCTGAGCAGAAGGGCATCCAAGGCAATGCATACCAATATCTAAAAGTACCGGAATAATGCTCTGGTCCAATGCAATTGCTTGAGCGATTGTCATGTCCTTTGTTATAGTTGCCATAATATAAACCTCCTTAAATAGTTATATTCTCCGTAATTCTATGCCGGTTTATACTGCATTAATCAAAGAATTACGCCTTTCATAACATTTTCTATTAGCACATAGCAAATCAACTTTTTATTCGCTAATGCTTAAACATAATTATAGGCTATCACTTACTCATCGTCAAGCATGGAATAAATATAAAATCTACTTGCAATCTTGTCCCTAGTATATTAAAATATAATCGATTGTTTGAAAGGAGGTTATTATTATGGCTTACAAAATTAGTGATGAATGCATTAGCTGTGGTGCTTGTGCAGGAGATTGCCCTACAGGTGCTATTTCTGAAGGAGCTACTCATTATGAAATTGACCCCGATACATGTATCGATTGTGGATCATGTGCAGATACATGTCCTACAGGAGCAATTTCTGAATAATAAGATAACTACATAAAAAGAGGATGTGTCACTATGAACGCATCCTTTTTTTTATTTATTTTATTTAACCTTCTCTTTTTATTCATTATCTTGTTGTATATTAAAATCGTAAGAAAAAATATGTATGAAATAGAAAGCTTGTCCTATTCTAAATATATATTTTATTCTTCTTTAAAAATTTAGATTTTTTTCTTTTTTTATCAACCGTTGCTGCTGTCATTAACCTACCCTTTTGGTACTCTCTGAGCGAAGCGTCAAACTTTTTGTAACGTTCTTCTTCTTTTTCTTCCTGAAGCCTCATGAGATAGTTCATTTCTCTAATAACCCCATCTGTGACATTTGCGCTAATTTCTTCCGTAATTACACCATTATTTTCTTTAAGCGCTGACATTATGATATGATTCATGATGGCTTTGAATTGACCCATTTTGCTCTCGGCTTCTTCTTTGATCTCATGGCCTTCTTCTTCCGTAATCAGGCTTGTCCCTTCCTTTGCCTCATCCTGCTTGTCCTCGCGAAATAGCTCAATCACCTTTGAGTCCTCCTTCTGTTGCATAACTGTATCGGAATCAAGCGAATCCATTGTGTTTAAATTGGATAGAATCATTTTTATAGCTTTCAACTGAAAGCCCTGTTCTTTTAGATGTTTCACCCTTTTTAAAAGCTCAATATCCGATTCCTTATAATATCGTTGTTCCATTTCGTTTCGGGAAATCGGTAGAGCAAGTTCCTTTTGCCAATATCTGAGAACATGGGCTTCCACGTCAATGCGTTTCGCAGCCTCTGATATCATATACCTAACTTCTTCCACTCGTACACCCTCCCTTTTTAGTGTAATTATTTTCCACTTTTTACATTATAACATAGCAATCCTCAATTGCAAGACAGTTTCCACATATTTACATATAACTTGTCGACATAAAAAGGGGAAACCTCAAAGAAGTTCCCCCTTTTCTACATAAAACAGAGATTATTCGTAGAATTATGTTGTCCTCTTTACCCTTCAAACTACGAATCTCTCTACTATTTTTAGAAACTAATCTAATGATGTAATATTCTTGAAAAAACTCACATCTTGATCTGCATCAAAAATGTGAGTTATAAGTTTAATATATAAGTTACCGCTCCAGATTGGCAAACTTTGTAAACTGGGCCTGCCATGCCAATTTCACGGTACCAACGGGACCGTTTCTTTGTTTACCGATAATAATCTCCGATACTCCCGGCTCCTCCGTATCACGGTTATAATAATCATCACGATAGATGAACATTACAACGTCGGCATCCTGCTCGATGGCACCGGACTCTCTTAAGTCAGAAAGCATCGGTCGTTTATCCGGTCTTTGTTCCACTGCACGGCTCAACTGAGACAGGGCTACTACGGGAACATTAATTTCTCTAGCCAAAGACTTTAAGGATCTTGAAATTTCTGAGATTTCCTGTTGTCTTGATTCACTCTTTTTACTACTTCCGCTCATCAACTGTAAGTAGTCGATAATAACCAGTCCAAGATTCTTTTCTAATTTTAGCTTTCTACATTTTGAGCGAAGTTCACTAATAGAAATCGCTGAGGTATCATCAATGACCAAATTGGAGTTTCCGACAATTCTTGCACTTTCCATTAGGCTTGCCCAGTCTTCGCCGGATAAGTTGCCCGTACGTATTGCCTGAGAATCGACCTTAGAATTCATAGCAAGAATTCTCTTAACCAACTGATCCTGTGACATTTCCAAACTAAAGATAGCGGTTGTTACATTGGATTTTAAAGCTGCATACTCAGCGACATTAAGTACAAATGCAGTTTTACCCATGGAAGGTCTTGCTGCAATGAGGATTAAGTCAGAGGGTTGCAAACCAGCTGTCTTATAATCCAAATCATAAAATCCGGTAGCAACGCCTGTTACGCTGCCTTGATTCTTGGCCGCTGCTTCAATACTATCAATAGTTCTAAGTACAACTTCTCTAATATCGGAGAACTCCTTAGTACCACGGTTTTGAACGATGTTAAAGACCTGTTTCTCAGTCTTTTCTAAGATGACATCCAACTTTTCCTTATCCAGATAACATTCATTGGCTGTTTCCTCTGCAACCTTAATCAGTCTTCGAAGAACTGCCTTATCACGAACAATCTGTGCATAGTATCTAACATTTGCAGAAGTTGGGACCGAGGTAACCAAGTCTCTGATAAACTCTAAGCTACACACCTGAGCTGGAACATCCTTTTCTTTTAGGCGATCCTGAAGTGTAACCAAATCAACCGGTTTACCCTCGTTATATAGCTCAACCATTGTTTCAAATAAAATACTATACTGATTTTCATAAAAATCAGTACTTGTAATTACTTCAGAGGCTGCAATGATAGCATCCTTATCCATAATCATAGAGCCGATAACGGATTGTTCTGCTTCCGCGCTATGCGGTAGTATTCTTTTTATAAATGCTTCATCCATTGGTAATCCCCCTTGCAGATCATAGGTTTATATTGCTTCTACCTGAACCTTCATCTGCGCTGTTACTTGTGGATGCAATTTTACAGGTACTGTATAAGATCCTGCGTGCTTAATCGGATCATTTAACTGCAGCTTCTTTTTATCAAGCTCTAAATTAAACTGCTCTTTTACTGCAGCAGCAATTTCTTTTGTGGATATGGAACCGAAGGTTTTGCCGCCTTCTCCTGCTTTTATATTAACTTTAATGGTCAGTTCCTCTATTTTTTTTGCTTGAGCCTGAGCCTCTTCTAAAATTTCTTTCTGCTTTTTAGCTTCCGCCGCCTTTTGCATATTTAAATCATATAAATTTTGCTTTGTTGCTTCTAAACCAAGCTTTTTAGGAAGTATAAAATTTCTGGCATAGCCATCACTAACCTTTACTATTTCACCTTTTTTACCTAATGCTTTAACGTCCTGTAATAATATAATTTCCATGTGTCTTTCTCCTTTACTAGCATTTCTTACAATTAGTTGCTATAAATTACAGCTCTCCTTCAGCCTGCATTTGTATTAATGTTGATTTCAGCTTCATGATTGCCTCTTGCATGGTTGTATTCTCCAGCTGTGATCCGGCAACACTTAAATGTCCGCCGCCACCCAACTTCTCCATGACCACCTGAACATTTACTTCATCTATGGATCTGGCACTAATATAGATCAAATTATTATACTCCGTTAATACGAAGGTAGCTTTGATGTCATTGATATTCAAAAGCTCATTGGCAACCTGAGCACCTAAAATGGTTGGGCTATCAACTTCTGAACTTGCGCAAACTGCAACGGCATAATGTTTTAAGAAAATCTCCGTACTGCTGATTGCATCTGCTTTTGTTTTAAAATCTGCCATATCACTGCGGAAGGATTTTCGTATTCTTGTTACATCAGCACCGCTTCTTCTTAAATATGCGGCCGCTTCGAACGTTCTAACTCCTGATTTTGTAAGGAAGTTATTCGTATCTATCATGATACCGGAATAAAGGGCATCTGCTTCCAGAGGCTTTAATTTGAGATTACCACCAATGTATTGCATAATTTCTGCAATCATTTCACTTGTTGAGGAAGCATAGGGTTCCACGTAGGAAAGCACTGCTGTATCAATAGCTTCATTGGTTTGCCTGTGGTGGTCAAAAATCACGATTGTTTTTGTGTAGTCCAGTAGTTCGGCACACTCAAGATAGGAGGGGCGGTTAACGTCAACAATAACTAAAAGAGTATTTGCATCCACAACCTCTTTTGCCTGATCACTTCTTAAGAAAAGGTCTTCCTCGTATTCAGAATTACCTACAAACTTATTCATAAGAGGCCGAAGGGAGGAAGTTACATCATTGATCACAATATGTGCTTTTTTATTGAAGGATTTTGCAATACGGTACACACCGATGGCAGATCCAAAGGAATCCACATCGCCAATCTTATGTCCCATAATTACAACCTTATCCTTAGCCTCAATAAATTCACGAAAGGCATGTGCTTTTACCCTAGCTTTCACACGGGTACTTTTCTCTACCGAGATACTCTTACCACCGTAATAGGAGATTTTCTCCCGGTCTTTAATTACAGCCTGGTCTCCACCACGTCCGAGTGCCAGGTCAATGGCTGCTCTGGCATATTCATAACCACTAATATAGGTATCTGCATTAACGCCTAGACCGATACTTATGGTTACAGACATCTCATTTCCAATGTTGACACCACGTACCTCCTCTAGAATCGAGAATTTGCTAGACTGTAGAAGTGGCAGGTATTTTTGTTGAAATACAAATAAATACTTATCCTTCTCAAGCTTTTTGATAATTGCATCAATGCCCTGCATATATTTATTGATTTTACGATCCACCAAAGCAGTAAGTAACGAACGTCTTACCTCATCAATACTATCCAAGGCTTCCTCATAATTATCAATGTAAAGCAATCCGGTGATCAATTTTTGATCCTTATTTTCTTTCAATAAGGAGATTATTTCTGTTTCATCATATAAATACATGGCGATAAGTGCGTTCCTATCATCCCAAACACTTTCCTCGTCATGCAAACCCAGCGAAGTATCTTCATCAAAATCTGGAGCTACTACTTTACGAAGAAGAATTTTATAGTTGCGACCATGTAATGTAATATGAAGTATTTCATCATTTTCTTTCTTTGGCAATACTTCTTGAGTAATCTCCGGAATTACATTTGATATGGAACGCTTTGCAGCAGTTTTCTCATGGATTACATCCATGAATTCATCATTTCCCCATTGCAACCTACCTTCCACATCAAGTATCGCATATGGTAAATGAAGTTCCTTTAATAAACGCTTTTGTACCTGCCCATAATCCATTGCATAACGTACCAATTCTGCGGCTATCTTATTACGCTTTGTAAAATAGATAGCACTCGCCAGAGCAAAATATACAAATGTAAATCCTGTCATTACTAAGCCGGCTTTTCTGCTAATTACATAAATACTTAGATTCATGCACAACAAAAGGGTCGTCAAAATGACCGGCCATAGCAAATATGCTCGTAGTGCTCCTCTAAGTTTTAATTTTCTACTCATCGTGCGACTCCTTAAGGATTAATATTTGCGGAAAATGCAAAGAATTGCCTTTCTATATCCTTGCTTTGTCCTCTTTGCTTTAATAGATTATAACATTAATAACCTATATTTTAAAGACAAATTAAGAAAAAAATCCCCAAAGGGATTTTTATTCTTTATTATATCTTTCTTTTACTCATTTTAATACTTTGGAAAACAGCTTTGGAAACATAAAAAAATCAAAGAGTTTTTTAAGCCAGAGATTGGATAATATGAACGTCAGGAGAACACTTCCAACTAAAACAAGGACTGAAACATAGATTGGCTGTTCTTCCACGAATGCGAAAAAGCCTATGTATACTAATACATTTCGAACCCATATATGTGTCATATATACCTGTAAGGTACGCTCTCCGAGGCATGAAAAGCTTAATCTAGTGCGTGGTACCAACAACATAAGGGAGGCTGACAAAACAAGAGCAAGAACATACCATGCTGCTCGAATCAAGATACCGTAAGGATATAACCCCTCCAATACCTTTTCATAAGAGGATGTGCCATAGATGATGTCTTCTATCGGCGCTAACCATCCCCAGAAAATAGCGATTGCTAAAAAAGTAATGATTAGTATTAAAGCTGCAAATATTCGATACCTTTTATCTAGAAATTCTTCCAATTGCTCTTTGGATATGCAAAATCCGATAATAAAAAACGGGAAGAAAACAAATACACGGGATAAGGAAAATAAAATACCGAAACTACTAAGGTATCCCACCAATAGTCCAAGCAAAAAAGAGCCAAAGATTAGATACTTCGTCTTAATTCTCTCTAAAACAGGGATAGCCAAATACCAAATACATAAGGAAAAAAGATACCAGGGAGCACTTCGATCTCTAAATAGACTTAGACTGGCTTCCTCTTCAAAAAGATAACTTAGCACAAAGTTAACTATCTTAAATATGAGATACATCCAGAAAGTAATCATAATTTTATCAACTCTAAGTTTTCCACCTTCATTCATTCGCTTAGCAAGAAAACCGTTGATAAAAATAAAACATGGCATATGAAATATATAGATAAACTTCACTAAATAATTTATTCCATTCACAAAATCTAATTTCATAGCAAAATGAGAACTTACGACCAGTATTATTAGTATAAATTTAAGGTTGTCCAAATAATAATTTCTCTGTGTTTCGCCAGGTAACTCCGAAAGAATCTGGTTCGGATGATACCAGCGAATAATTCTGTCTTTCATTTGTATGTCCTCCACCTAAAAAGGGTATCTGTCAATTATTCTAACAGATACCCTATCATATACATAACTTTTTTTCAATTAAAATTTTCTTAGTTTTTAGAGGTTTTTAACGCACTCTTCTTTGTAATCGCTACTAGGATT
This sequence comes from Bacillota bacterium, assembly GCA_023389295.1. GTDB lineage: Bacteria > Bacillota > Clostridia > Lachnospirales > Lachnospiraceae > Mobilitalea. The sequence continues at coordinate 65,783 of JAEWEO010000098.1, forward strand.
CCCAGTAGAATTGATAAAAACGCGGAAACCAATACTCGGTACTCGCCAGGCAATAAAAATACAATCGTATGTAACGGCATCCATACTAAGATACAGCACTTAAGCCAGGAGAAGCTCACAAGACCATACCAGTCAATTCTATTTACCATTTCTCTTAAGGTAATCTTATTCAGTTTACCCCTCTTCTTTTCAATCAGCATATCAACCAAAAGGTCACCAAACTTATGGTAAATATACATCATTGGACCAAAGGTAGCATTCATGATTACACTACCAAACAATGCAACTGCAAAGGTAGAACCTTCAAAGGGTAATTTTCCATTTGCCATAGTACCTGCTGCACCGGAAAAATATATGGAAAATACAAGCGTTACCATCAAACCAATGATACCCCAAATAAGCGCTTTAAAAACAAACCCTTGTGGAAACTCCCAATGTCCCTTTATTATTCTTCCCCCCAACATATCACCCATGGAGGCCAGAATAGCAAACTTAAAGAAACCTCCCCAATATGGGTGTAATTCTGTGATTCTAATAAATTCTGTTCTAGATACCGGAATTACTAACATTAAGATCCAGACTAGTAAAATTGCTCCCCATGTAATGTCACCAACGATATTCTTTTTCATGTTCTTACCTTTCATCCTTTTGTATTTTTTGTTGTAAATGCATAAATATTTTTTATTAAGATCTCTCTACAGTAGTATTTCGTCGGTCACCTTCTCTATAACAATAAAATATTTATGCATATTATCTAAGCCCCTTAATATTAATACATTTATTTTCAATGTGTCAATAGGATAGGGGGGTCATGAGTTGACGAACTTGTAGACAAGTATACAAGTTGTTATTTAATAATTCAACCAATAACAGGGGGATTGTCTGATTATTAAACCCCGTTATCAGACAATCCTCCATTATTCGAACTATATTTATTTAATTATTTTTAAGTACTTTTATCTGTCTACCTATGATTTATTCAAGTACAGCAGCAACCTCTTTTAGTGTTTCAATAATCTCGATATGCTGAGGGCAGTGACTTTCACAGGAGCCACAAGCAATACAATCAGAGGCCTTTCCACCACCACCTATATTCCAAACGTAGGAGCCTTTTGAACTTTCCAGGTTCTGATACACTTTGTATTCGTTCATACTACCAAAAGCACCAGGAATATTGATATGCTGAGGGCAATCATCGACGCAGTATTTACAAGCCGTACAAGGAATGGTTGGTATTTTCTCCATCTCTTCTACTGCTTTTTGAATGATTGCATACTCTTCTTCATTTAGTGGATTAACATTCTTCATATAACTCAAGTTGTCTTCCATCTGTTCCATTGTTGACATACCACTTAGCACCGTAATAACACCCTCTAGGGAAGCTGCATAACGTATTGCCCAGGAAGCAATGGAAAGTTCAGGATTAACCTCTTTATACATTTTCTGAATATCAGGTGTTAATCCCGCGAGAGATCCTCCTTTGATCGGTTCCATAATAAGGATGGGTTTGTTATGTTTTCTGGCAACCTCATAGTAAAGTCTAGACTGAACCTCTTCATTCTCCCAATCCACATAATTAATCTGAAGCTGAACAAACTCTGCCTCCGGATGCTTGGTCAGTATCTCATCAAGAACTTCAGCTTTATCATGGAAGGAGAAACCAAAGTGTTTTATCAATCCTTTGTTCTTCATATCCTGCACAAAATCCCAACCACCTACTTCTTCAACTTCCTTCGCTTTGCCAGCATCCAGTGAATGTAACAAATAGAAGTCAAAATATTCTGCTCCGGTACGCTCTAACTGAGTATCAAAATATCCTTGGAAGTCTTCATATTTTTTTACCATCCATACCGGCATCTTTGTAGCCAACTGGAAGCTTTCTCTTGGATATCTTTTTACAATTGCTTCTTTTGCTACTGTTTCTGATTTTCCGTTGATATACACATAAGCAGTATCAAAATATGTAAATCCAGCTTCCATAAAGCGATCTACCATCTTCTCCACCTGTGGCATATCAACTTCTTCTCCAAGCATTGGTAGGCGCATTAAACCAAATCCTAATTTCGGTATGTCTTTCCCCAAATAATCCTTCATCATTACGAAACCTCCAATTTCATAGTCATCATTACGAATAGTTCTTCAAGCTGTTTACTCATCCATATATTACTATTTTAATACATAAGGGTAACAAAGTTCAATCCTTATTTCAAAAAATGCCGCTACAAAACCAAAGTTCTGTAGCGGCATAAATCTCCTAAAAGATTATAACCTTCATTATTTTATTTTCGCATTAAAGTTTGGTAGGATATCTACTTAACCTAGGGATTAATTTCTGATAAGATAATCAAAAGCACTTAATGCAGCATTTGCACCTGAACCCATGGAAATAATAATTTGCTTGTAAGGACTATTGGTACAGTCACCTGCTGCAAATACTCCGGGAATACTTGTTTCATTCCGGTTATCTACCATAATCTCTCCGATACGGTTACGCTCTACACTATCACCAAGCCACTCCGTATTCGCCACAAGTCCAATTTGTACGAATACACCCTGTAGCTCAATATGTGAGGTTTCCCCCGTAGCACGATCTACATAGGTAATACCATCCACTTTATCCTTACCTGTAATTTCCTTGGTTTGAACATTCTTTAATACTGTTACATTGGGCAAGCTGTAGAGACGTTCTTGTAATACAGCATCTGCTTTTAATTCCGGCATGAACTCTAGAACAGTTACATGCTTTACGATTCCAGCCAAATCAATGGCTGCTTCGATACCGGAGTTACCGCCACCGATAACTGCAACATCTTTCCCTTGGAACAAGGGGCCGTCACAGTGTGGACAATAAGCAACACCTTTATTCTTAAACTCCGCCTCACCGGGTACTCCAACATTTCTCCAGCGCGCACCTGTAGAAAGGATAACCGTCTTACTCTTTAAAACAGCACCATTCTCTAGTTCTACTTCAATTAGCTCTTTCTTTTCTAAGCGTTTTGCACGATGTAAGCTCATAATATCAACATCGTAATCTTTTACATGCTCTTCTAAGCTTGCCGAAAGCTTGGGGCCTTCGGTGTATTTTACACTTATAAAGTTCTCAATACCCATGGTCTCTCTTACCTGACCACCAAAACGTTCGACTACAATACCGGTACGAATGCCTTTGCGGGCGGCATAAATTGCTGCACTAGACCCAGCCGGACCACCGCCGATTACAAGAACATCATAAGGTTCTTTATTTTCAAAATCTGAAGCATCCGGCGTATTACCCATTTTTGCGAGAATTTCTTCCAGAGTCATGCGTCCACTACCAAAAAATTCACCATTTAAGTAAACAGATGGTACCGCCATAACGTCCTTACTTTCTACTTCCTCTTTAAACGCTGCACCATCTATCATTGTGTGCGTAATATTTGGATTCAAGACGCTCATCACATTGAGGGCTTGCACCACATCGGGACAATTGTGACAACTTAAGCTGATATAAGTCTCAAAATGGTACTCACCTTTGATTTTTTTCACTTGGTCAATTACCTTGTCATCCACTTTGGGAGCTCTTCCGCTCACCTGTAAAAGAGCTAATACCAAGGAAGTAAACTCATGTCCTAAGGGGATACCTGCAAAAGTAATACCAGTATCTTCACCAACGCGATTAACACTAAAGCTTGGTGTCCTCGGTAATGTGGTTTGCTCTATTTTCACAAGGGATGACATAGCAGCTATTTCATCCAATAGAGCAACCATATCCTTTGATACACTATCATCCTTTGCACTAACTTTAATCTGTATCTCGCCTTCCATAAGCTGAAGGTATTGTGCCAATTGTTCCTTTATATCATTTTCAAGCATCATAATTTACTCTCCTTAGATTTTACCTACAAGGTCTAAGCTAGGCTTTAATGTAGCACCGCCTTCTTTCCACTTAGCAGGACATACTTCACCAGGGTTATTTCTAACATACTGAGCAGCCTTAATCTTATTAATAAGAATGTCTGCATCACGACCAATGTTACCGGCATTGATTTCTACTGACTGAATCACACCGTCGGGATCAATGATGAAGGTACCACGATCAGCAAGACCATCTGCTTCAATCAATACATCAAAATTACGGGAAATCGTATGGGATGGATCACCAATCATGATATAAGTAATCTTCTTGATTGCTTCAGAGCTGTCATGCCATGCCTTGTGTGTAAAGTGTGTATCTGTTGATACAGAATAAACTTCAGCACCAAGCTGCTTTAAAGCATCATAATTCTTCTGTAAATCTTCAAGCTCGGTAGGACAAACAAAGGTAAAGTCTGCCGGATAAAAGCAAACTACACTCCACTTTCCTTTAAAATCTGCTTCTGTTACCTCTAAAAACTTTCCATTCTGATAAGCCTGCGCCTTAAAGGGTTTTACTTCGGTTCCAACTAATGACATAATAATTTACCTCCTAGAATATATAATATTTTAATTTTACTTATCTTGCGTTATTTTTGATAATAGTAATCATTACTGATATTATAGTATTAAATATCTTATCATTTGTCAAGTCCTTTTTTCATAATTATAAAAGAAAATCAGATAATTCTTATATCCATAATAAGAGCCTGTTATGAGGCAATGATTTATCCTCATAACAGGCTCTTATTAGTATTCAATCTTATGTTTATTAATATTCTTCTTTATCTCTTTACTTTGTTGTCTCATCAAATAAGCTAAAAGACCAATGACATTTACTGATTTATCCAATCGTCTTCATATATCGCATCAAGTTATCCACCGTCAAAAACAGATCTTCTTTTGCTCTCTTTCTAGCATCTTTGTATTCAATCGCTACACGGTTAATACTAAAGATACCACTAACACCTTTTTCATACGCTTCTTCCATATTATCTCCAATATCACCAACAATAGCAATTAGTGGCACCCCTGCTTTTTTTGTACGATTTGCGATTCCAATCACAACTTTGCCACGAATACTTTGCGAATCAATCTTCCCTTCTCCACTCAGTACATAGTCAGCATCCTTTAACAACTCGTCAAACTTAACGGTATCTAGTACGGTTTCTATTCCCATCTGTAGAGATGATCCAAAAAATGCTACCATACCACACCCCATACCGCCGGCCGCTCCTGCTCCCTTAATGTCTGCTAGGGAAAGTTTTAGATCTTTTTTAAGGATCAAATCCAAATGTCTAAGACCCTCATCCAGCTCTTTTACTACTTCCGGGGAGGCACCTTTTTGAGGACCAAAGATATAAGCAGCTCCTTTCTCACCATAAAGTGGATTATCAATATCACACATAGTGACAAGCTCTATCTCCTTGAGTTTAGGTAGAAGTTTTGATGTATCGATATGCTCAATATTTTTTAAGGTTCCACCAACAGGAATGAAGGGATTGCCATCTTTATCTGTAAAAATTATACCTAAGGCTGCAGCTGCACCGGTTCCACCATCATTGGTACAGCTTCCTCCAAGACCCATGATAATCTTCTTACATCCACGATGGATAGCATCTGCCATAAGTTGTCCGACTCCGTAAGTAGTTGTCATTTTCGGGTTTAATTTATCTTCGACTAAAGGCAAGCCAGCACAAGCTGCCATTTCAATAACTGCCGTCTTACCATCTTCTATTATACCATAGAAGGACTCTATATCTTCAAAGTACGGCTCTTTCACTACAACCGATACTCTCTCCCCACCCATCGCTCTTAAAAAAGCATCTACACTACCTTCCCCTCCATCTGCTACGGGAATGGATACAATCTCAGCCTCAGGGTCGTTTTGCCGTATGGCTTTTTCCATGATAGTACAGATTTCTTCCGAGCTCATTGTTCCTTTAAAGGAATCCGGGATTAACAAGAATTTACTCATATGGTGTCCTCCTTATTATTGATGGGACGGTAAGTTACCCTTCCCATCGAAATGCTAATTTGTTATGTCCGCTTGCTGTCATTTTATATATTTGTCAGTTATGATGGGGCTTTTTTAAAAGATCAATGTTAATAAGAATATTTCTATAATTGCTGCAATACCCATAACCAAGGTCATAACCGTCTGAGTTTTATACCCTTTATCCGGAGTCATTCCTCCAAAGTTTGTCACAACCCAGAAATAACTATCATTTGCATGAGATACTACCATGGAACCTGCTCCGATTGCCATAACTGTAAGTACTGATAGAATTGGGGTATCAAGACCAAGTACCGGTAGCATAGGAGCTAAAATTCCCGCTGTTGTTGTAATTGCAACTGTTGATGAGCCCTGCGCTGTTTTTAAAATAGCTGCTAATAAGAACGGGAAGAAGATACCAATCGCCTGGAATATGGTTGCGTTATCTGTAATAAAGGAAACAAGTCCTGATACTGCAATCACTTTACCAAGTACACCACCTGCTGCAGTTACAAACAAGATGGGTCCAACAACCTTTAATGTATCATTGGTCATCTCATAGAACTCATTCATTTTCTTAGTGGAAGCAAGAGTGAATATGCCAAAGATGGTACCTACTGCTAAAGCTATAATCGGTGTTCCAAGGAAGTTCAGAATCTCTGCCATTAGTCCGGTCATCTTAGCCATGGTTGCTACTGAAGCAATTCCCATTAATAAAATAGGTACTAAAATCGGTGCTAAGGACATGAATGCGTTTGGAAGTTTACCGAAGCTCTTTACTAATTCATCATAGGATTGAACAATTTCCCCATTATCAGTACCTGCTTCATCATTCGCTTTCACTTTTTTACCAATGTATTTTGCATAAAAATATCCTGCAATGAGAGGGAATATGGAACAAAGAGTACCCATTCCGATTACTAACAAAAGATTATTACCAACACCTAAGGTATTTGCTGCCGCAATGGGACCGGGTGTAGGGGGAATTAATACATGTGATACATATAGACCACCTGCCAAAGCAATTGACATTGCAACACTTGAGGTCATTGTTTTCTTTACTAACGCTTTACGGATAGGGTTGAGAATAACAAAGCCGCTATCACAAAATACAGGAATGGATACTACCCAGCCCATGAGTAAAACAGCAAGCTCCGGTCTCTTTTTGCCTACTAATTTCACAGTCAAGTCAGCAAGCTTAAGAGCTCCACCAGTCTTCTCAAGAATAGTACCGATTAACGCACCAAGGATAATAACGATACCAATACTGGTAAATGTGCCACTAAATCCTGCTCCTATAACTGTTGCTAAACCCTGTGTCTGTACAACACCGTCCACTTTTACATCAGTTAATGGTATTCCTGCTACCAAACCCAACAATAACGATATACTCATAATTGAGAGGAATGGATGAATTTTTAGCTTTGATATGGCAAATATCATGACGATGATTGAAATTACAAAAGCTATTATTAATGATATACCTGACATACTAAACCCTCCGTTTATAATATTGATACGACGTCGTTTAACGTATTTTTATTATAAACCGGCACATGCTTAACGTCTATGTTATCGGAGCCAAAAAAACCGCCTTTTTACTGTTATACTGCATATACAAACAAATATTGCTAGTGTTTTTTTGTACATTTTGTCTAAAATATCATGTTGTCACGAACATCCTGGTAAAAATGAATTGCATTATAAAACAAAGAAGAATAACGAATTGATCTTGGATCGTACCCCGTTCTTTCCTTAATCTTGTTTAGCTTATATTGTAATGTGTTTCTATGAATAAATAAACGTGCCGCTGCAGATGCGATGGATCCTTCCTCTTCATAAAAGACATTTAAAAGTCCGATCCATTGATCAATTTCCTCTAGGGTACAGTCTTTAAATATTCTTGTGATATATTCTCTTTTAATATGATCGGATAACTCACTCTGGAATATCTCCATGGTAACACTGGTATACAAACGTATCCCTTTTTGTGGTGATCGTAGTGAAGTATTCAGTGCTTTCATTGCCTTGACTACACTATTATGGATGAAAGCATATCCTTCGAAGCCAGAATCAATGCCACAGCAGAACTTAACAGGATATCTCGCTTCAACTTCCTTCTTCATCTGCTCTGCCAACTTGATCATATCATTATCTGAACAATCCGATACCGCACATATTAATTCCTTTCCGTTTTTAAAGGAAATATTATTCTTATCTGTACATAGTAAATCAGTTATAATCTTTTCTGAGCAATCAATAATTCTCTGTTCTAAGACAGTATCCTGTTTCTCCTTCATTACAAAGGAAATTGCCAGGATCCTTCTAGGTAATGTAATGTCTATATGCAAAGGATGTCCCTGCTGAACAAAAAGCGGAGTAATGTTTTTTGACTCACCAAACATCCATTCATTAAGATAACGCTCCTTAACTCGTTTATCGATATCCTTCTGTTCCTTGTAGTATTGATCAAGTAAGAGAATTTCCGTCATTTTCTTAATAATCTGTCCGTATTTCTCCATTTCCAGATAGGGTCCCGTTACTCCAATTACACCAACAATCTCCTCTTGGAAATTGATGGCCAGATTGATACCGGGTCTTGCTCCCTCATATTCGTTATCATTTTTGACAACTACCTTCTGTAATTTTTGATCAATCAACTCCTTCGCGGCTGCATGGTAATCTCCAATTCGGTTAACATCACTACTAGCAATAATAATACCATCCGAATTCATCATATTGATCTTCTCGCCAATAATCTTACTGATTTCTTCTACAATATAAGTTGCATTTCTCTTAGATATATACATGTGATATTAACCTCCTATCTTACTAACGCATGGGAAGAAAAAGCTGATTTGATTCTATTTCAATTATAAGTTTAGAAGCTATGCCTCTAATTCTACCAGTTTTTCTTTCACGTTCATGGTAATAGTATCCAAAGAATCCGCTGTGGCTGCGATTTCCTGCGTAGCAGCTGCCATGTTGTTAACCTTCTTCACCATTTGTTCCATTGATTCTGATAAACCCTCTGTTTCCTTATTCAACCCATCAATCGCCGATTTAATTTCATCCTTATTTACATTACTGTCTTGCGCCGCTTCCTTGCTTAATTTTGCAAGACTCTTAATTTGATCCGCCACGACAGCAAAGCCTCTTCCGCTTTCCCCTGCTCTCGCAGCTTCGATAGAAGCATTCAAGGCTAGTAGATTGGTTGTATTTGCGATACCAGCTATACTATCATTGTTTTGCTCTAATTTTGTCAATAATTCGCTGATGTTATGAAATGAGCTTACTAAATTATTGCAAAACTCTGCAACAAGCTCAATGTCTCTTTGTACTGAAATAGTTTCATTTGCACAACTGTTATTTCCGACCACCATATCAGTAATTGCTTCTCCCAGCCTCTCAAAATCCTCTTTCATGAATTTTGTAATTTCTTCTTTTTTATGATTAATTTCATTACTTTTATCCTGTACCTGTCTTAAGGTATCTGAAATTAACATCGTTTCTTCTTCTACTGATTCTTTCAGGTAATGGATACATCCCTGCTCTGTATTACATCCATAAAAGATTGCAGAAGCCATTCGTTCACAGGTAGAGTACCCACAGGCACCGCAGTTGACCATTCGTTTGCTTTTCGTGTCCTTCTTCATAATCTGAAAAATTTGAGCTAGCTCACCCTTGGAAGGAAGCGGTTTTGCATTTTCTCCAAAATGATTCGTATAGGAACGAATGAAATCTTCCAGCTTCAGATTCTTAAACTGCTTATTTAATAGCTCCAAACGTTTCTTCGGAGTCAAATTCTTACCAAAGGGTACTTTTCCTGATTGCTTGCTCTTTTGTTTCATATGAAAAAGCTCGTATAGGTTATCATCACCCTGCGCTTTGTCCGCTTCAATTCCTGTACCGCAGATACAGCCACTCGAGCAGTTTAAGGCATCCACCATGAAAGGAAGCTGTTTTCCTTCTTTTACCCGTCCCTTATAATCTTCGAGAAAATCATATACATGCTTCTCTCCTTCGATCTGTCTAACCATCAGATCATCTCCACAGAACCAATGTACATTTTGCTTTAGTCCACCCGGCATGGGGTAGATAGAACCTAACCCATATTCAATCTCATCATAGGTCTCAGGACCAGTTACATTATGTTCCTTTACATACTTCATTAGATGCTCAAAGGTAATGTTATAGGATACATATCCTTTGGTATTGGGATCCTCTATCTCATATTTCTTTGCTATACAAGGACTGATAAAGGCAAGCTTGTCCGTAATATTTAAATACTCCTTAGCATAAATAGCAGTACACATCATAGGACTGTGAATTGGAATCAGCTTCGGTATTAGCTCCGGTATATTTTTTTCTATATAGTGAACAACCGCAGGACAGGGTTGTGAAATTCCACCGTAAAATTGATGATTGGTTATGTAATTGATATATGCCCAGGTAGTGATATCAGCGCCATAGCTAACGCTAATCACGTGATTTACTCCTAATTTTTTAAGTCCTCCAAGAATATAAGCATACTCCTTGGGATAGTTTGCAACAAAGGCAGGTGCAAGTAAAATAGAAATCTTTTGACCACTTTCTAAATCTCTAAAAAAAGCTTTTGTATCATCATTAAACTCCCTAGCTTCATGCATACAAACATCAAAGCAAGAACCACAGCTTACACAGTAATTCCCGTTTACTTCTACCCTCTGTTTTCCATTCTCTGTTGTTACCGCATTCGCTGTTAATACCGGACAGGCTGAAATACACCGATTGCAGCCCTCACAGTTGTTATTTGTAAAAATCAAACCCTGCTCGCTCATCATATAAGTCTCCCTTTTGTAATAGCATCAAGTAAAACATATCATAATTATACATTTTTTGATTAAATATACAATAGTTTGTGAAATTTATAATTAATTTCTTAATCAATTTACTGTTTATTGGATAATCTTCACTGATTTACTTCTTTGGTTCTGTTTCAAGGGAACTTCTGACTTACAGATTACAAACATGATTATGCAAAAAGCCGCTACACAACCCAAGTGAAGAACTCACTTTTGTCATGTAGCGGCTATTTTTAACTCAATTATTAATCCATTGTGTAAGGCATTAAAGCGATATGTCTTGATCTCTTAACAGCAACAGTTAACGCTCTCTGATGTTTAGCACAGTTACCGGTAATTCTTCTGGGAAGGATTTTACCTCTCTCAGATACATATCTCTTTAACTTGTTGATATCTTTGTAATCAATACCTGTGTGATTCTTATCAGCACAGAATACGCATACTTTCTTTCTTCTGCGTCCGAAGGATTTTCTCTTCATCGGAGAATCGCCTTTATCATCTCTTCTATTGAATGGCATGTTATGACCTCCTTATCCGAATTATTTATGACAGACAATTACTTGCCTGCGTTAAATTTACTCATAGTTTAATTAAATGGTAATTCTTCGTCAATACCGTCCGGGATGTTCATAAATCCATCCCCCATCGCTGAGCTTGGCTCCGGTCTTGACTCTCTTTGGAATCCGCCACCTTGGGAATATCCTGAGTCCTGACTGCTTGCCTTACTTTCAGCAAATTCTATGTCTTCCGCTATTACATCGGTCGTATATACTTTCTGACCGTCTTTATTGGTATAACTACCGGTCTGAATTCTTCCAGAGAGAACCATCTTCATACCTTGTCTAAAATACTTCTCTACGAATTCCGCCTGCTTGCCAAAGGCTACACAGCCGATAAAGTCCGCATCCTGGGTCTCGCCGGCTCTCTTGAAACGACGATCCACAGCTAAAGTAAATCTCGCAATTGCTGTTGAGTTTTCACCCTGTGAATATCTCACTTCCGGATCTCTGGTCAAACGACCTATTAATATAGCTTTATTCATAAGTTAATACCTCCCTTTCGTTTTTCGCCTTAGGGTAGTGTATCCACAAGTCGATTGGTAAGCCAACCCCTTGCCTTCAAACGCTCATATTCAAACCGTTCGTCTTAATTAAGCATCTTTTCTGATGCATAAATATCTGATTACATTTTCCATAATACGAACTCTTTGCTCGATTTCGTTCGGAACTGTAGAATCAGATTCGAATTGGATGAAATAGTAGTAGCCTTCTTTCATTTTCTGAATCTCATAGGCTAATCTCTTCTTTCCCCAGTCATCAACATTAGTAACTGTTCCACCGAATCTGGTAACAAGGTCTTTTGCTGCTTCTAATGTAGCTAATCTGGCTTCATCCTCGATTTTTGCATTTACAACTAAGGCTAATTCATATTGATTCATAGTTGTTTAGCACCTCCTTCTGGTCTCTGGCCCTTTCTTAATGCTATTTGACTGACGAAGAATCAAAATCGCATTTAAAGAGCAAGGAATTTTTAGTATAACATATCACAATTAACTATGATATCATAACTTTGTAATTAATACAACCTGTTTTTTTGCTGATTAAGCAACATTTAATTGGTAATAATGCCGAATAATATCTACTCATACAAACTGCTATAATCAGAAAGTCGTTTCTTCAGTAAAGAGAGAATATCCTCCGGTTCCATGTCTTTTGCCATATCTACATAAATTGTAACCGGTGGCAAATTCGAATTCATATTTTTTTTAACTACCCTACGCTTAATGGGAGCATACTTAGATAAAAAACCATCCACATTCTTCGGAATGACGGCAATTGCCTCCTTATTACTTATGGTTACTATTACAAATTCCTTAATATCATCAAAGGCTATAAATCCCACCCCACCCTTAGAGGATTGATCTATAATACCATCCATCGTTATGGTCAAGAGCGGTTTCTCTTTTATCGTTTTTGCTACATACTTTACAAACCCGACAAAAAAAATACCGGCAGCGAGAATACTAGGAATCCAATAACTAGGTCGGTGCTCGCCCAATCCATAAAGTACAATAGTGATAGATGCTATTAACATAAATAAACTGGCTAGTGCCATAACAAAAGCCTTATAGTTAGCCTCCTCTATTACGATTTCTCCCATGGTTATCCCCCTTTACGCTCTGTAAGATTAAACCAATTGTATCTGTTTCCCAAATATTTTGCAAGAGATTAATCCAGTTTCCTTGTAGGTATTATTGTGCCGTAATGCTAATTGTGCCGTAATGCTAATATTAGCTTTCATTGAAAAAAGAGTTGTTTCAATTCTTGATATAAACCCTTGTAGTAAACTGTTATTAAATAATGATTTACTATAAGAAGATTATCAAATGAACTGAAACAGCTCTTTATATGAATATAAATTCCATTTACCTTGCTTAGATTACACGCCGTAGTTTAGTAAATTCACACCTCACGGTGTAAACTCCTATTCAGAACCGTGCGTGCGACTTTCCCGCACACGGCTCTTCAAAATAACATTTACAGATACAAATCTTATTTCTCATAGATATTGACATAG
>JAEWEO010000135.1 GCA_023389295.1 Bacillota bacterium
GTGAAGAGATATGAGGATACAGCAGGAACATTATTCATGTCATATGCCTCCTTTTGGATTAAACAGTCGATTACAAGGTACATAGAAAACAATGGAAGATGTATCAGGATCCCGTCCGGATTACAATTGAGGATTAATCAATATAAAAGGATATATACCACCTATGAAATGCAGTTAGGACGAAAACCTACTGATCATGAGTTATGCCGCTATTTAAGAGTAAATAGCAATACCCTAGAAGTTATCAAAAAAGCTAGTCTATGCGACAATATTCAGAGTATGGACGAGTATGTGCCTGGGGCTGATGAAGTCCTACTGGGCGAATGCATTCCGGATAAAAATATAGACTTAGCGAACGATGTTGTTAATGGAATAATAGAAAATAGCTTAAACAACGGTTTATGGCAGATAGTGAAAGACAGTACTTCCCCGGAAGAGAATACAATTATTATAGCTAGATACAGAAGGTCATTGTCATTAGAAGAAGCTGCCCGGTCAATTGGAAAGTCAAGGTATATAACAAGGAATATTGAGTCAAAGGCATTAAGAAAGCTCAGATCACCTAAAATAAGACGAATATTAGAGGAAAAGTATGAGGTAAATTATGCCCGGGCATACAATGGCACCCTTACTGATTTTAAGAATAGATGGTCCTCTATAGTGGAGGATATTGCAATTAAGAATTTAGACCATGAGGCAGCTGATATTTCAGCAACCCATGCTGTAATTAACTAGAACGGAAATTTCCGCTCTAGTGTTATCTCAAAATTGAGGGAAGAGCATTGTATTAAACAGCTTTATATATCCTTCTGTGATGATGACTTATACGAGGACAACGCAAAATTGCGTTCTCTAAGTCGGTTTGAACAATCCATCTTTTCAATATCTCTAAGGACATTAGCGTGTCTTTTGTCAAACTAAGACAAGAAACGGGCTCAGTAAGTCCACAGGTAAATCCAAATTTGAGTAGATAGGTGCGATATTCTTCTTACATCAAAATGAGTACAACTCTCTATGAAATCCGTACTGGCTTCTAAACCACGAAATCCGTGGATTAAGATAGGTTTCCCCAAAACTGGGGAAGGGTCATAATCTTTCTCTAAACTTTACTCTTCATGTATGAAGATCTTCATAATGCTTTCAGAAAGATATGACATATAAGGATTTGATAGGATTGGTGTGGTACAGGAGAATATTGAGAGGGGATGAGATTAATTATATATGTGCTATAACTTGTATAGTTTATAATTAGGCGAGGAAAAACCATACAAGCCATCTTTATGCCTTTTGAGTATCAAAATGCCTGTATGGTCAAAATACAGGGTTAATAATAAGATTTAGTCTAAATAATCTAAAGTCTGATATAAAGGAGAGTACAAGCGTTGAGAAACCACGAGCATTACATAGATAAGACGGCCGGAGAAGCTATAAAGAGAGCTGACAGGTCCGGAAGAAAGAAAAGAATAAAGCCATGGAGCGACCGGCTTACGTATCGGATCGGGGAAATAATGGATCCAGAGTTGAGCATAGTATATTGATATTATAGAACTGTTGGAATATAATGAAGGTGTTTCTGGTGATCGTTTATGAAAGTGAGGCAGTTATGAGAGAGTATGCAGCTTATTACTGGATTAATGATTTAAAGATAGTGGGGAAGACAGAAAATCATATTCCTTATATTTATGATAAAGAAAAAGGTTGGGTAATTGAACCTGATCACATCTTATCGGATAGGATTATTGGTTATGATGGATATGAAATAGGCTGTTCAGATATGTTATTCAGGGTTGACAATATTACCGAGAATGAAGCAATGAAGTTAATAAGTGAAATGTGACATACCAGACACTTGCTCCGGCAGGTGTCTTTATTGTTGCTGAAAATTGGAAAGTGGTGTAAAATTGTTGGAAAATGAGAGTGGAGGGTTGAGTGTATGGATATGGATAAAGAAGTAGGAGATATCTACCTTGATTATATCAGCAATAAAAGCAAAAATTTTATATCAGAGAAAGATAATTTTATAAAGACTATTGCATCAAGAGAAATAATGGTTGTTATTTTAAAGGGTCATTTATACCTCGAAAATTCCTTACAGGAATTATTATGTGAGGTTATTGATATTAATGCTATGGAAACTGAAATGTCATTTAAGCAAAAAATGGATTTAGCGAAGTCGCTTGGTCTAGTAGACGATTATACATATCGTCCATTGCATAAGTTCAACAAGATTAGGAACGCCTACTCACACAACGTAAATTACAAGTTCGATGAAAGTGAATATGACGATTTGCTTTCTACACTTTCCAAAGAGGATAAAGATCAATTCATTAAAAATACACTGAAAGACGATGGAAGCAAAAATTCAGATATTTTAATAAATACATTATTACTTATAGCCCTAATATGGAGCAAAATAAAGGTACAAAAAGCCTTTGCTTTAAAAAACTTAGGGGAAAAGATACAAGAAAAACAGGCCTATGATGTGGGGAATTTTATTATAGACCAAGGTGGTGATGAAGAGGCAATAAATAGAATTGTCAATTATTTTGTTAAGTCTTAAGAGAACGTAAAGAATACCGGAAGAACATGAAATTAATCGAGCAATATGGTGTGTTAATTTAAAGTTTATTGAACAGCTAAATAAAAAATCGAGTTTTAATAATCCCAAACTCTCGAATATGAATCGGAACTGGCTACTTCATGGTAGATCATCTTTTGATATTAGAGAAATTGATTGTTTGCGCTTAATGAATGCAATAGTGACGTTAGGCAACTCTTTTGATAAATATAGTAACCTAAGATTTCTAATGGACTTTTAATGGACACAAATCTCAAATGATATAATTTTAAGCGTTCTTTCATAGGACGCTTATTCTTTTTGCATTAATAGTTACCAAACAGTTACCAAGGCATCAAAAAACCACCCATTTCTGAGTGGTTTTTGTTTTGACTGTTCGCTCAAACCCCGATGATTCAAGGGTTTTATAAAAGCTGGAAATGGGATTTGAACCCACGGCTTCCTCATTACGAGTGAGGTACTCTACCGACTGAGTTATTCCAGCATAGTATTCATTCATCAAACTGTTTCGCTAGGAACGATGCGTTGTTCTTGTAGCTTAATTAGAAATTTAGTTAATATTATGGTAGTTATTAAAAAGACTACTCACCTATTCTATAATAAACGAAAGCAAAATTCAAGGATTTTTTCAATAAATATAATTTTTACGTTTATTTTAAAAATGATAACAACCAAAGACCTGTATTAGTAAAAGTGAAGAATATAGAATAATGACCCTCAAAAATGAGGGTCATTATTCTATAGAGCAATTATATTTGTTTGTTATTAACTATTATAAGTACTTAATCAAATGAAAGTACTATAGCGGTTGTAAGTTTTATATCTTGAGCTTACTTCTTCTCACCCATAAAGCATAAACCAATGGCACCGGGGCCGGAATGAGCTCCGATACTGGGGCTTACATAATTGATTATAATCTTCTTGTTCGGCAACTTTGCTAGGATCAATTCCTCCAGATATTTTGCATCCTCAAAAGCATCTCCATGAGCAATACAGATAGGATCATCACTATCCGTATATTTACCCATGCTTTCAATCATATCATTGCATATTGTAGAGAGGGATTTTTTGCGACCTCTTGCAGTTGTTAAAGAAACCAATTGTCCCTCAGGATTGATATAAAGTATTGGTTTAATATTGATCATGGAACCAATGATAGCTGTTGTCTTTGAAATACGACCACCGCGATGCAAATGACCTAGATCATCTACTGTAAAACGAACACAAAATTCCTGTTTGTGTTCTTCTAACCACGTGACGATTTCATCCATCGTTTTTCCTTGCTCTTTTAATTCTACCGCTTTCATAATAAACATACCCTCTGCCATAGAGGCATTAAGCGTGTCAATTACAACAATTTTTGCACCAGGGTTCTCCTCGCAAATCTCTTGTGCCCCGGTAACAACATTGCTACATCCTCCACTTAAGGCTGAGGAAAAGCTAATGTGTAAGATTTCGAAACCTTGATCAATATAATTTTTAAAAGTTCTTCGTATAACTTCGGGGTTGCTTGCCATGGTAGTAGGCATTAATCCGGTTCTCATCTTATCATAGAATTCCTTTGGAGTAAGATTAATTTCATCTCCGTAAGTAATACCTTCCAAATCATAATAGTGAGGTATGATACCGATCTGTTTTTCTTTGATATAGCTTTCTGGCAAGTCGGAGTTGGAGTCAGCCGTAATAACAAAATCTCTCATCTCTGATATCCTCCTAATACGTGTAATATCTTTATTCTACTAGAGGAAGTATTTTTTAGCAACACAAATATTATTTTTATTTTATTTTTCCTTTATAAAAAGTTAATAAATATAGGAGAAGATGACTGAAATAGTCATGAATATATAATAGGATCCACAGGTGCTATTTGATTAATATGCCTTCATATCGTTTAGACCATAATAAGATATAAAAATGGAGTTTGATGAGCTAATATGCAAGATAAATAAAATAGTATTTAGCCATTTGAATAAATCTTTAGGTTTATTTAAAGTAGCCGTGATATAATAAACAAAGAATAGTATGGTATGTTGATAACTATTGCTATCCAACGATTGAGTGTGGATAGTTAATAGTGGGTGAACTTATAAAAAAGATGACAATAATGAGATCACACCATTATTTTGGTTAAGATATGGGATAGGATATCTTAGACAGCTTCATATAGAGAATCTGGGAGGGTTATAAATGAGAATATTACTTGCCGAAGATGAGAAGGAAATGTCGAATGCTCTTGTGGCTATCTTAAAACATAATAATTATTCGGTAGATGCAGTATATGATGGAGCAGATGCTCTTGATTACGGACTTATGGAGAATTATGATGTGATTATATTAGACATTATGATGCCGAAAATGAATGGAATTGAAGTGCTTGAGAAACTAAGAGAACATCACATCCATACACCGATACTGATGTTAACAGCAAAGTCACAGATTGAGGATCGGATCTGTGGATTGGACAAAGGTGCGGATGACTATCTTAGTAAGCCATTTGCAATGGGAGAACTTCTTGCACGAATACGTGCGATGAGTCGTAGAAAATCTGAGTTTACACCAAATGTACTATCGTTTGGTAATGTTAGCTTAAACAAAGAAAGTTATGAGTTATCCGGTAATAAGAATTCTATAAGACTGGGAAATAAGGAATTTCAGATGATGGAAATGCTAATGACAAATCCAAAGCGTCTAATTTCAACGGAACAGTTCATGGAACGGATCTGGGGATATGATGCAGAAGCTGAAATCAATGTGGTATGGGTATACATCTCCTATCTTCGCCGCAAATTAGAAAGCTTAGGAGCTAATATAAAGATAAAAGCTGTCAGAGGGCTGGGATATAGTTTGGAGGAAGAAACTTGATTAAGAAATTACAGAAAAAATTCATTATTCTAACAATGGGTTCTTTAATCGCTGTAATGATTATCGTTATTGGCTTAATAAACGGAATTTATCTGATACAGATGGAACATAGAATTAATGAAACAATTGATATATTATCAAACAATCAAGGAAAATTTCCTCTATTTGAGAAAGAGAAATTTCCAAGGAGAGAGAAACCGAAATTTGAGATAAATGAAGAAACACCGTTTGAGACTAGATATTTTGTTGTTGAAGTAAATGCTGACGATAGTATTCAGCAGATCGATACAAGTCATATAGCAGCAGTATCCTCGGAGGACGCTCTTGAATATGCAGCAAAGATAATGGATGATGGCCGTAATAGTGGTTATATAGATATTTATAAATTTAAGATTACCAGCCAAGACAACGGTTCCATGATTGTTTTTCTGGATTGCAGAACAAAGCTCCAATCAGCGAAAACCTTCTTGGTAATATCTTGTATGGTCGCTATCACTACCTTTTTCTTAATGCTTCTATTAATTACTATCTTATCCAGAAGGGCAATAAGACCATTTGTCGAGAATGCAGAACGCCAAAAGCTTTTTATTACGGATGCCGGGCATGAAATAAAAACACCTTTAGCAATTATTTCTGCCAATGCAGATGTTTTGGAATTAACCTGTGGTGAGAACGAATGGATTACGAGTATAAGAAATCAAATTACAAGATTGGATAGGCTGGTTAAAAATCTCCTTACCTTATCTAAAATGGATGAAGAGAATATTAAATTGAGCTTTACACAGTTTAATTTAAGTGATTTGGTAGCCAAGGTTGCAACATCATTCGAAGCAATGGCAGAAGCAAAGGGGAAGCATATATATCAGGAAATCAGTCCGGGAATTAAGTTAAACGGTGATGAAAGCAGCATTGAGCAGTTGGTGTCAACCCTTCTTGATAATGCCATTAAGTACTCAAGTGTGGAAGGGAAGATACGTCTTACACTGACTTATCATAAGAACGGTGCTAAGCTTGAAGTTTATAATACTACTGAGAATCTTGATTTGCAGAACTTAGATAAGCTTTTTGACCGTTTTTATCGGACGGATGCCTCCAGGTCTCGTGAAACGGGAGGTTATGGAATTGGATTATCCATTGCCAAATCAATTGTGGAGGCACACAATGGTAAAATATCGGTAAGAAGTGAAGATGGCAACTCCATCTGCTTCACTACAATTTTATAATTTATCAAAAAAGCAGGATGAGAAGAACTTATCCTGCTTTTTTCTAGATAAAATCAATTCAATAGAGCCTCAAGATAGATAAAACAGCCAAACTATATTAAAAATAACTTGTTTCATTTGAGAAAAAAATGCAATAATTCGATGTTTGTGAATGAATAATTTTTAATGTTTTTTAAAGTTAGTTTTAAGTTAGGTCTATATAATAAATGACAGAAAGACACCATATAAAAATTATCACAATTAACATCAAGATACAGCGAAGTGGAGGCAAGTATGAAAGGTTACCAGAACACATTTCAAAGATATGAAATGAAATATTTATTGGAAGAGAATAAATATACTCTGTTAATGCAGCAATTACAGGGTAAATTTAATATAGACCGATATGGTAAAACGACGATTTGTAATATTTATTATGATACTCCGGATCATCGTCTGATTCAAAGGTCTTTGGAAAAACCGATTTACAAAGAGAAGTTAAGGCTAAGAAGCTATGGTGTTCCAAAAGACGGAGATATGGCTTTCGTGGAGTTAAAGAAGAAATTCAATGGAGTTGTTTACAAAAGGCGTGAGAAGATGGAGCTTTTTACGTCGGAACAATATCTACTTAACAATGCTCCACCCTCAAAACAAACGCAGATAACAAAGGAGATTGATTGGTTTTTAAAAACTTATCAGAACCTAAAGCCCACTATGTATATATCCTACAGTCGTATAGCGATGTATGGAGTCGATCAGCCGGAGCTAAGAATTACGTTTGACAGTAATATACTTTGGAGAGAAGAAGATCTAAATTTAAGATGTGGTGTCTATGGCAATGCAATACTGGAGGAAGGACAGCAGCTCATGGAAATTAAAATACCGGGTGCCATGCCTTTGTGGCTTAGCCATATGTTAAGTGAGTTAGAAATTTATCCAACCTCATTCTCCAAGTATGGAAGAGGATACTTACAATCGATACAACATAATAAAGAATGGAACAAAAAGGAGAAAAGATATGCTTAACTCAATTTTAGCCAATACATTTTCAGTTGTTACTTTTTTAATCTGTACAGGAGCTTCTGTAGTCTTAGGAGCGATACTTGCATGGATCCATGGAAGGTTTAATCGTAGCAGCAAAGGATTTACCGTAACCATTGCCTTATTACCTGCAGTAGTTCAGGTGGTTATTCTACTGGTAAATGGAAATCTTGGGACCGGTGTTGCGGTCATGGGAGCATTTAGTTTGATACGTTTTAGATCAGTTCCGGGTAGTGCAAAAGAAATTAGCAGCTTATTCATGGCTATGGCCGTTGGTCTAGCCACCGGAACAGGATATCTTGCTATAGCTTTCGCGTTCGTCTTTATTGTAGGCGGATTTAATATTTTATATAACGTTACGAGCTTTGGAGAGAACCAATCAAAAGAAAAAGAGCTTAAAATAACAATTCCGGAGGGAGTGGATTATTCGGAAGTGTTTCAAGATTTATTTGCGGAATATACAACAAAATCAGAGTT
>JAEWEO010000186.1 GCA_023389295.1 Bacillota bacterium
TACAGTTCGATTTCCAAGCTTTCTGCTTCCGTATCCTCTTCTACATAAGTAGACGGAAGTGGTTCTATTTTCTTCTTCCCCGGATAAATTGAATGGCAGACATATTCAAAATTGCTAACTCTACTACCATTTTGCTGTTTCATTTCAAATGCAGGATAACGAAAATCTCCTGTTCCGTAGGAAGGATACTCCTGCTTTGTATACTGTAAAAATAGTGTTGATGAGGCTGCACAATGAGATGCTCCTAAACTTCGACGTTGTTCTTCATGTAAATGAGAGAACGATTCTCTATCCTTAACTTTCTTTCCATAATAGAGATTACCCAGCTGATTATCCTCCATAATTTCGATAATATAGCTTACCTCTTTGTTAAAAAGATGAAATTCCTTGGACTTGTCATGATATATAATTGGCATTGTTCTTCTCCTTACATAAAATATTCTATTTAAGTTCAAGTGTCAAAGGTCTATACAAAAATGTTATTTAAGTGATTGCGAAACTCGTATCCAGCGTTATAGTTTACTACCGCTGGTTGCTATTCCTTCTATAAATTGCTTCTGGAACAAAATATAAATTATCATCATCGGAATACACGCAAGCAAGGAAGCTGCCATCAACTCCGGAAAGTTTGTAGCAAATTGTCCCTGTAATTTTGCTAGAGCGGCAGAAAGCGGCATGGTATTTTGTTCCGTATTAACAACCAATGGCCACATTAGATCTTTATACGCGAATAAAGCGGTAAAAATACCAAGTGCTGTCATAGCAGATTTGGTAAGTGGAGCCATTACATACAAAAAGGTTTGGCCTATATTACAGCCGTCTAATCTTGCTGCTTCCTCTAAGTCTTTGGGTAGACTCATAAATGCCTGCCTCAAAAGGAACGTACCAAAAGCAGTAACTAAACCGGGAAACAAAAGTGCAAAACTTGTGTTTAACATATTAAGTCTACTAACCATTAAATATTGTGGGATTATGAATATTTGTGATGGCACCATCATTTGAAATAGGACTAAAGCAAAAGCAACATCTCTTCCTTTAAATGTCAATCGACCAAAAGCATAACCCGCCATAACTGATGTAAGGACCGCACATATGACGCGACCCACAATTAAGACCAATGTGTTAAAATACAATTTTTCAAAATTCATTTTACTTAGTACTGAAGTAAATGCTTCCATTCTCCAAACAGAAGGAAAAATAACGAATGGATTTATTTGTGTGGATTCCGAAATGGATTTAAAAGCAGTAAGAACCATCCACAGGAATGGAACTAACATTGTTATAGCTCCAATAATTAATATGATATATATAACAATTATACTAATTGTTCTTTTAACTTTCATGTTCTGCCCTCCCCTTAGTTATAATTAACCCATTTTTTCTGAAGCTTCATCTGTATTATAGTAATAATCAAAATTACAATCAGTAGTAGCATTACAATTGCAGAGCCATATCCTTTGTTTGATTCTACAAAAGAATATTTATAGAATAAGTATACTAAAGACTGGGTTTTAGGGAGCGCGGGATTTGTTCTATCTAACATCATATAAATTGCATCAAAAACCTGCAGGGCGCCAATGATTCTTGTAACTAATACGAAGAACATAGTCGAAGAAATTAAAGGCAATGTAATTGAAAAAAATTCTTTTATGCCATTTGCACCATCAATTTTGGCAGCCTCATAATAGTCACGAGGAATTTCTTGAAGGCCGGCCAAGAACAGAACCATATTATAACCAAGAACAGACCATATTCCCACTCCTGCAATTGAAATTACAGCGATTTTCGGATCGGAAATCCAGTTGATGGAATTAATTCCGATGCTATTCAATAAATGATTTAATAACCCAAACTCCGAATTATATAACCATCTCCAAACCATAGCAATTGCAGCAGGTGCTGCAACCATTGGTAAGAAATATATGGTTCGAAATACCGTTCTTCCTCTCATTTTACGATTTAGGAATACTGCCAAAACAATAGCAATTGCTATGGAAAAAGGTACTTCAACAATTACATACTTGAACGTATTGAAAAGAGCCTGCCATATACTAGCGTCTTTCAAAAGTTTTTCATAATTATCCAGACCGACAAAAATGTTCCCTTTTCCAAATGCTCCTGTTTTAAAGAAACTTTGATAGATTGTCTGGAAAATCGGAATAATATTCAAAATAATTAAGCCAATAATGGTGGGAAGAATAAAAAACCAACCCCAGATAAATTCATTTCTACTTTGCTTTGTTCTTCTTGACTTCGCATTTTTTGACACCATATCATCTCCTTGATCAGTTTTAAAAGTGGCAGATGCCCACCTATTGTTCAACCAGATGAGGTCTGCCACAATAATATATTATAATACCCTGATGCTTATTCTTCTGCTAATGTTGCATTCATCTGTGCTGTAATATCTGCACATACTTCCTCAACACTTTTTGTCCCTGCCCATGCATCAACTAACTTTTCTGATATCATATTCTCCCAAGTAACCGTTGTCTTGGAATATGGTCTAATAACCAGATCCTTCATCATATCTAAGTATGCCTGGAGATTAAAATCAGGATAAGCATTTGTCCAATTCGATACTGTTCCATCATAAGCTGAAATTACAATACCTAAGTCAGATTGCTTTTGCTGTGCTTTCTGTGAACCAAGGTATTCAATGAGTGCCCATGCATCATCCGGTCTGGAGGTATTCGCTGCTGCTACCCATCCTAAGCCATTATAAATAGAAACTCTTCTACCAGTTTCTGCATCTTTGGGTAATACTGCTATATCACCGTTTGCTTTTACATAATCATTATTGCAAAGATCCGCAAGCATCCAAGAGCCTTGTGTAATCATAGCAACTTTACCTGCTTTAAATAATGCAGCTTCATCATTTTCTGACATTATCTCATTGCTAGGTGTTAAGCCATCTTTTACTAAACTTGCTGCAAAATTAATTGCCTTAATCGTGCCTTCCTGATCAAATCCCGAAGCCTTCTTATCGTCTGTAATAATGGTTCCACCCATATCATAAACCATGTTGTACCAACCAGCCTGGTTATTGCTTGCCTTTAATGCAAATCCATATTGACTTCCATCTGCTTTTGTAAGCTTCTCACATGCATCTCTAAAGGTATCCCATGTCCAAGTATCATCCGGATAAGCAAGGCCTGCTTCATCAAACATTGTCTTGTTATACCATAATGCAATGGTATCGATATCCTTTGGAACTGCATATTGTGTTTTTCCTTCCCACTTATAAATATTTACAATTTCCTCCGGGAATTTTGATAAATCTACTTTATCACTTTTCGCTATTCTATCTGTTAAATCAAGTAACATCTCATACTCAGAATATTTAGAAATTTCATTGGAGTGCATCCAAAAAACATCCGGTAAACTTCCGCCCGTAGCACCTGCTTCAAGCATGGTCCAGTATTGCTCCCAAGGAGTAACTTGAATCTCTGCTTTAATCCCTGTCTCTGCTGTAAAGTCTTCCAAAATCTTTGTAAGACCTGGCTCCTGATTTGTATCCCATATCGCCACAGTTAAAGTATCCTTTGGAACTTCTTTATCCGGTGTCTCTGATGTTTCAGAGTTTCCAGAATTCTTATCTGTGTTGTCCGTCTTTGTGGTGCTTTTTGTACAAGCTGCTAAAGATATAGTCAAAACTGTTACCATAACAAGTGCCAAAACCTTTTTTAATTTCATAAATATCCTCCTTTTTCTTATCTTACTACTTACTGTACGTTGCTTTGTTGCTACTCTTCAACCTCAACGTAATTTCATTGTACACGTAATATTATTTATTAAAATGGTAAAATGTGTTATAATTATGTTATTATGTTATATTTGAAGTATTTTATATCATTTATTCAACACTTTTTTATGAATCTTTTACGCTTTTATGCTTTTCCATCTCAACCAAGTTGTGAATTTTGCTTATTTTAATGCTACATTTATGTGAGATGTATATTTTTTAGTCATCACCCTCGTTGTTCTACATTGCATTCATCTACTAAATTCGTTATAATATTGTTAGTAATTTCTGGAAAGGATGGTATTTTTATGGAGAAACCTACCACTTATTATACATCCGTTGGTTTTCGCTGCCTTAGAAATATAAAAAAGCAGACGAACGATTTATGTCTTATACACTGTGGGCATCAGAAGTGCCCACCTGGTTATACCTATGATCAAAAGATTCCAAACGAATATCATCTTCATTTTGTTTTGAACGGAAAAGGGACTCTTATCGTTAATGGAAAAACACATCACATTAAAAAAGGCAATATTTTTCTTATTCCAAAAGATGTTACAATTAACTATTATGCTGATATGGAAGACCCTTGGGAATATATGTGGGTTACCATTGATGGCGAAAAGTCCGCTACTTACCTTGAATATGCCGGCCTTACGGTAGATAATCCAGTAATCGTTTCCTCCATTCCGATCTCAACCTATTTGCCAACGATCGGGAAAATACTAGATTCCAATGTCTTAACCATAGCAAATGAAGTACGACGAATAGGATATTTATACGAGTTGCTTTCCTCTTTAATAGAAGCTCAAAATGCCAATAAAAGCAAAGAGCGTCGTTATGATTATTCTAGTGAAATTTATGTAGAGCATGCATTGCAATATATTTCATCAAATTATGCTAATGTTAAAGTCAATGATATTGCAAATTATATTGGAATCAACCGTTCTTATTTAACTTGTATTTTTAAAAAAGAATTACAGGTATCACCTCAAGAATACTTAATCAATTATCGTTTTCAAAAAGCAGCTGAATTGGTAAAATCAACAAACCTTTCGATACAAGACATATCGAATCAAGTTGGTTATGAAAATCCATTCACCTTTTCAAAAATGTTTAAAAGCATCCATGGTGTTTCACCTAAAAAGTATCGTTTTCTTAATATTAGTGAAAATGAATAGATACCTTTGCAATTTCTGAAAATGAAAAGAGCTTCATGGTATTAACATGAGTTTTTCATTGAAAATTCCAAATCAATCATATATAATGTCTTTAGTTATTGAAAGATAAGAGAAAATGATGCAAATCTTCTATGTCTTTTGCAGTTTTCTAATATATTTAAGGAGGAATACCATGTCTACAAATGTTTACGACATACTACAGGAACGTGGGTTTATTGAGCAATGTACTCACGAAACAGAAGTTCGAG
The DNA here is from genome assembly GCA_023389295.1 of Bacillota bacterium. Lineage (GTDB taxonomy): Bacteria > Bacillota > Clostridia > Lachnospirales > Lachnospiraceae > Mobilitalea. The sequence continues at coordinate 5,175 of JAEWEO010000186.1, forward strand.
AATTATTAGGAAAGGAATCTGTTACCTTTTATATAGGCTTTGATGCTACTGCTGATAGTTTAACAGCAGGACATTTTCTTACCGTAATGGCTATGATGCATATGCAACGTGCCGGACACAGACCGATTGCCCTTCTTGGTGGTGGCACAACGATGATCGGTGATCCTTCCGGTAAATCCGATATGCGTACACTTATGACAATGGAAACCATTCGCCACAATGCAGACTGTTTCCAGAAGCAATTATCAAAATTTATAAACTTTAATGAGGATAAAGCAATTATTGCAAATAATGCAGATTGGTTATTAGATCTTAATTATGTAGAGTTTTTAAGAGATATCGGAATTCATTTCTCCGTTAATAAGATGTTAACAGCAGACTGTTATAAGCAGCGTATGGAAAAAGGTCTTACCTTCTTTGAATTCAATTATATGCTAATGCAATCCTATGATTTCTGGAAGTTACACAAACTCTATGACTGCTCTCTTCAGCTTGGTGGTAATGACCAATGGTCCAATATCCTTGGCGGTGTTGATTTAATTCGTCGTAAGGAGCAAAAACCTGCGTTCGGCCTCACCTTCAAGCTATTGACCACCAGCGAAGGTATTAAAATGGGCAAGACCATGAAGGGTGCTGTTTGGTTGGATCCAAATAAGACCACACCTTATGAGTTCTACCAATATTGGAGAAATATTGAGGATGTTAAGGTTGAAGAATGCTTAGGACTTCTTACCTTCCTCCCAATGGACGAAGTAAGAAGACTTGGTGCCCTAAAGGATGCAGAAATCAACTATGCAAAGGAAGTTCTTGCTTTTGAAATCACAAAAATTGTTCATGGTGAAGAGGAAGCAACCAAAGCCCAGGAAGCCGCAAGAGCATTATTTGGTGGCGGTATGAAATCGGAAGATATTCCTACAACAACCTATCCTGCTTCCCGTTTTGCGGAAGGTATTGATCTTATCACCCTTATGTGTGATGCAAAGTTGGCAGTCTCTCGTTCAGATGCTAGACGTACCATCGTTCAGGGTGGAGTTACTGTTAATGATATTAAGGTTGAGGAATTTGACAAAGTATTTACTAGCAATGATTTTGATTCTGACGGAGCGTTATTAGTAAGAAAAGGTAAAAAAGCATATCATCGATTTATGGCCGAATAGGCTTATAAAACTATAGAATGGAGATGGAATTATGCCTTGGTGTCCTAATTGCAAAGCTGAGTATCAAACAGGATTTACAGAGTGTTCCGATTGTAAGGTTGAACTTGTGGAAGATTTAAAAGATGCAGAACCCTTAATACCCTTCTTTCAAGCCGAAGACAAAAAAATAGCTGAAAAACTGGTGAGGTTTTTTAACTACTCCGACTTAAATTCCTCCTTTGAATTCGATGAGGAAGCCGGTCTTTATATTGTTTCTGTCCCCCCGAAGAAGCAAATGCAAGCAAAGAAATTATATCAAGCCTTCTATTTTGTAGAACGTGAACGAATGGAAAAAGGTGAGGTGGACTCTCCTACTTCTGAGGAAGAAGGTATTACAGAGAATTCTGATATTGCCTCTAACGTGAACGCTACATCAGAATCTGAGACCGAGGAGGATATTCCTGATTATGAGGATGAAGGCACTACGGAGTTTAAGAGTGAAGAAGATGCCTCTGTGAATGTAAATTCTAGCGATGCCCTCTTGGAGGAAGTATCTGCTTCCAAACCCTTAAGGGATACACCGGGTGATGAAGTCAATGCCTTTGATGACGATCAGGAAGGAAGCGCTTCTGTTTATATTATGAAGGCTGACCAGTACAAGGATTTATCCGGAACTGTTATGATCTTTTTATTCTTTGGCGTTGTTGGGCTTGTTGTAGTTGCCCTAAATATGGCTGGTATTTTCACTTTCTTACAAGGTTGGATTCCTATTACCGTTATGGGTGCTTTATTCTTATTTTTCCTCTATGTAGCCTTTAGTACAAATCAAAAGGCGAAAAAGGTGCAAGCAGAAATAGATGCTGAGAATAAATTAACTGAGCAAATCAATGAATGGCTAGAACTAAATGTAACTGAAAGCTTCTTAGCCTCCATTCATAAGGATACCATCTCCGAGGAATTAAACTATATCAAAAAAACCGATGCAATAAAAGAAATGCTGATTAAAGAATTTGGACCTATGAACCTTGCATACTTGGACCGTTTAATCGAAGAATTTTATAATAATACATTTGAGTAATAAGATAGGAAGAGAATTTCATTATCCGTACCGGAGAATGAAATTCTCTTTTTTCTGTTGCTATGAACTAAAGTATTTCTGACGATATCTTTGTAGCAGAGCTTCCATCTATTGTCGACTCTTTGCACATACCCAGTTGACAATTAGTGTTGATATGTTATACTGTAACATCATAGAGCAAAGGAAGTGGATTATGGAGCTGAAACAACAAGTATTAAAATTATTAGAAGAAAATCGTGGTAACTTTGTTAATGGAGCCAAGCTTGCGTCTGAACTATTTGTTACTAGAAGCTCTATCTGGAAAGCAATAAAGACCTTACAAAAAGATGGCTACCGTATTGAGGCTATTACTAACAAAGGGTACTGTCTTCTCTCACACAATGATATTGTTTCTGCAGAGAGTATTCTGCCCTTTTTAAAAGGAGGTGCAAGTGATTTTCAACTTGAAGTAAGAGAAAGTGTTACATCTACTAATACCATAGCCAAGGAAATGGCTGCTAAGGGAGCAAAAGAAGGAACCGTTCTGATTGCCAGAGAACAGACAGAGGGGCGAGGCCGAATGGGAAGAAGTTTTTATTCACCCGCTTCCTCAGGGATCTATTTTTCAATTATTTTACGGCCTGATGTTAGCTTAGAGAATTCCTTATTAATTACAACTGCTACTGCAGTAGCCGTAGCTCAGGCTATTGAGGTGGTTGCTCAGACTGAAGCCTCAATTAAATGGGTGAATGATATTTTTGTCAAAGGTAAAAAGGTCTGCGGAATACTAACTGAGGCCTCTATAAATTTTGAAAACGGTGGTTTAGAATATGCGGTCGTTGGAATTGGGCTTAACATTGAGACAAATGATTTCCCTGAGGAAATAAAACAAGTAGCAGGCTCTATATTTCACCGGAAACCTGGCGATGCTCCTGTAACCTCCTTAATCGTCGCTGAAATTCTAAACAATATTGCAGCATGCATGAATTCTTTTACTGATAAGCACTATCTTGATGAATATAGGAAGCGTTCCTTCCTTATTGATAGGGATATCATGGTCTTAAGGGGCAAGGAAACCACTCCAGCGAAAGCAATCGGGATAGATGAAAAGGCACGTTTAATCGTTGAGTATGCAGACCATACCACAGAAGCTCTTCTATCCGGAGAAGTAAGTGTTCGCTCTATATAATGTTAGTATAAACAATCAAAAAACACTCATACGAAAGGAATGTTCTAACATAGAACTTACGAAAATTTAAACTATGGAAAATTTAAAGGTTCAAAACTCTGAGAAAATTCAAAGCTCAAATAAAATTACAACAAAAGATCTGGTTATCACAGGAATGTTTACTGCCCTTATTTGTGTAATGGCACAGATTTCATTTCCTACTCAGCCAATTCCATTTACTCTATCTCTATTTGCTATCTTCTTAACCGGTGCATTATTAACCCCAAGATATTCATTTTTTGCTGTACTCACCTACTTATTAATTGGTGCTTTTGGTATTCCGGTTTTTGCAGGTCTTAAAGGAGGTATCGGACATTTAACCAATATGACAGGCGGATATCTTATGGCTTTTCCTCTTATGGCAATTATTACTTCCTTCTTTAAGAAGTATAACATCATCCTTGGTATGCTTATTGCCTTACTGAGCTGTTATCTGATTGGCACCGCATGGTTCTCCTTTATAACAGGCAATACCTTTTACACTTCACTTTTGACTTGCGTCGTACCTTTTGTGATATTAGATCTAATTAAGATTG
>JAEWEO010000193.1 GCA_023389295.1 Bacillota bacterium
AGGGTTTGCTGAAGCATCACAGTTACGATGTGGAGAGCAATATCTTGAAAAGCTTCCCGCTTTTTTAAATTGTGATTACGGTGGAACACTCATTAAAGGTAATATGTTCATCACTCATATGATGCCCTCTCCAACTGCCAATAATATAGTTGCTCCCTTTAAGGAAATGGGTGAAAATTTTGCACAAGACGGAACGTTTATAAAAAGCAAGGTAGATCAGTTTGCTGCTCCTGAATTTTTCTCAAAACCTTATTGCGCCTTTTTTACAATGTTTATCCCATTTCAAAAATTATTTTTTCATACATTCTTTAAAAAGAAGGGATGTAAAGGTAAATTAGCTGCTAAGCCCTACCAAAAATATCTTTAAAATCCTCAATTTCATCTGCATCTTTTAATAGTCCCTTGTTTTTAAGGGACTTTATTTGCGCGTAAGCAAAGTGAGCTTTTGCAAGTTTAGATTTAAAAAATATTTTAAAATTATTCCATTTTTTGCATCCCTGTGATAAACTTAAGAACAGATCAATAATGATAAAATAATTAGCGAACTTCATAACCTTGTATATGCAAACAGAATGGAGGATGTATGTTAAACAGCAAAAAGAAATATATTTTAATAATTCTATGTAGTGTCTTTGTATTTATCCTATGTAGTTGTAAGAATCAAACTAACGACACAGATAGCACAAATACAATTACGAATGCCCCTACACAGGCTATTGCTCCTACGCTTCAACCGGAAAAGGACTCTCCCACGATTACCCCAAGCAATTCTATCTCTGAAGAACAAAACACGGAAGAATTTTCAGATAATCTAGCGGCATTTAATGAACTAGAGGATTCTTTTCTAGATCCTAAGTTTATTGTTACTGAAATAGGAACAGATGATATAACAGGATACCTTATAGAAGGTAACTATGATCTTAACTCGGATAATACCATCGATAATATAAAAATAGACTTAAAATATGATGGTGTTGAAACTTCCTCTATTGAAGTGAATACATGTAAGCTTGAGTTTTATATGGTTGATCCTATAGGCGGTAAAGTTAGGATTATAGATCTTGATAAAAATGATAACTTTATTGAGATTGCTTGCTTTGATGCCGGCCCAAGTGGTGATCCAATTTATGTTTTCTTTCGCTATGATGGAGAGAAACTTTATGAGTTAGGTAGTATCGATGCTGGTGCACTCGTTAATGGAGAAGGCATTGTGATTTCAGGTTTTCATATAAGCAAGCAATTCAAACCGCTATTTTGCTCTGCTTGGTTTGAGATAGAAGACAATAAACTCGTTATAAGGAATAATGATACCAAGAAATACCTGGGGCAAACCTATGATTTTATAGGTGGAGAAGGATATTTCACCCCTTACGAAGAGATTCCTCAAAATCCTCAAATCACTTGGGAAAACAGCAAAAACTTTGAGGCTGGTAAAGTTAAAATCATAGATATCTTAAATTTAGATGATAACAATCGTATTTTAAATTTCTATTATGTGGAGTTTTCTTCCGGAGAAACCGGATTGCTTTATTTTTGGATAGGCGATTGATCTCTCTCATTAAAATCCCTTGATTATTTTCAAGGGATTTTTTATTATAACTATCTCCATCCTACTAAGTATTACATTAATAGGAGGAGTAAATATTTATTTTCTTCCGCTTGTGTGGAAATATTAATTTATTTTACACTTATGATAAGCTATAATAAGTTATAGCTCCTAACTAAAAGTATTAGTATAATACAATAAATCATTGTTTAGGTAATTGCGATACTCGCGAACTTTAGGTTTTGAATACACAATTATTGTGTATTCCATTATAAAATCTATATAGTTTCGAAATCATTAATATAATTATTTCGTAGAGGGAGAATATTATGAAAAGATCAATGATGCAAGCTTATGTAAAAGGGAGTAAAGAAGCAGTAGATCTATATATGAAAGCTTTTAATGCCTCATTAGGCTTTCATGTATTAAGTTCTGATGACACCTATTATCATTCGGAACTTGATATTTGTGGTAATATTTTAGCCGTAGCTGAGGCAGCGGATCCCTTAGATAAAACCATTGCAGGCAATACAATGCAGTTTTGCTTACATTACGGCGAAGGAAATGAGGATTTGGTTAAACAGGCCTATGAGACTCTAAAAGACGGTAGTGAAATTCTTTTTCCCTTAGGTCCTAATGATTTTAGCACATTGTGCGCAGATTTAATTGACAAGTTTGGAGTTAGATGGTGTCTATTTGTATAAGCTCCAATCCAATAATTATATATACAATTATAATGGAATTTAAAATCCATTCTATTATTTTATAGGAGAAAAGGAGATCAATCTATGAAAATTATTATGTATGGCACGGAATTATGTCCTGATTGTGTAGAAGCAAAATATCAATTGGCAAAGCATTCTAATATTGAATTAGAATACCGAAATATAACCGAACAGATATCAACTCTAAAAGAGTTTTTGGCATATCGAGATCACGAAGCTATGTTTGAAAGCATGAAAGAAAACGGTAAGGTAGGTATCCCCTTCTTCCTTTTGGAAGATGGCTCTAAAACTTTTGAGCTTTCTGACATTATTGACATCTCAGATAACATATCAGAACGTGTCGTGAGTCAATGTTCCATTGACGGGAAAGGTAATTGCTAGTAAACCAATACCAGATTATTCATCCCATAGTCGTAGGAAATAATAGTTATTTCAATATCAACCGTATAATTTCAAAAAGTTATATACTAAAAAAGAATGACAACTAACCGTCATTCTTTTTTATTCCCCAAACACCTGTTGCCATACTTTTAATACAGCAAATGCATTAGTAAGTTTCGTTTTTAATTTACCATATTAGTAAAAGACCTCAATATTATTGTCTAATACATTATATAGTCTTTCGATTGGTAGCGGTTTACATAGTAGATATCCTTGACCACGTTCGCAGGATATCCCTTTCAAGTAAGTTAACTGCTCCTTCGTCTCTATTCCTTCAGCAACTACTCGGAATTTTAGATTATGCGCTAGATGTACAATGTTCTGAGTAATTATCTTTTCTTGTTTTCCAAAAGGTATTGCCTTAATAAAGCTTTTATCAATCTTAATAATGTCAATGGGCAATTTAGTAAGATGCGTTAGTGATGAATATCCAGTACCAAAATCATCCAAAGCAATCTTAATACCATAACTTCTCAACCTCTTTATTCTCTCTATTACCATATCAAATTGAGAAATAATGAAGGTCTCTGTTACTTCGAAAATAATTTTTGTAAAGTCAATATCGTAGGATTTTAAGATCTTTTCAATTAATTGAAAATTGCTTTCGCTTTCTAAAGTCTTACTTGATAAATTAATTGAAAGTTCGATACAATCTAAGCCTTCATTCTCCCATTGCTTCTTCTGTTGTAATGCTTTATTGACAATCCAACGCTCTAGTGCATATATTTGCTTTGATTTCTCAGCAACCGGTATAAATAAATCCGGGGATACTAGCCCCTCCTCCGGGTGAAACCATCGAACTAGAGCTTCTACACCTATGATTTCATTTGTATTTAAGTTATATTCAGGTTGATAAAATAATACAAATTCTTCTTTTTCAATTGCATTCTGAATTTTATTAATTAACTCACCCTGACGTATAATCTCCTTCTGTAACTCATCACTATAAATAATAATGTCTTTTCCTCTTTTACGTGCCGAATATAGTGCCATCTCAGCCCTCTTCATAAGCGCTGAAATATCTTTCCCATGCTCAGGATACATAGCAACACCAGCACACATTGTAACGTAAAATGCAATATTAGATGAACTAATGTTACAGCTGTTATTAATGATTTCATCTATTGTATCATACAGTTCCTCTTCTGAACTGATGTCTGTAAAGAAAATCGCAAATTTATCCCCTGCTACTCTCATAACGAAATTGGAACTCTTGGCTTCGCTAACTAGATATTCTGCGACACACTTAATTACCTCTCCACTTGCTTTATATCCCAACGTCTCATTAAGGTATTTAAAATTATCAATATCTAAGTATACAAGCGCAAATTTTTCTAATCCAGCAAAATCTTTGTTGGAACTTTGTAGAATATAATCCGTTAATATATTCTTTAACAAATTTAATTTTGGTAATCCTGTTAAAGGATCATAAAAAGCTGGCTTTCTTTTTTCTTTCTGCATATGGCATCTCTCTTGTATTTAGACATTAGTAGTTTGTCAAATATTATATTAAATGATATTAAAAAGAAAAACCATGTCGTATTCGGAAAAATAACATCAAATTTTCCAATTACGACATGGTTTCTATTATCTGGAAATACTATAATTCCAGTATATTGAAAAATTAAAAACATGTTTTACATGTTTTTAATTTCAAACTTAGTGAAAAAAATAAAATTATAGACCCACTCAACTTTTAAAAAAATTGGAGGATATTAAAATGAAAAACAACAAGAAAGTTCTTATTGGTTCCACATTATTTATTATGAGCATGATTGCTACATTAACTATTGTAGATTTTACATCTGATCATGGACAAACCCTAGCTAGTGACTTCCCGGCTATCGAATCTGCTAGTGACTTCCCGGCTATTGAATCCGCTAGTGATTTCCCGGCTATCGAATCTGCTAGTGACTTCCCGGCTATCGAATCTGCCTCTGTTGTTAATAGTTTGTTCCTTGGATAATTATTTATATTATAGACTTTAATTAATTTAATAAAATACCTTCAAAATCATTATAGTTATCCATTATATGTTGAAGTGTAAATTTCTCAGCAAAAGGCATTTGCATTGCACAAGAGATATAGTAACCTTGTTTTAAATACTTAAGGCACTCTTTTTTATACATAGGTGATATTACTCCCTGATCTATTAACTGTTCTTTATTCCATGCGACACCGTATAATAGATTTGGGAGTGCATTACCTAGCTTAAATTCCTTACAAATCAAAATTGCTTCCTCTGCAATCTCAATTGCTTTTTGGTGACCTCCTATTAGCCCATACCATTTTGACAGGTTTGTGGCTATTGTTACCAGCAGAATTACCCTCTGCTGCTCTTCCATATAACTCTTTTTCATAGCATTATAAGCATCTTCAATAACTTCAATGGCTTTTGGATAATCTTCCATCTCCGCATATGCTATAGAAATATTCACTAGTAACATTGCTTCATTAAAATTAAGTGGCCAGTTAGATAAAGAAATGGTTCCATACTTAGGAATCGTTAGACGAATGGCTTGTTGAAATGCATCTAGATATTCTTGTGTACTAATTCTATTCAGCCTGTAATCAACCAAACTTTCAGCACGAATTAAGAACTGCTTGTCCAGTATGGAATTACCTAAGATTTCTTTTATTTCCTTCAGTATATTTTCCGCTTGATTATAGTCATACAATTTTATAAAATCTTCAAATTGCTTCATTTTCTCTAATACTTTAAAGTCTGAAACAGAAAGCATGGAATAAGCTCTTTCTCTGAACCGTCCCATACGTTCCATTAGTAATTCATAAACATCCCTACTGGGATTCTGATTGCCATTTTCTATTCGTGATAGAGTTTCTACAGAACATATTTCATCACTCAATTGCTCTTGTGTAATGGATAGCGACTTTCTCGTCATCCGGATTATATCACCTAATCGATATCTACCCATCTGTATTCCTCCTGAAGGTGTTTTTTGATTTCCTCTGCAGTCGTTTGCTCTTCACAAAAGTTAAGTACATGATATGCCTGTATATAAAGTTTTAGGCACTCTTTCTGAGAAATCTCCCATTGATTCTGGGCTTCTAATAACCTTTCCGTTATCTGTGCTTTTAGCAAGCATAAATCACCGAGATAATCCATTTTACGACTTCCTTTATTTTTATCCAATCCCTTATTACACATTTCCAGGGCTTGGTCTAGACTATTCTCCTGCATAAATAATCTGCTTGCCATAATTGCTACTTTAGGATAGAGTCGATTATTCTCTTCCATGGAATTGTTATTTTCTAAGTAGTCCAAAATCTCAATTAAAATCTTCTTAGCCCTGCTTATCATACCAGCTGATAACATTTGCTGGATGATATCAATAATTATGTACAACTCGCTATTACTGAGATAATATTTTTTTATCTCATCAGTGTTAAAATCAGGTACGGTACAGGTAATTGCCTCCATAAGAAGTTCTATGGTATCCTCCACCGGTTTACCATTAAGTTCATTGAGAAGTGCCTTATGAGAAATAATAAATTGCAGATGAACAGATCCCTTAGATGAGGCAATTTCTTCATACTCATTAAGCAACGCATACGCCTCACTATAATTTTTATTCTCTATCTGCTTTTTTATGTCTTCTCTGTTTTGATATAGAACATAGTCCATATCTGTTAAAATCAATTCAAATTGATTGGGCATTCTACCCAATCGCTCTAGTAGGGTTTCCAACAATAAGGAATCTACATCTCGTTCTCCTGCTTCTATTCTAGATAAAGTAGCAACCGAACATAATCCTTTGCATAACTTGCTTTGAGATATATGATAAGATTCACGGAAGTATTGAATAGCAGATCCAATTTTATTGTTTTCCATCTCCATTTCTTTTGTCATCGTTCATCACATCCAATAAGTATTTCGTAATAAGAAACTAATTTAAATGAGTAAATAAGTATATTCATGCATTATAGATTACCTATAGATTATCATAACAATGATTTATGTTCAATTATTATTACCATAAGAATGCGTTTTTGCAATAGAAATTTTTATTTTTATCCATTTACTAATTATAAATCAGATTATTCTAGCAGGTGTAATGATAATATTAGTTAGACTTTAACAAGTGTAAGAAAAGTAATATGCCGTAATTCTATTGAAATTGAGCAAGAGAACATCGTTGGCTCAATAGGGTAGACCGAAATGCGCTGAAAGCTTTTCCTATCACAAATAGGCGGATAGACTGATGATAATCATCAGTCTATCCACCTATCTATCACTCAATATTATCTTACATTCTCATCACCCTATGAAGCCTAATTCATGAATATACATTAACTCTGTACATTCCACCTGATGACGCTTACTCGTATCATCAGCTTCGTAGGAAATGATATACCCTATTCTGGCATAACATTATTATCGCTTGTTACTTCCGAAGAAATAATATTTGTCGATACAGTTGTTAGATTATAAGTATTTGAAGTTCTTGATAAAGTTACAGTACCACCCTGAACTATTGAAACTGTTTTATCAAAGAGACCTGAAACAGCTGTTCCATTGATATTCCAATCAGTATACGGGCTATTATTTTCCAATACTTGTACTCTTACGGATGTATTGGAGGCTGTAATTTTCAACTTCATACCCCAGTAATCCACCGAATTTAATGTAAGAGAAGTCATACCACTAGAAGGAAAATTAGGTTTAATATTGAGGCCCTTCATATCTGCACTTATACCCATAAATCCATCTTTGGCAACTACTGGTACCAACCCACTCTCAGGAAATTCTCCCCATAACCCTACATTCCCTTCTGCACCATGTTGATTTTTTTCACCATAATACAATGGATTTCCCCCTTGTAAATGATCTAAATTAAATCGGTTGGTGACTGTCTGAAGTCGTGCATAAGCATCATTAGCACCATATGTTTTTAACCTGCTCATGATCTCATAATATGTAGTATAAAAATTAGCGCCTCCATTTTGTAGCTGAGAAGTTCCAAAAATACCATCACTATTATATATAGCAACATACCAGCCACCGTTAGAATTATGAGGATTATTAAACATCGTAACTCTTGGAGCAAATCTAAAAGCCGTAAAAGTATCTGCGCTTCCTGAAGAAGTTACAGTATTTTTCATATAATTCATTATTGTTGTTGCTCTTGCTGTATCTGCCAATCCGTAATTTATGGCTTCTAAATTCAAGTAAACACATCCATAATCATGTGAAATACCTTTTACATCAACCACTTGTTTATAGTGGTCTTTACTCCAAAAAATATTATTATATGCTACTTTTAACTTATCAGCATAATTTGTTAATTCTACCGCTCTAATATTGTTCCCTAACATGGTCTCAATTTCTGCCATCCTTTTAAGTGCAATATAACAATATATGTTGTCATAAGCGCTCATATAACCATATGGGGTAATGTCCCAGTAATTGCTTCCTATGCTTGTGTTAGTTCCATCATGATCTTTATGATTTATTATAAAAAGATCTTTACTTGAATCATATTGACTTAATAAGTAATTCATTCCCAATCTAAGCCTATCAATGCTTGAATTAAGATAATTTAGATCTCCATTGTACATGAAGTAATTATATACAGCATTTATATAATTCGCCGTAGTCATTAGGTAGTGATTGCTGTCACGGTCAGTAGGGAAGGGCCATCCTTCCAGATGATTCCATGTCCATATGTATCCATTCGCACTTTGACGTGTATCAAGCGTCTTTTTTAAGTCTGCAGCTAAATAGTTTTCATTTTGCCAAGCTCTGGTCAGACTAATCCATTCCCACCAGTCTGGTTGTGTACTGGCAGTTTCTCTTGCATAACCAAACTCATACATCATATCGTTTAATGCTTTGGTTACAGTAGCATCTCCGCCCTCAAATCTAGCAAAATAGGAAGGTGTAACATCTGCTGATGGTGATAGATCAATCGTAAGTTTTCTAGTAAAGCTTTGACCATTATTCAGAGTAATTGTTTCCATGCCTTTCTTCCTGAAATATATTCTCATTTGGTCAATCGTACACATAGGACTTACATATTCTGTATCAGGATAAAACCGAAGATTTAGATTGAACCCATTAGCTCCTTGCCAATCTATCCATTCACCACCGAGACCAAAAGCTTCATTATCCTCGCCAGAAGTCCTTTTATACGCGTATGCTGAATGATACCTGCTGGTGCTACTTACCATTTTTGAAAATGGAACTTTCATTGACCCGGCAGGTGAAGCTGTTACGGCATAGCCGCTATTTTCCCACAGTGTATCCATAATAAAACCAACATTGGTTAATTTTTTATTATCTCCATCTGATGTTATCTTCAAAGAATTCTTCATCTGATTTCCATTCAATTCGATATCCCATACACCTGTCAATCCAGAATTATAAAACTTGATATTGCTCAGTTTCAATGATGTACCGCTTATGCTCCAGATAACATTATCTGACGTACTACTATAGCTTGAATTATTATAATCCAGTGACAAAAACATATTTCCGTTAATCAAATCTTCACTATAGTTACCTAATCCTGTAGGATCAAAGCACATTGTATCAATAAGACCGTCAACACCGCTGATTTTATAGTATCCATTACTTAA
>JAEWEO010000282.1 GCA_023389295.1 Bacillota bacterium
CAAAACTTGCTCCTTGGGACAAGGATGTTCAACAACTTTGCAATTCAACCTATAGCGAAAAGATTTCGGAAGTTTGACATAGTCTCCGAAATCTTTTTTCGAATACACCCTGAAATTATGCGCTTACTACATATTTAACTCTTGCCAAAAAGTTGATATTTTTTATCTCATATCAGTTTTGGACACAGAAAAATTTACACTCTCTTTAAAAATGGTTTTGCAGCACGCTTTTTCGCTTTATGGCACAAAAATAGGACATATCTAGCTGATTGTCCTGATTAGCTACTTATTTTTTAGTTTTAGGGCGACTTTAATAAAGTTACAATTTTTTTAGTTTTCAGGCACTTGCCTTCACAGGATGCAAGTGCTTTCCTAACCGCTCATTTTGAATTTTTGCATGTAGCTTGTTCAGGTTATAGCCCAAGCACAGCAAAATAAATTCAGTTTTTACGTTGTTTTTTCCTCGTGTTAAAAATCGATTGAAATTATAATCATTTTTCAATACTCCGAAGGCTCCCTCAACCTGAATCGACCGGTTTATTCTCAGCTTAATTCCTTGCTCGGTTATTATATTTTCGTAAGACTTTTTTCTTTCATCCACAAATACTTTGGACAGTTCCATCCGCTTATTTCCTTGTGCTTTGGTGCACTTGGATTTGTAAGTACATCCCCTACAGTCCTCGCATTCATAAACAGTAAGCTCAGAGCGGTAGCCGGATGCTGATTTTTTATGGTGTATTCCTTTTGACCAAAGAATCCTGTCATTAGCACAGACATAAGCATCCGCTTCTTCCAGATACCTCATGTTTTCAAATCTCTTTATGTCTTTCTTAAAGCTCGTTTTCTTCCACAGCTCATAACTCTGAGGCTTGATATAGGGAGTAATGCCTGATTTTCTAAGATATCGGTAGTTTTCCTCGCTTTCGTATCCCGAGTCAGCAATGACGTTTGTGTACTTACGTCCCAGTTTTTCTAACATACCATTTAACATGGGAATCAGAGTTGCTACGTCATTCCGATCCTGTAAAATCTCTACACCGGTCACATACTCACTTTCTACCGCTATCTGCACGTTATATCCTGGTTTTAACTGAGAATTTCTCATATGATCATCCTTCATATGCATAAAGGTCGCATCATGATCTGTTTTTGAATAACTGTTTCTTGTTTTCATCAACTCTTTACTGGCATCATACTTTTCCTTACGTTCCATAAATTCGCCCAGCTGTTCAACCCATTTCTGAATCTGTGTTTTCTTCTTTCCAATACCATGTACAAACTCGATATTTCTGCTTTCTTTTTCTGAATACAGCCAAGTAAGAATGTCTCTTAGGTTTGGAATGGCAGTTTCTTTTTCAAACGCAAAATCCTTAATCTCGACAAGATTTATTTCTGTAATCAATTTTTTGGCCTTTTCTATCATCTTATCTTCATTTTTAAGAATTACTTTTTTCCAGACAAATGTGTACTTGTTGGCATTAGCCTCGATTTTGGTTCCGTCAATAAATGCATTCTCAAACTTAATTTCTCCCACATCATAAAGAGTCAGAACCATCTGATAAAACAACTGGTCGATTATGCCGTCCGATAAATAGTTCCTTCTGAATCGACTGATAGTAGCGTGATCAGGGGCATTCTGTCCGGCCAGTAGCCAGCGAAAGTTAATATCCCTGCGACATGCTGTTTCGATTTTTCTCGTTGAGTATATATTCTGTGAATAAGCATAGGTCATGATCTTGAACATGGTCTGTGGTTCCACTGCCGGATTTCTTCCTGTAGAAGAGTAAGCCTTATACAACTCCGTGTAATCCAATCCCTCCAATATGTGGCTCAGCAGTCGGACAGAATCATCTTCAGGTATCAAACCTTCCAAACTTAATGGTAAAACTAGTTGATATCCTTGATTAAGTTCGGTATAATTTTTATTGTGTAATTGAGTTAGTCGCATAACTAATTATACCACTTTTGCGGGTTCTTCGGAATCCGCATTTTTGTTTTCTGTACAGCAAAGGAGCTGCTGCAAAACTTGTTAGTTTTGCAACAGCCCCTTTTCTTTTTCTCTAGGAAGACTTCAGATTTGAACTGTGGTCAAGATCTGGTTGTCGCCATTTTAAAATATAATGGTATCACGTGAGAGATATTATAAAAGTCTTTCCTCCCACTCAGATTCTTTAAAACCAATCAATACAAAATCAGTTCCAATAATTAATGGACGTTTTACAAGCATACCATCCGTGGCTAGAAGGGCAAGCTGTTCCTCACGTGACATGTTAGAGCGTTTATTTTTTAAATCCAGTTCCTTATATTTGTTTCCGCTGGTATTAAAAAATTTCTTTATATCCATCTTGCTTAGGGTAAGCCATTCGGTTAACTCAGAGCAGGTAGGATTATTCTCTACGATATGTCTATCGGTATAGGATACCTGATGATCCTTTAACCATTTTTTTGCCTTTTGACAGGTAGAGCACTTTGGATATTCTAAAAACAATAAATTCATTTTGATTTACCTCCTAGTTTTTGTTACTCACAGATTCTCTCATTATATTAATTCTACCTTATGATCGATATTTTAGGTAAAGTAAATGTTCCCATAGTGGATACCCCTTACGATAATCGCGTAAGAACCCGGCTTTCGTTTCCGGGCCGAGCTCTCACAGAGAATTAGGAAGATGTTAAAGAATCGTATTCTTTTGATTACCATTTAACCAGGCGTTTAGATTGTCGAATACAATTTCTGCTCGCAGGCTCATGGATTCCTTGGATGCAAAGGCAATATGAGGTGTAACCAAGCAATTCTTGCAGTTTAGCAGGGGATCGCTCAGATCCAGGGGAGGCTCCTTGTCAAAAACATCAACACCGGCAGCTGCGATGACACCATTGTCTAGCGCATCAGCTAGGTCCTTAGCAACGACTACAGGACCGCGAGCAACGTTGATCAAAATTGCACTTGGCTTCATCATTGCCAGCTTTTCGGCATTGATCATACCACGCGTGGAATCATTCAGGGGACAGTGAAGAACCACGATATCAGAACGTTTCAGCAGCTCCTCTTGGGAAACCTGCTCCACATATGCAGGTACATCAGCATGATAACTACGACTTTGGGCCAGAACCTTACAACCGAATGCGTGGAATAATTCACCGGAACGACTACCGATTTTACCATAGCCTATGATACCCACGGTCTTGCATTTCAGTTCGGATCCTATCAGGCCGTCCTTGGTCTGACCTGCACGGCATCGAGCTTCCACAGCAGAAATATTTCTTAAGATATTCAGCACCATACCAAGAACTAACTCGGCAACAGCTTCGTTAGAATAGCCAGAGGCATTGCTGACCGCAACGCCCTTTTCCTTAGCGGCATCCAAATCTATATGGTCGACTCCGGTAAAAGCAATATCAATGAGCTTTAGATTCTCACAGCTGCGAATTACATCGCCGGGCATAGGCATGTTGGCGATAATCATGGCATCCGCATTCTTTGCCTGCTTGATCAGCGTGGGGACATCAGTGGTACGGGGGTAATCAACAAAAGTATGACCTTTTTCCTCAAAAGGCTTTTTGCGCTGGGACAATTCTTCGGCAGAAATACCCAGAGATTCCATAATGACAATATTACTCATTTGAATATCCTTCCTTTATAAAATAATATGATGTATACATACGGTAGGTCTTTGACCTTATAATCATTGTAGCATGATTCGATTGCTTGGCATATCTAAAATCCAAAGATAATTAACGCAAATTTGTCGTAAAAAGTAGTTTTATTACCGAAGGGAACAATCTAAACCAGTATATATATATATTCCAAATAAACTGAAAAACGGCTCATTAGTATAAATTACACATAGTTTTAAGCAAATCGGGTCGAAAAAGAACGGATTTCATAACAAATGATTGGATTCTAAAGTTGAAAGGGTATGAAAATGACGGGTATAATAAAGGTACATCAAAAGGAGGGTGTTTTTATGAAAATGAAAAAACTGATTAGTTTATTGCTTGCAACACTTATGATAGCAACCGTATTTACTGGATGCAGTAGTAATGATAAGCAACAATCTTCTGGAAAAGGAGATACTTCAAAATCGGATACATCTGATACTACAGACACAGACAAAGATGAAGTAGTTACAATTACATATTGGGGTTGGGATTCTAACTGGTATCAGCCATTATTTGATGCCTATATGGAAGTGAATAAAAACGTTAAAATCGAAGCTACGGATGTTGCTTATAGCGATTTGTTCCCTAAGGTACAACAGGCTGTAGCATCTGGGTCAGAATTACCAACTATGATTCCTATGAATGCCACTTTAGTTGAAAGCTTTAAACAGCTTGAAATTTTAGAGGATTTAACAAAAGATCCCTATAATGCAAATCCAGAGGAATGGGTTGATTATATTGTTAAGAGAAACACAACTTCTGATGGCGCTATGATAGGCCTTGCACAGAACGTTACTCCTTCCGGTATCGCTTATAAACGTGATCTTGCGAAAAAATATTTTGGAACAGATGATCCGGCTGAGTTAAAAGCAATGTTCTCAAGCTATGATGAATTTACTGCAAAGGGTGCAGAAGTATACGAGAAGTCCGGTGGAGAAGATTTCTTATTCCATTCCGGCGGTGCAGTTGCTGAATGGCTCTACTTTGCAGATCAAACAGAAGTTGAAGAGAATGGTACGATTAACTTTACTGATAAAATGGGTTTTGTAATGGAAACACTTACAAAGCTTAGAGATGCAAATGCAGTAGATACCTTCCAGAATGGTACTCCTCAGGCTAACGCTACTTATGCGGATGATAACCATATTTTCTATCCATGTCCTGACTGGGCAGTTACCTACTACATCAAAGCAAATGATCCTGAAGGTTCAGGCAACTGGGGTATCTTCGAGCCAGGAACTGGCGGCTTTAGTGTCGGTGGTACCTCTGTAGGTATAACGAAAGATGCTACTGATGCACAGAGAAAAGCTGCTTATGACTTCTTAGTATGGGCATTTACCTCCGAAGAGGGTGCAAATGTTAACTATAGCGAAGCCGGCTACATCACACCATACAAGGAATTCTGCTATGATGAAGCTTTTATAAAGAATGAAGATCCATTCTTTGCAGGACAAGATACAGGTAAGTTATTCTATAGTGAAATCCTTCCTAACGTAACGATTCCTAACACATCTGTATGGGATCAGACAATCGTTGACATCAGAGATTTACTTGCTAATGCAGTAATGAATGATCCAAATATGACGGCAGAAGATGCTGTTAAAGAAGGACTTAAAGAGTGTGGAAATAGAATTACAGATGACAGTCTGACAATCAAGTAATTTATAGAGTGTAAGCTCGATGAAGATAAGGATGAAGGAACAGGCTTAATACGAAAAAGTCAGTACCTTCATCCTTTATAATAGGGAGTGTTGAAAAATGAATAATACCAGTTCTATAAAAAAATATACAGTTTACTGGCCAATTTTCTTTATTGGACCTTTTGTACTGTTTTTCCTTTTGTTCAATCTATTTCCGATCCTATACTCCTTTTACTTGAGCTTAATGGACTGGAAAGGAATTGGAGATAAGACATTCGTTGGACTTAAGAACTATGTGAGGATTTTTACACAAGATGAAGTATACTGGAAATCCTTATGGAACACATTAAAGATCGGTATGATAGGTTTTCCGGTTGCTATAATTTTAGGACTTCTTCTGGCTGCATTTCTATGCCGACTTAAAAAGTTTCGTAATTTATTCCAAACATTAAACTTTCTTCCTTATATAACGACTCCGGTGGCGATTGGTTTAATATTTATCTTTATATTTGATCGAAATACTGGAGTTATCAATTATGTTATAGAAGCCTTTGGAGGTAAAGCGATCAACTGGACAGGGGATGGAAGATTTGCTCCCTTAGTCATATCCTTTATGATTGTCTGGAAATGTACAGGATATTATATGGCAATGTATCTTGCGGGAATTACCTCTATATCCGAAGATATTTATGAAGCTGCCAGGGTAGATGGTGCAGGTGTTGTAAAGACTTTTACAAAGATAACCATACCCCTCCTAAGACCCATTACTACTTTCTTGATTATTACAAGTGCCATATATGCATTGCAGCTTTTTGATGAACCAAATCTATTATTTAATGTAACAACTACAAGCATTATCGGTGGTCCGGATAGATCCTGCTTAACCGTGGTATGGAATTTCTATGATACTGCGTTTGGGGCAAATGCAAGAATGGGCTATGGTTCTGCTATGGCCTGCGTATTGTTTCTCATTATTTGTGTGGTATCTTTAGCAGGACTTAAATTAATGAACAGAAAGGAAGATTAATATGATAAGTAAGCGAAATATTAAGCTCTCAGGTATCCTTGCCGTCATGCTCTTGATTTCTGTTTCTTTTATCGCATTGTTTCCATTTTATATGATGTTCACCATGTCCTCTTATAAAAGTGAACAGATATTTCAACAATTGCCAATCATTTTTTCTAATTACCTTGTAGAAAATTTGAAAACTGTTTTTAAATCAAACTTTTTACAGGCCTATACGAACAGTATGTTGGTTTCTATAACCTCTATGATAATTAGTACCTTGGTAAGCGCCATGGTAGGATACGGAATGAACGTATATAACTTTAAGGGTAAGAAGGTTCTGTATAAGTTTATTATGATGACAATGATGGTACCAAGTCAAATTGGTGTTATAGGATATATGATTGAGATGCGAAATCTTAGAA
>JAEWEO010000139.1 GCA_023389295.1 Bacillota bacterium
TCTTTTTTGCAAACGCTACATAAATATTTCCTAATGCTTTGTTTGTCATAGCACTACCTCTCCTTCGTATATTTTCCGTATAATACTCTCAATCCCTGGTTCTATCATAGAAAAATCTTTAACTGAATACGTAGTTAAAATTTCTTTCATTAAAGAATCTAGTGAAACTTGATTTTTTTCAAACAAAAATCGATATTTAAATTCTCCTTGATTCGAAGCATCTTCAATGATTACATTTTTAATATTCTTGATTTCTTGGCACTTATCCATCGTTACTTCGATCTGTATAGAATTCCCATACCTCTCTTTGATGGATGCCAAGGAACCATCATAAAGCATTGTGCCTTTATCTATGATTATGACTTTTTTACAGGTCTTCTCAATATCTTGCATATCGTGGGTAGTAAATAGCATAGTAATTCGATCTGTTTTATTTAACTCTACAATAAACTCTCTGATTTTTTCTTTTCCAACTACATCTACGCCTATGGTAGGCTCATCGAAAAAAACAATTTTAGGAGAATGTAAAAGCGATGCAGCGATATCCGCTCTCATACGTTGACCAAGAGATAATTGACGTACTGGTTGCGACAAAAACTCATTCATATCAAGTAAGGTAACAAAGCGTTCCAAATTATCTTGATACTTCTTTTCTTCTATTCGATAAATATGCTTTAATAAATCAAAACTCTCGATAACTGGTAAGTCCCAAGCAAGCTGTGATTTTTGGCCAAATACAACTCCAATTTGGGAAACATATTTTTTTCTATCACGATACGGGATAAAACCTCCAACCTCAATACTTCCTTGATCTGGATGCAAGATTCCAGATAGCATCTTAACTGTTGTAGATTTCCCCGAACCATTAGGTCCAAGAAAACCTACCATTTCTCCTTCTTTAATTGTAAAGTTGATGTCATCAACTGCTTTTTTTACTATGTAATTGGGTTTTACCATATGCTTAATAGCATTTAATATCCCTTGCTTTTGTTTTGCAATTCGAAAAGATTTGCTAACATGATTCACCTTAATTAATACATCTTCCATAGAATCCCCTATTCTGCCACCATTTTCACTCTCTAAGCTTCCCTTTTCATTAAGGACTGCATAGCCTCTTCTAAACCTCCTTGTTTTGTCTTCATACTTCCTATCTGGGTCTGTTCTAAGATATGTCTCATGATTGCTTTCGTCGATAAGCAATTCCCATCATAATCAATGGTTAAGAATTGATTATGATATTGATATCGTTTCACAGGTAAATCAGATAAGTCAGGTAATTTACCAATCACTTCTACCTCAAGACTTCGCCTCGATTGATATTCCTTGATAGCGTAATCAACACTTCCATAGTAAAGGCTTTTTCCTTTTTTTAAAACAAGTAACCGCTGACACAACGACTTTATATCTTGCATATCGTGTGAGGTGAATACTATAGTGGTACCATTTTGTTTTGTAAGTTCTTTCAGATACCCGGATACTGCATTACGAACCATAGTATCTAAACCAAGGAAAACTTCATCTAATATTAGGAGTTTTGCATTTCTTAACAATAGCAATCCTAAGTCTGCTCTCATTCGCTCTCCAAAAGATAGCTGCTCTTTATGATTTTCAAATAGAGAGCTAAGACTAAGAAGTTGGTCTAATATCAATAATTTTCTCTGATATTCTTCCTTTGATATCCCATATGAGATTGCTTCAAGTTCCATTGATTGTTTAACAGTCATTTGCTCATGAAGTCTAGAATATCTCCCAAACAACACAGCAATATCCTTTGATAGCACCGGTCTAGATATATATGGTATTTTCTTCATCGTTCGAAGATATCCATTGGTTGGTGTTAAAAGTCCGGTAATCATTTGTAGTAGGGTAGTTTTCCCGGCTCCATTTTCACCAACAATACCTACGATCTCTCCTTTCGGTACATGAAATGTTATACCATCAATGGCTTTGACAATTCCTAACTTAGTATGAAATTCTCGTTGAATTTCCTTAGCAGTAATCAAAATATCCTCCTTATATATTCATATTATAGAGAAAAAGTCAGTGTTTTCAATTAGTGTGGGATATATAGCATCCTGTGAGGGATAAAAAGATTTATATTCATTTTAAAATGGAAACGCAATAAAACAACAAAACCAACCTTCCTCTTCATAAATATCAATCATTCCTTGATACATCTTAACAATGCTTCTAATTTGCGCTAACCCATACCCATGCTCTTTTAAGTTTTTGGACTTTGTTGTCTTTAAATCTTTGTTGTTTTGTAATACAGACTCTGCTATTAAATTCTTAATTAAGATTGTTTCATACCCTCTTTTTTTAATAATTTGTATCTGTATTTCTTTCTTTTCTTCTTTTTGACATGCTTCTATCGCATTATCTAGAAGGTTCATAAGTACAGAAGTTAAGTCTATACTATCAAGTTTTGAAAAGGATAGGTTTTCAATTTCAGCTTTAAAGGAAATTCCCATCTGATGAGCCATTTCTAACTTAGTATTTATACAAGAATTTAAAATTGTATTTCCCGTCTCTATATAAGAATAAATATGATTCAACTTATCCATAACCTTGGATAAGTACTGTTTTGCTTCCTGCAAATTTTCTTGATTTAAATAATTTGCTAGTACAAGCATGTGATTTTTCATGTCATGCTTTAGTCTTCTGGTATTTTCATGCAGTTGATCTATCTCTTCTTTTTGATATTGTTGTTCTTCATACTTTCGAAGCAATTCCTCATACTGATATTCTAACTCCAACTTTTCTGCTAATAGTTCAGAAACTTTATCTTCCAAGGCTTCATTCCTCATAATTTTTTTCCTAACTATCATAAGCTAATCCCTCTAAGGTATCGAAATAGTTGCTCTCTTACTATTTCTCTATTGGTTCGTCCAATTGGCAGCACAGTGTGATTGGTTAATTCTACCTCTTCTTGCCTAATAGAATAGATGTAATTCATATTTAATAAAAACCCTTTATGTATCCGTAAAAACTTCTTATCACAAAATATTTCACTTAAATTAGATAATGTATCGCGATATCGATATATTTTATTTGTCGTTACTAACTTTACATAATTTAAATCTGATTCAAAATATATTATATCCTCAATGTATACTTTGGTAATAGCTCCTCGATAAGAAAAGGAGTAGGTTTGTGCTTTCGATATAACAGTATCAATCATTCGTAGTAACGTAAGCTCTAACTCATCTTTCAAGTGATCCTTTCTTAAGAATGCAAATGGATGACATTCAAAAGACTGATAAACTAGAGCTTCCTGATTTGTTACAAAGGCAAATACGGTATCTTTTTCTGTTAATGACATTTCCTTCGCTAACTCCATTCCCGATTTCTCTGGCATATCGATATCTAATAATAAGATGTCGATTGTAGTTTTATTAAATTCACCCATAAAGCCGCTTGCACTATCAAACAATAGAATATTTCCTTGTTTAGAGTGTTTAAGAAGGATGGACTCTACTCTGTTTTTTAATTCTTCTAAAATTTTTACCTCATCATCACATATTGCTATGGTCAACATATCTTCATCCCCTTAATAATTTTGTTATCCTCTTATGGCATAATATCTCAATAAAAACAGAAATACAACACTTCTCACAATTATATCCAAAATCTATCTTATTCACAAATATATTCACAATTAGATTCAGAATCTATCTTATCCACACTCTGAAAAGGAACGCGTTTTTAGGCCAGTTCAATTGAATTTGCAAGCTTACATATGTAAATAAAATTTATACCTTCTAGAATAAATTCGTTATTTTTCAACATAGACAA
>JAEWEO010000108.1 GCA_023389295.1 Bacillota bacterium
GGGTATATCTTAGGAACTGACAACCGTACCAAGTAATCATTGATAAATTTTTTGATAGCCTCCATACGTCTTCTCCCCTATTGCTTAATTACATAACTATATATATATCAAGTGAGTTGATTTACAACTCACTTGCCATGAAAATATTCTTACTTTTTCTCCTCAGTAATTCTAATTGTCATCATCATTGTCTCTATTTCCTGATAAGTAAGAATCATCCTCATCATCTTCCTCATCAACAACATTTGCACCTTGTTTGTACAAACTGGATTTTGCTCCTCTGGCAACATTTTTTACATTAATGTGCTTAACCTTCATTTGGGGAGTTGTAACCGTTATCTTAGGAATAGCTTTTACATAATAATAATATACATCATCCTCAAATTGAACCAGTTCTACACCGGAATAATCCAAAGTAAGTTTGAAGAAATTGATTACAAAAACAATTCCTGCAGACAGAATGGTTCCAAGTATCATTGCTAAAATCTCATCTGATTTATCCAGAATTAAATCACTCACCAAGAATCCCAAAACACTAGTTAATGCTCCCGCTGCAATGGATATTTCAAAGGAGTAGTCAAACTTCATCTTTCTTACATAGTATACAACCATAAGGATGAGTGCAAATATCACAATTGTCATTATCATCTGTGTATTTCCGATAAGTTCGTCAATAATATAGGTATATAGCTGTAGTATATCATCAACAGAGGTATTAACCTGCACGGTAATCGCCGTTTTGATTATTTGTATAACATAATATACCACCACACCACAGGCAGTTGGAATAATTGCTATTGGTGTTGAAATAATTCCAAGGAGTAACGGAATAACATATGGTATCTTTAAAAAATACAGAATTGGAATAGCAAGTAAAACATATCCAAGTCTTGGTGTAAATCTTGCAAATAAAAAATAGATAATCATAAGTAAAAGAATTACCATAATCGAAATAATTGGTGAAACAAAATAGATATGAACAACAGCAACTAAAGCGGCTAGCAGAACTAATACCGCTGAAGGTGTAAAAGCACTAAGTAAGGACATTCCCAGCACTACGGGTATTGACTTTACTCTGGAATCATATCCGATCTGACTATTAATCGCAATAAAGGATACCAATGCGAAGATAAACTTCACTACTGGTGTAACATAAATATCATACCTTTGATAAAAATTCTTTAATCGTTCTCTAAAAACCAACAAAGACATCATCTAGTATTCCTCCCAAACTTAAGACTCTGGAGTCTCTTCATTATAAATTTTATTCAACCGTTTCAATAGCTTAAAGTACCGCCCCAGTTTCTTTCTTGACGAATCATATTTGATGGAATATCCCACCATGGAGGCAAGTCCGTAAACCACTACGACCATGATGTAGAAGCCAAGTATATACGAGCCTATCGTCTTATAGTCTAAGACAACTGCATTTGCAATGATATATTCAGATCTATAGATAAAGATCAATAATAAAATCAATGCATATCCTAAAGTCGCGCTAAGGACTGATTTTATTACCTGAAATCGTACATAGTCTGTTTTATAGTATTTACTTAAACGAATGTCCTCTTTGCCTTCTTTGTTTTCATAAACAGCCAGCTTTGTCATTAGTCTGATTTTACTGTTATTTAACATAAATTCCTCCAAATCCCTCAATTCCATTGAATCATTCACTTTATTATTTAAAAATATACATATTTCCCTTTGAATTAAGGATATTATTGATTCAACACATTTTTGCAAACAAGCTTGCAAAATGTGCTGAATTATATGGACTAATCTGCTTCACGTGGACATTATAACATAAGTGGGCAGTAATATCGAGGTTTTTTTTCTCATTCCCCTAATTTTAGAAAAACCCCTATATAGAAATTATACATCATAAGACAAGCTAATTTCATATATAAGGGTTTAATTTACTATTTAATTATTCTAGACCAATATATATAAATAAAATGCGGCTTCTTGATTTTAATATTTATACCCTGGAATTATTACTGGCAAACTAATATTCATGCATCCATATCCGCATTTGATTTAATCCTCTGTTCCCCCATGTATAATATGGTATCGCAGTAAGTTCCTCCTCACGCTGCATAAATCCACCTTCAAAGTACAATGAATTATGCGCATAAATTCGCAAACCTCTTATTTTCAATGGCACTATGCCACCAAGAACTTCCGGCTCATATTTTCCTACCTCTATCTTTTCATCTTTCTTAATCCAAAGTTCTTGAATATTAGCTCCATTATCCTTTTCCTCAAAGCAATATACAATCGGCCCTCTCTCTAAAGCAACACACCCTATGTTCTCTTTTACTAGAGTATTCGTATATATTTTACGCACCGGCATATCGTAAAGTAATACTAATTTGTCATGATTCTCCCATACTCTTTTGATGTAACAATACCCTTCGCGCATATCTAACTTTTCTTTTATTTGTTTACCGTTAAGAAAAAATTCTGCATTTTTTCCATAAGAAGGGATTCTTATGGAAAGAGTCAATTCCCTTTCTCTTACTTTCGGTTCAACCTTATAGGTAACGTGACCTTCCCAAGGGCCCTTGGACTCCATATGAATGGTTGCTGCCGTACACTCCACACTTCCTCCGATATGTAAGTGTGAATAGATGGTATCCTTATCTTCCGACCATATATACTGACCAAGTGAGGTTACTAACCGTGCAACATTCGGAGGACAGCAGGCACATTGATACCAGGTTGGTCTTTCTGGCAGAACATGCTTAAAACCAAATAATTTGCCCGAAATCTCCGGATTAACCTCCAATGGATTAACATAAAAGAAACGTTTACCATCCAACTGCATTCCGCTGATAACACCATTATAAAGAGCACGCTCCATTATATCTGCGTATTTGTTGGACGGATGGATATCAAGCATTTTCTTTGCAAAAAATATTAATCCAACACTAGCGCAGGTTTCCGCATATACGGAATCATTGGGTAAGTCGTAGTCAATGGTGAAGGCTTCTCCTTCCGCATTGGAGCCAATCCCTCCGGTGATGTACATCTTTTTATTCACCATATTATCCCATATTGCCTCACATGCTTCAAATAGCTTATCATCTTTTGTTTCTTTGGCAAGATCAGCCATTGCTGTATACATATAAACAGCCCTCACACTATGCCCCTCGGCTGTTCTCTGCTCTCTTACCGGTGCAAAGCTCTGGTTATATTTTGTATTACAGGGATCCATAATTTCATGCTTCCATCCCCTATTGTGATTTTCCCAACTAAAAAACTCCGGATTTTTTCCTCTTTCATTAATAAAGTGTAATGCAAGCTTCAGAAATTTTTCTTTCCTGGTAGCATGATAAAGCTTCATCAAACCAATCTCAACTTCCTGATGTCCTGGAACACCCTCGCGTCTTTCGGTAACAAAACGCTTTTCTATGTGATCCGACATACGTTCCATGACCTGTAGCAGCTTATCTTTACCTGTTATCCTATAATATTCGGCGGCTGCCTCCATCATATGTCCCGCACAATATAATTCATGGCACTCATGTAAATTCGTCCATCTTTTCTCAGGCTCTTTGATTGTAAAATAGGTATTCAAATAGCCATCAGCCTGTTGTGCTTTCGCGATAATATCAATAATCTCATCCGCTCTTCTTTCCAGCTCAGTATCCGGTTTTATGCTTAAGGAATAAGCTACTGCCTCTAGCCACTTCGCTACATCACTATCCTGAAAGACCATTCCATAGAACTCTCCATCTTCCATTCCTGCAGCAATTCGAAAATTGGCAAAGGCATGACTTTTCTCCATTCCAGGGATTTGATCATCCAAGATTTTTTCCTGATAGGGGATTACCACATCTGTGATCAGGTTTTGTCTACTTGACCAAAATTCGTCCTTTATTTTAATTCTATTTAAAACAATTTGCTTGATATTACTTTCTTTCATTTAACTATCAGCTCCTTACTTCATACTTTTCAAACACCGGCATTGCCTCCAAGGATAGTTTAATCATGATTGTTTGACCACCAAGATAAAGTGTTTGGCTCTCCATATCTTTCCACTGACAGCCTGAAGGCAAATAAACACTACGCTGCATCATGCCTGCATATAAAACAGGTGCCACTAAGTACTGATCTCCATACATATATTCATCTGAAATCTCCCAACACTTATTATCCTCCGGGAACTCATAAAATAAGGTTCTCATGACTGGTGTACCCTTTTCATGGGCCTCTTTCATAAGCCTTCTGGAATAGTCACGCAGTCCTTCTCTAATATTGATATATTTCACACAGATATCATAAACCTTTTCTCCATAGCTCCAGATCTCATTCGAAGCTCCGGAACAACAGGTCGCCCCTCCACTGACCCCATACTGCTGCTGTCTTGGTTCTCTATCACCGTGAAGACGCATTACCGGACAAAAAGTCCCCCATTGAAACCATCGCACAAAAAGCTCTCTAAAGTCTTCCTCTTCAGGATTACCTCCATGGAAACCTCCGATGTCTGTTGTCCACCATGGAATACCGGCAATTCCCATATTCAGACCTGCTGCCAATTGATTGCGAAGACTTTCAAAGCTTGAGGCTATATCACCTGACCAAACAAGAGCCCCATATTTCTGGCTCCCTGCCCAGGCACATCTAATCAGATTTACAATATTCTCCTGACCCTCCGATTGCATACCCTCATAGAACGTCTGAGCATACATCTTAGGATATAAATTTCCTATCTGATAGTTACTCCCCGCATAATATCTGTAATTATCAAAATCATATGACGAATACTCCGGTTCTGCCTCATCTAGCCAGAATATCTTGATCCCTAAATCATAGTAATTATGCTTTACTTTTTCCCATAAATACTTCCTGGCCTTTGGATTTGTGGCATCAAAATGAATTGTGGATCCCTGAAAATCAAGACCTACTCTAAACCCTCGTTCCGTACGTATCAAATATCCTTTTTCCAGCATTTCCTCATAATTTTCACAGGTTTTATCTACCGTCGGCCAGATTGATACCATCAGCTCAATTCCTAATTCTTTTAATTCCTCCACCATAGCCTTTGGATCTGGCCAATATACTGGATCAAACTTCCATTCCCCTTGCTTCGGCCAATGAAAGAAATCTATTACAATAACATCAATCGGAATTCCTCTCATTCTATACTGACGGGCAACCTCTAATAACTCCTCCTGTGTTTGATACCTAAGCTTACATTGCCAAAATCCCAAACCATATTCCGGCATCATTGGGACGGTCCCAGTAACCTTCGCATAGGCTTCTTCTATTTCAGCCGGGGAATCACCCGCTACAATCCAGCAATCCAACTGCCTTGTAGAATAGGCCTCAAAACTCATAACATTTTTACCGAATACAGCTCTACCTACTCCGGGATTATTCCACAGAAGTCCATATCCCTTAGAGGATAATGCAAATGGAACACTTGACTGAGAATTTCTGTGAGCCAATTCAAGATCCATTCCTTTTAAATCCAGATAAGGCTGCTGATATTGTCCCATTCCATATATTTTTTCATCATTATGAATGGATTCAAGGCGCCAGGTTAGATGATAATCTCCACCAACAATCGGTTTTAATTCTCTAGCCTCAACCTCAATCGCACTACATTTACTGTCTAAAATATCTCTGCGATTTCGATTATATTCCTCTAGAAGGAGCTCGCCTCTTTGATTGTAGATCATTATTTTACCAAATTTCGTTACTACAGCGGTAATTTTACCGTTTTGAATAAAAGCGCTATCTTCCTTATGCCCGATCACTACCTCTTCTTTTGCTACTTTATTCAGAGCCCAATCTTCATCCACTATAACATTATTTTTGGTTGCTCTGATTCGAAGAGCATTTTCACCCCAAGCTTCAACCCATAACTCTTCCGCATCATAATGATAAGCTAATTTATTATCATAGTTAGTAAACATAGTAACCTCCCTCGTGTTTAGTAAATTCACACCTCACGGTGTAAACTCCTATTCAGAACCGTGCGTGCGACTTTCCCGCACACGGCTCTTCAAAATAACATTTACAGATACAAATCTTATTTCTCATAGATATTGACATAGC
>JAEWEO010000125.1 GCA_023389295.1 Bacillota bacterium
TTATAATATCAAGTACGGCTGCCGGATTATTTCTCACCGTCGTTTCAAGAGGGAAAATATCTCCACATCCTGTTGTAATGCATCTATGAAAACGTGCACTATGCCTTAAATGGTCTAACATATTATCCGGTTCTTCTCCTACCGGAATACGTACACCGGAGGTTATACCAAGATCACTTTCTAGACCTACCTGTGCATGGGTCATAAAATGTCCATTGGCAATTTTTGAATATTTCGCAGGGAATTTGCTTACATAGTCACTAATGATATTCATAATCTGGTCGGCAAGCTCGTTCGCATCAGCATCATGTCCATACCTTTTGTGGCTGTTTCCCATCAATAGATTCGCGCACTCGGCAAGACCGGTAATACCAAACATACCAACAAACTTATCCGGGTCGATGAGACCTTCCTTTACTAAGAAAGAGCTTTCAAAAAATCCTGACTGTTCTACCAAAAAGCCTACTCTTTCATTCATATAATGACAGAGTGCTTCTAGACAATCCGGAAGAATTTCATTCAAGAAATGTTCTTTATTCTTTGCCAGTTTAGCTACACCCGGAAGAGTAAGTCTGGAAAGGGTATAAGCTCCTCCTCCTATTGGTAGAATATTATAACAGCTAGATATACCATAATCGGCTGCATAGGTATCCTGATGTGCTTTATGGTTACAGATTGCAGGATTTGCAGTAAAAAGACTTGTATAAATAGCCTGTTCTGCAAACTCATCCGGTGTGATATCCGGATCATATTTTAGTGTCAGGTTTGGAACTGCATTCTGCAAGTCTTTTTCAACTTCGAGTATCAGCTTACCTGCCCTAGTGTATTCCGGCCCGATATTGGCATGACAGAAACTATCGGTTATGGTTCTATCCAAAAAGTTTAAGAAAAGTCTAAGCTTCTTCTTAACTTCTTCATCACTTAGTTCATTAATAAATGGATCAATCAACTTATCGATATTACCCAAATATACTGGAAAGCTCGTGATAGAAGGCACATGATGGTATATTATCATTAATGCATTTAGGACTTCATCCAAATCCTTAGGGGGCTCTACTTCCAAAAATTCGCTTCCGTTTTTGATGTACTTTTCATAATCCGGCATAATATAACGAGGGCGATAAGGGGCATTGCCTTCAAAAAGATCACAAATCGCTTCCTTCTCAAAATAGAATTTTGTTTTCTCCGGTATCTCCAAAACATTTAGTGTATTCTCAGCTGCATGCGCTAGTGAGAATACCTTTTGCTCATAAGTTAATTTTCTTGATGTCACAATATCAAATACTTGATTCATAGATACACTCCTCCTTACGATTACGTTCATTCAAAACAAAGATAAGGTAATTCTCCACTTCAACTAGATCAATCTAATTGCCAATGAGAGTATTACTATTTTATCTTTATTATAAAAGAAAGAGCACAAACAGAGAAAGGTCACATGTCCTGTCACTGCAATAACTCTCTTATCAAAAATGCTGATATTATACAATATCATCGACACTTTCTAAAAAGCGTTGATACTGTGTTTCAGAAACAATTAGCTTCTTTCCTACAATATTAATAGAGTTATCCTCGGACAATTTTTTAATAACACGATTTACTGTTTTTTCTGAATAACCAATTTCATCCGCTATTTCCTGCCTTGTCTTTTTTATAATAGCAACATTGTTCATCTCATGCAGATTGTATTCCTGTATGAAGTATAGCTTGATTCGGTCCATGGCATTAAGCATTAAATAAATTCTGTTATCCTTCTCCTGACTTAGAATAAACCGTAAGATTGATTCTACCCTAGAAGAAAATATCTCCGGATGCTCCTGTAAGTATTTTTTATAAAGCTTTGGTGGAAATGTAACAACGATACAATCTGTTTCCGCTCTTAGGGAAGCACGATAAACAGAGAGATTGGCTAATACTTCCATTTCGCCGAATATTTCCGGAGGTGTAAATCGTTTAAACGCATACGTATCTCCACTAACATATTCCTCTAAACCCTTAACACTACCTACCAATAGCATTCTGATTTTATCAAGCTTATCATCCGCTGTAACAAATCGTACTCCCTTTTTTATTTCAACAATATTACATTCATCCAATAATTCCGAAGGTGCTTCTTGAAAAAATTGTAGGAAATATTCTGTACAAGCCCCAGCTATTTGAGCAACTTCTTTAAAAATACGATGTGTCATTTTACGATTCCTCCAAAATATAAAGCAATAGGATCTATTCAGGGACATAACACAAGATACTCGCACGAAGACGGTTATCTTATTTTATTGATATCGTACCTGGTATACTTTCTTATACGATAAAAAAGTGCATATCCTTTTTTATATAAGTCTACGCACTTTTTATAAATTCAATTATTACTAATCTAGCTTTCCTGACTCTTTTACAATTTTTACAATTTTACTTGTACCGAGACGGGAAGCTCCAAGTGAAATAAATTTTTGTGCATCTTCCATTGATTTAATTCCACCGGATGCTTTCATTTTTACCTTAGGTCCTATATGTTTACTAAAAAGTTCAATGTCTTCAAACGTGGCTCCTCCGGTTGAAAAGCCCGTTGAAGTCTTAATGTATTCTGCTTCCGCTTTTGTTACTATTTCACACATCTTAATCTTCTCATCATCTGTTAGAAGACAGGTCTCAATTATAACTTTTAGTAATTTACCCTTGCAAGCTGCTTTAATTGCTTGGATTTCATTTAAAATATCATCATATCTTTTATCTTTAAGCCAGCCAATATTGATAACCATATCAACTTCATCTGCTCCGTTTTGAATGGCATCTTCTGTCATAAAAACTTTAGCAGCGGTTGTATCATATCCATTTGGAAAGCCTATTACTGTACAGATAGGAACTTCACCTTTTACATATTCTGAAGCTTGCTTCACATAGGAAGCCGGAATACAGACCGATGCACATTGGTACTTTATTCCATCGTCGCATATTTTACGAATATCTTCCCAGGTTGCAGTTACATTTAGATCAGTATGATCTACTTTATTTAAAATATCCTGATTCTCCATAGTTACACCAAGCCTTTACCTTGTTATCTACTTATCATATAATACTTCATGAAAAACAGAAAACAATATTCTATTATTTTATTTAGACTAAACTATATATTTATAGCACACTCTGAAAATTAAATAAGCTTTATCTTGTTTGTGCAAATTTTGTATAGGGTTTACCAGCGGATGTAATTCCATTCGTTCCACCCTTTGTAATATTAAGAGCAAGTACAATTAAGCTTGCAATATAAGGGAGCATCTGAATAAATTCACTCGGTATCGGATTATTCGGTATGGTTTGTACGTAAAGTTGAATCGCATCGAATAAACCAAACAGCATAGCGGAACAGAATGCTCCCATAGGGGACCAACGTCCCATGGTAACAGCTCCTAGCGCTAGATATCCACGACCGGACACCATACCCTCCTGGAACAAATTCATATTACCAATGGAGAGATATGCTCCACCTAAACCACCTAAAGCACCGGATAATATAACCGCAAAATAGCGAATTTTATGAACAGAAAGACCGGCTGTTTCTGCCATTTTTGGGTTCTCACCAACTGCTGTAATACGCAGACCAATCCGCGTATATTTAAACATGCAATGAATGATAATTAATGCAATAAATGCAATATACACGAAGGGTGATAAATTAGACAGGAAATTACCTATTACAGGAATACCCTTTAAAATCGGAGTAGTAGCAAGATTTTTCACCTGTGGAGAACTACCTTGTTGACCAAAGATAACCTTTAAGCCGACTCCACTTAATCCAGTTGCGACAAGAACAAGAGCCATTGAACTTACTGCTTGATTTGCTCCCCAAGTAATCGTGAGCACGGAGTGCAATAAGGAAATCAACATACCAATGATCATAGCCATCAAAATACCAATCCATGGGTTCCCTGTCAAATAACTTCCAACTACTCCACCAAATGCGCTGGCAAGCATAATACCCTCAAGACCAATATTATTAACACCGGATCTCTCTGAGGTTACACCTCCTAATGCTGTTAAGGCAATCGGGGTTCCCATACTAAGCATGGACGAAAATATGTAAATTAAGAAATTAGGCATTTGATTTTCCTCCCTGTCTTTTCTTAATATAATAGCGTATTACATTTTCAGTACAAAGAAAAACGATAATCAGCCCTTGGATTACATCCACCATATTTACCGATATGCCGACACTTGTCTGCATCATAAAAGATCCGCTTCTCATACTACCAAAAAGAAATGCTGTTATAATGATTGCAAATGGGTTATTATGTGCCATCAAAGCAACCGGAATACCACTAAAGCCATACCCAGTAGAAAAACCATTAATAATTTTGTTCAGTGTACCTGAGACTTCTATTCCTCCTGCTAGACCGGCAATTGCACCACTTAGTAATAACGCGAGGAACATATTCTTACCAACATTAATTCCACTTGTATGTGCTGCCTGAGGATTAATACCAACCGCACGCATTTCATAACCACGTGTCGTCTTATTTAACAAGAAATATATTGCTACAACAACTAAAATTGCAATCAAAACGCCAATATTAAGCTTATATGGTTTTTGAAGTAGAACTGGTAACTTAGCGGATGCATGAATGGTT
This sequence comes from Bacillota bacterium, assembly GCA_023389295.1. Lineage (GTDB taxonomy): Bacteria > Bacillota > Clostridia > Lachnospirales > Lachnospiraceae > Mobilitalea. Next base: position 4,626 of record JAEWEO010000125.1, read on the forward strand.
TGTGTTGCAGCTGCTGCACCGGATGCCTTAAAGGGTCCTAATATAAGATACTGCACTAGATACTGCGCAATGTAATTAAACATAATTGTACTGATAACAACATTTACACTAGCTTTCTGTTTTAAAATTGCCGGTAAAAATGCCCACAACATTCCTGCTATCATAGATGATAGAAGTACAAATGGAATATGAAGAAATGCAGGCATCTTAAAATATACTCCGGCGATTGCTGCAGCCATTGCACCTACCATTAATTGGCCTTCTACACCGATATTAAAAACGGAACATTTGAATGCTAACGCAACTGCAAGCCCAGATAAGAGTAAGGGTACTGATTTTGATAATGTTGCTGTAAATGCAACCGGTGTACCAAAAGCTCCCTTAATCAACGCTCCATATGCCTCAATTGGGTTAGTTCCGGATAAAAGGATAAGAACTGCTCCTGCTAGAATAGCGAGAACTAGTGCAATCGAAGATGTTATAACACTTAAACCCATCGATTCAAAGAATTTATTCTTTAGATTTCGTTTAGATGAATTAGCCACCAATTTCTCCTCCTTCTTTTTTTATCTTAGAACCAAGCATCAAAAGTCCAAGCTCTTGGCGCGTTACATCGGTTGCATTAACGATCGCAACAATTCTTCCTTTGAACATAACAGCGATACGGTCACTAACCGCAAAAATTTCGTCCAATTCTAAGGAAAAGAATAAAACACCTTTTCCCTTATCTCTCTGCTCAATTAAGGTTCGTTGAACAAATTCTACAGCACCAATATCCAGACCACGGGTAGGTTGAACAGCTATTAGTACATTAGGATTATTGTAAACTTCACGGGCAATAATGATTTTCTGTTGATTTCCTCCGGATAAAGTACCGGCAGGCACATCAACATTAGCACTACGAATATCAAATGCCTCGCGCATTTTAACCGCATGTTTATGAATTGCACTTGATCTAATTAGTTTACCTTTTTTTGCAAATTCTTCATGATAATGTTGTCCTAAAACAAGATTATCAGCAATACTGTAGTCCAATACGAGTCCATCCTGGTGACGATCCTCTGGAATGAGACCAATTCCCAGCTCTTTACGTTCACTTATTCCCTCATGGATAATTTCCTTACCATTTAACAAAATAGAGCCTTTGTCCGGTTTTATTAACCCACAGATTGCCTTCACCAGTTCCTCTTGCCCATTGCCGTCAACACCAGCAACACCAAGAACCTCTCCACATTTTAACTCCAGACTGATGTTGTTTAACTTTTGAACCGTGTTATCTATGGTATAACATAAGTCTTTAATCTCCATGATATTTTTGTCATGAGGCATTTCTTTTCGGGCCTGGCGACCAATGTCAGCACAACGACCGATCATCATTTGAGTGAGTTCATCCGCGGTTGTATTCTCAGAGATATCCAAGTCACCGACTACCTTACCAAGTCGGATTACTGTACATCTGTCTGCCACTTTCATGATCTCCGGAAGCTTATGAGTAATAAAAATAATCGTTTTTCCGGCTGAGCGAAGCCTTATTAGAATATCACAAAATTCATCAATTTCCTGCGGCGTTAATACAGCCGTCGGCTCATCAAAAATCAATATCTCTGCTTCACGATAAAGCACTTTAAGAATTTCAACTCTTTGTTGTTCTGTTACAGAAAGCTCAGATACCTTTTTTGTTGGATTAATTCTCAAACCATATTGGTTTGACAGATCACTAATACGCTTTTCTGCTCCTTTTCGATCTACCTTCAGCTGTGTCCCTGTTTCCTGACCTATGATAATATTTTCAGCAACTGTAAGTTTGGGCACCAACATAAAATGTTGGTGCACCATTCCTATTTTGTTCTTAATAGAATCTTTAGAACTATTAAAATTAACGGGCTTACCATGTATGTATATCTGACCTTCGTCCGGTTGATATAGACCGAAGATAATATTCATTAATGTTGATTTACCGGCACCGTTCTCGCCGGCAATCGCATGAATTTCGCCCTCTTCAATTTTAATTGAAATATGGTCATTGGCAACTATCCCTGGGAATCGTTTCGTAATATCCTTTAATTCAATTATGGAACTCATATCCAATTTCCCTTCGTATAAAAATTAGTTTATTTCGTATATGTATAGTCAAATGCTACATACTCTTGCTCTGTTCCAGGAACTGCAATCTCACCTGATTCAATTTTAGCTACCAGATCGTTCATGGTGTTCATTACATCTTCCGGAATAACTTTTAATAGTTCTTCATTCGTAGTGAATTTTAAAACAACTCCGCCTTCTTTTAAACCAAGTGAAAAAGGTTTGGAAGTATCAAAATTACCGGTTTCCATATAATCCTTTACGATAGAATAAATAGCTTGGTCTACCGGCTTAACAACAGAAGCTACGATCTTATTAGGCATTTTATCAAACTGACCGTTTGCAGCACCAAAACAGTATTTACCTTCACCTGCAGCATCTGCGGAATTGAATACTCCAAGGTTACCTGCACCAGAATAAGTTCCGATAAAGTCAGCACCCTTTGAGTACATTGCTTTCGCAACCTCAGCACCCTTATTCACGTCTGTATAGCTTCCTGTAAATGCAGTTTGAACTTCACAATCCGGGTTTACTGCTTTTGCTCCTGCCATAAAGCCGTATTGATAACGGTATTGAACATCATCGCCAACTCCCATTACTGCACCAATATTATTACTTTGAGTCATAAGTGCTCCTAAAGCGCCAGCTAAGAAGGATGCTTCATTTTCACGATATACCATAGACATGATATTGGAATATCCGCTGATTGTATCTGCAGCATATAGGAATTTTACATCAGGATATTCTTCTGTAACCTCTAACATTGCATCTACATAACCACCATCGGGAATTACAATAAAATTAGCTCCCTGATCAATCAAGGTTCTAAGAGCCATCGGTGCATCACTTACTTCCGGAACTTCGATAGAGAAGGTCTCTACGCCAAGTTCTGTTTTCGCAAGCTCTAAACCAGCAAGAACGTCATCATTAAAACTTTGTGTTCCAAATGCCTGTGCGATTAATCCAAGCACAACTTTTTCAGGTGCATTATTTGTTGCATCATCCGTACCATCTGCTTGGCCATCCTCTTGACCGTTAACATCCCCTGCTGTATTTCCCTCTGATTTTCCAGCATCACCTTCTGTTCCTTTTGAACAAGCCACCATAGAAGCTGTCATTACAACAAGCATAAGAATGGCTAATACCTTTTTCATTGTTCCCATAAAATTTTTCCTCCATTGTTTTGTTATAATGTTTTCATTTTATTGTTATTGAGGTAGCAATCTTTCCAAAGGAATAGGATCCAATGATTCTTGTTGCTTTTCTCTCAATAATTCACGCATTTCATTTTTTAAACCATCATATTCTGGCAATACTGCAAGATTTTTTAATTCATAAGGATCATTTTTCAAATCATACAGTTCGTCTAGATCGTTCTCTGTACATACATATTTATAATCACCTTTTACTACCATACGACCAATGATTGTTACTCCATAGCCATGACCATAGGTCTCACACATGAGACTGTCACGCCATTTAGGAACATCCTGGCGATTTAATGCAAGATCAAGTAAACTTCGTCCATCTACGCGATTGCCAAACTTTAAGCCAGCCGCATCAAGCATTGTAACCGGTGAATCACAAGTGAAAACAAGATCATTATTTTTTTGCTTCGGCGCAATTTTATTCTTCCAGCTCATCGCCATGGGAACTCGCATTACCTCTTGCGCCATATGAGAATCTTTATCGAAATGTCCACCGTGGCAAGCAATTGCATCGCCATGATCTGTTGTCCAGATAATGATGGTATTCTCATCCAGTCCAAGTTCTTTCAGTTTATCTAGTACCATACCGCCTGCTGCATCTACCATCGTTATCTGTGCATAGCAACGTGCAAGAACCTTCTGCCATTCAGACCAAGGAAGAGGATTCGGATATATAATATTCTTTCCATCGCCTAGTGGTTTGTTCGCTTCTGTTTTTAATACGTTTGGTTTATCCTTTAGGTCATTATCAAAGGACGGGTATTGTTGTATATCTTCAGGATTATATAGATCAGCAAATTCCTGAGTTGGGAAAAACGGCTGATGAGGTCCCCAGAAATCAACGCGTAAGGAGAACGGTTGATCGCTATCTGATTTTGCAAGTTCCTCAAGTTTTTCACATGCCAAATTAGCAAGGAAGAAAGCTTCATGAGTTTCCTTTGGTGTAATCGTGATTCCTACCGCATGTTCACCGGACCAATAGGTTTCCTGTTGATAATTCTCACCTTCCTTAAGCTTATTAAAGAAATTAGAAGGTGCAAAGCTATTCTGATCGAACACACGCTCAATATAGTGAGTGGCCCTTGGTAAATTACGCTTTTTCAAATATTCTTCGTACTCCGGCATATTATATGGGTTACCATATCCGCTATAGGAAAATCCCTTGGTGTGATGGTCATAAGCACTACCAGGACCAGCATGCCACTTACCATAATAGAAATTCTGGTATCCAGCTTCCGCTAAGTTGTCTAAATATACTTCATGGCAATACGGCGGATCATTTTCATTATGTACCTGTTGATGGGTATGTGGGTAAAGACCCGTAAGCATGCTTCGACGTGCCGGCCCACACATAGGTGTTACAGAATATGAATTGGTGAACTCTATCCCCTCTTCTGCAAGGCGTTCAAAATTCGGACGAAGTGGCTTAACACCCCCATTCATACCATGACCATACCATGCCTGATGATCATTTAATATGTACACAATATTTGGCTTTTTACTCATGTTATTCCTCCTTTGGTTATTTTTAGCATATTACTTCTCATTTGCTCTCTTTTATTAGTTTTTTATGCTGTTTGTAACGTTTTATCATTATAGAATTTTGGATGTATCATGACAACAATTTATAATTTTTTAAATTAATTTAAATTAGTATAAAATAACAGAAAAATTCGCTCATAATAATATCTGATGATAACGTTTTCCCAAACGTTAAAATAATGTAATTTGTCTATTTAATTGTAAATATTGTTGAATTATCAAAGCAATATCAAACATTATTTCATGCATTTTTATATTATCTGTACCATAATACCCATTCATAATCTATTAAAAGTATACATTAGCAACTGAAAACGATTATACTATATCGTCTACACAAAAAATAAGGACACATGTCCTCTAACGATGCATTATTTATGCATTTTGCATATTTATTATTAAATCTATTGGATTATTCTATTATTTTTTGTTATATATTGATTTTTACTAATTTTTGCTATATTATTGTTAGTAAATAACAATTAAGGGGGACAAAAGAAGTTGACAGAACCAAAGCGTAAAAAGAGCACTTTATTTGCAGAAGAACGCAAACAAATAATCCTAGAAATGCTTAAAACAAATCGAAAAATAATAGTTCCCGATTTGTGCCATTTATTTGAAGTCTCAGCATCCACCATACGCAATGATTTAAGAGAAATGCAAGAAGCTAAATTGATCACCCGAACCCATGGTGGTGCTTTATATAATTCTAAGGTAAAGTTGGAGGCTTCACCATCTCAAAATGAAGCATACATGTTATCTCAAAAAACTGCGATCGCTAAATCTGCTATTGATTTTGTAGATGATGGTGATGTAATCGCCATTGGTCCCGGAACTACCACGCTTCAATTTGCACAGCAGTTACTTAGTAAAAAGGACTTAACCATAGTATTAAATGACATTAACATCGCAACGTTTCTCGAAAATAGCACTAATTTTTCCATCTATTTATTAGGGGGAATTATCAGAAATGGATTTCACTACATAAATACCTTTAGCACACCCTTACCAAATATTAATATAGATAAAGCATTTTTTACGTGTAACGGTCTTCATTTGGTAAATGGAGTTACTGTGCCAACCATACAATTATCTACTGATATCAGTAATATTATTAGGATCTCATCGGAGTCCATATTATTATGCGATAGCAGCAAGGTTGGTCATGTATCTTTCGCACAAGTAGCTCCCATTAGCGCCATCAACACAATTATTATCGATAGTGATGTGA
>JAEWEO010000195.1 GCA_023389295.1 Bacillota bacterium
ATCTAACTCAGCTTTAACCATCCACCAATAGCGGATGCCCCTACCGGAACTGGACTTCGGGTTTATGATAAAATGATGCATGAAGTATACTTCCTTTCCAGACACTCAAACTCCAATATAAAATACATAACTTTTTGTCATATATTTATAGATAAATATTAAATGATTCTTTTATCTATGTCAACGTTTTGAAATAAAATAACTTTATTCCGTTCAAAAGTTTCATTCTTAAAGAGATAGCTTTCTTATTACAGAACAGGCACAGAACTGTCCCCATCTCATAATATATATAGAGCAACCAAACGGCTAAATTGTTGATCATTTATATTTTTATTAAGTGGGCTTACTTCAAGGTCACTTAAGAAAGGAGAAACTAATATATGGATAGACGGACGTATCGTGGCAATATGGGAAACAGGACTATGCCTCAGTACAGACAGATGGAGCCGGTATGCAGAGATGTTGGCAGAGGATGCATGCCTGAAGACACTTGTGATAGAAGAGATTGCGAGGAAGTAGATGGGAGATTTCCTATCGGTATGTGCTATGTTCCTTGGCAATGTTTTAAGGATCTTTACGAAAATGAGTTTGTTGCACTTGCAAAAGGAACCTTGTTTAAGGAATTGGATTTGGGTTGGTATGGAAGGGGTTGTAAATGATGGATGGCAAAAACAGAGAAAAATTATTTGCTTGTATAGAAGCAACTAGCTTTGTTTGTGATGAGCTCAGATTATTCCTGGATACACATCCAACAGACAGAGCCGCTTTAGAGTACTGGGAAAGAGTTTCCAGAGTAAGAAATGAAGCAGTTGAAGAATACGCTAAGTGTTTTGGGCCGATTGAATCATATCGTGTTTACAATGATTGTTCGTGGGCATGGGTAGAAGGACCTTGGCCGTGGGAAGGAAGGTGCTAGTATATGTGGAGTTATGAAAAAAGATTACAACACCCGGTAAAAATCGATCAGTGCAATCCTAAACTGGCAATGGTTATTATGAGTCAGTTCGGCGGACCCGATGGTGAACTGGCTGCTTCCATGCGGTATTTATCTCAACGTTACGCTATGCCAAATAGAAAAGTAGCAGGTTTGTTAACCGATATTGGTACAGAAGAATTAGCACACAGATGCTATCGGTTATTATTTTCAATAAACTTAGGGTATAACTGTAATTCGAAATCTCTTGGATTATTACCTTTGAAATGTCCGGATTTATTTTTCGAATATAATACTTTAATTAGGACTTCTTTTAATATATTATTTTTAGCTTGAGCTGTGGGTAGTGTATGATAGATATTAACTACATTTTCTATCATAGGAATAAGTTCAACAAGATTATTGGCTTTATTTGTTTCCTTCTGACTTAAATTATTTATGGCATTTCTTTTTTCCTGAACTATCTGAAGCTGCTCCGTAACTTCATTATAACGCTCGTGAAACATCACCGCATTATATGTACCATCTTCCACAAATCCATAAATTTTCTTTAGCTTTAATTTTAATTCAGCAATTTCTAGATCTAATTTTTCTTTTTGACTTTCAAAAACTTTTGAAGGGCTAGTGTTATCTTGCTTTTTGAGTTCTTTTACATTTACTTTAGTCACAGAAATATATGTCTGAAGTGATTTTAGAAGTTCTTCTTCAATATAAATAAGAGCAGAACTTATGTTATCGCAATGAGTTGCAGGACACATTAATGTATCAGGACCTTTACGATTAATTTTCCGGATCATTTTACGTCCACATTTACTGCATACAATTAAACCGGCTAATGGATTTTGAATGGTACTTCTTTCTGTTACTGGACTAGAAGGATTACTACTGATTATTTGCTGAGCAAGGTTAAAAACATCGTCCTTTATAATAGCAGGATGCAAACCGTCTGTCAGAATCAATTTACTATTTCTTGGACGCTCAATTTCAACATTACCATTAACCATCTTCTTATTGGCCGGACGCCAGTTCCATCGAATTTTTCCTATGTAAACCGGGTTTATCAATATGTCACGTATACTGGATAATACCCAAGCATCACCTTTTTGAGGCTTTATATTCATATCATTCAACCGTCTACAGATTTTTGATATTCCGATTCTCATGTAAGTACCATCATCTTGTTTCACACCGTTAGTGTATAAGTCAAATATCATTTTTACTACTTCTGCTTGAGCGGGAAAAGGTTCAAGAGTATACCCTTTTTCATGATTTAGTTTCTTTCTTACATAACCATAGGGCGGTTGATTGGCTACATATTTACCTTCATTAACAGATGCTAATCGACCACGTTGTAGTCTACGATTGATTGTCTTATATTCTCGTCTTGACATAAATAAACCAAACTCAAAATATTCTTCATCAAATTCATTATTTGGATCATAAGTTTTTGCCGGTGTTACTATCTTAGTAGAACTATACTTAAATGTTTGTGCAACAATGCCTTGATCCTTTGTATCACCACGTGCTAAACGGTCTACCGCCATTACAATTACTCCGGTCCATAAACCATTTTCAACTTCACGTAGCAACCTCACCATATATGGACGGTCGGCTATAGTGTCTGCCGATTCTATTTCAGGATATACATTTACAACATTCAAATTTTGTCTTTTTGCCAATGCGCGTAGTTCTTTTTCATGTCTTGCAAGAGTCTCGCCCTCTCCACGTTGCTCTGCTTCTATATCAGCACGTGATTTTCTTAGATATATAACATATTGATCCATGGTATACCTCCATTACAATTAAATCATTTTATTAAGAATATCATAAATAATAAATACAGGCAATGTTCTGTAAATATAACAATAGGATAATTTTATACCTGACTAAAATAAAATTTTCGTCAACTGACTACCCATTCTTTCATACTTCTTTTCGGAACAGATAATATGAAACATATACAACCTATGTTTCATATCCTTAACTGGAGGTGTTATTTATGGCAATAGTGATGGATTATTACAGTGGTCCAACACACATTATTATTCATGATGATTATGTTGTACCGCCGGAAGAAGTACCGTCTATTTTGGAACGAATAGGTGATATAGCTTATAGAGCATTGTTGGCTGCAAAAATAAAGGATGAGGAAGAAAACCATAAATCCTAATAAGCAAACGGAGAAAGAAGTTACATAACATTTTATATAAGGTATTAGAAAGGAAAGCCATTATATGGCTTTCCTTTTTTACTTGACTCTTATTTTCTGCACAATAAAAATATAAAAACATTAAATATTGTTATAGCAAATGCTATTAACATAACTAATAAGAATAACAAGTCTTAATATTGATTATAAAAATCTAAGTTAAACGCACACGTGTTCTATCATACTATAGG